>NZ_JBFRCN010000019.1:0-127245 GCF_040965835.1 Paraburkholderia sp. BR10872
CGCAAATTCGTTTGGCTTTCCACGCACCGAGCCGTGCATCCTCGAACTCCTTGAATGTCCGGTAATAGGGAATGCTGCTGGCGACGAGCCCCCCGAAGACTCCGGCAATCGCGAACGCCACCGCGCTGCCGTACGCCCAGGGCAACAGGGCGCCGTACGACAGTGCCCAATCCTTGTTTCCAAACACCGCGATGATCGCGCCGATCAGTGTGGTGTACATCCCAATGTGGAACTTGGTGTAGTCGTAAAGCGTCTTGAGGCGCTCGTCCATCGTGTCCATATTGGTCTCCTGTTCCCGCAAGGCGGCTGGAGCTGGGGCATTCAGAACAGACCCGGCCAGTAGCGAGAACTCTAGTTGATAACTGGAGCGCACCGTGCGCGCAAACGGACGTGTTGCCACCCTCGCCCGCTTTGCCGGGCTCGATTAGGGCTGATAATGTTTATTATCAGCCCTATATTATTCAGCGAAACAGGGCGCTTTCTGCAATACTTCAGGGGTTTCCGGCCGCTGCATAGCCCCGTCCATGGGCGCGCACCGGACGGTTAGTTGCGACCGACCCGATCAGGATCCTGTCATGGCCCAGCACACCCGCGTCGCTGACGCGCCGCGCCGCTACACGCGCACCGACTTCACGGCGCTACGCTTCCGCCTGAACCGCATGCCGGCCGCAAACATCATCGACCACGTCTATGGCGAGCACGAGCTGGCCGCGCGCGGCATCGGCCGCCCGCACGAGCTCGAGGCGTGGCTCGACGGCATGCGCGATCACCTGGTCGAACGCGTGTCGCTCTCGAATCCGCTGCTTTCGAAAACACTGGCTGACGCGCGCACCTACAACCGCTGGTCGCGCGCGGCGATCGACTTCCTCGTCAAGGCGGCTGACCAGGACGTCTCGCGTCCGGTGCCGGCCGATAGCGTCTCGGCGTGGCTCAAGCCCGTTGCGTTCCAGCCGCTGCGCCTCGAAGGCATCCAGACGCTCGGCGACCTGACGGCCTACATCAACGCACGCGGTCCCGGCTGGTTCCGCGGCGTCACGCGCATCGGCGCGGGCAAGGCCCGATCGATCGAACGGTGGCTCGCCGGCCACGCCGGCACGCTCGGCGCGCTGCGCCTCGAGGCGGAGCCCGTGCGCGGCGATCTGGTCGAGCTCGCGCCAGACACGGGAACGCATGCCGACGGCGCGGACCACGCAAACCCGCTCGTGCCACTGGTACCTTTGGAGCGCCTGCGCAGCATCGCCACCGCGCTCGACGGCCACACCGGGCTGAACCGCGCGCACGGCTTCTGCCTGATCAGTGCCCGCAACGACCTCGACGCAGTACGCGCCTACCTGTACCGGTTCCGGGAGCGTCCGAAGACCCATCGGGCCTACCAGAAGGAGCTCGAGCGGTTCCTGCTCTGGTGCGTGCGCGAGCGGCGCATCGCGCTCTCCAGCATTGGCACGGATGAATGCGAGGCGTACAAGGATTTCCTGGGCGACCTGCCCGGGGCCTGGACCGGCCCGCGTGCGCCACGCACGTCGTCGCGCTGGCGACCGTTCGCCGGCGCGCTGCTGCCGGTGTCGCAGCGCTACGCGATCCAGGCGCTGCGCTCGTTCTTCGACTGGCTCGTGAACGTGCGCTATCTGGGCGGCAACCCGTGGCACACCGTGGACGATCCGCCCGTGGACCAGCGCGAAACCCCGATGGCCATCGAGAAGGCCATTCCAGATGCACTGTGGACCGCCCTCACCTGCCCTGACGGCATCTTCGAACGCGTCTGCGCGCGACTGCCGTCGCCGCGCTCCGGGTCGGACACGAGGCCGATGCGACCCTGGGAAGCGGGGACGCTGGCCGTGCAGCTGCGCGTGGCGCGCGCCGCCGTGATGCTGATCGGCTTTTCCGGCATGCGCCGGGAGGAAGCGGCGCGCGTCACCCGCGATCGTTGCCGCCCTGTGCCGGAGACGGCTGACCAGACGGAGCCGCTCTGGGAAATCGCGGTGCTGGGCAAGCGCAGGAAGTGGCGAACGGTCTTCGTGCCCGCGCGCGTGATCGCCGCGCTGCGCGCTCACTGGCACGACCGGGGACTGGACTTCGATGCGCCGGAAGGCGCCCACCACGCCCTGCTCTCGCCGGTCGTTGTGGCGGCCCAGACCGACGCCGAGGCCAGACAGATCGAACGCGATCTCATAGGGGATCCATCCCTGACCGGCATCGGATTTGCACCGGACAACCTGTACCGCGTGGTCGTGACGGCGTTGGCGCGTATTGCGGGGGATGCCACGCTGGATCTGGGCGAAGCCGAGCGCACGCTGCTCCGTACCGCGCCGCACGCGCTGCGCCACACCTTCGCATCGGGCCTCGCCGCCAAGGGCGTACCGGTGGACGTCCTGCAGCGGCTGCTCGGCCACCTCTCCATCCAGACCACCACGATCTACGTGCGGGCCGAACGCACCCGGAGCATCCAGGAGCTGGCCCGGATCTACGGCGGCTAGGCGATCGCCCGTGCCGGGCCGACGGCCCCGCGCATACGCAGCGATGCCCGGAGCGTCGCGAAGCAGGCGTCACGCGCCTCCTTCGTGACCACCTGCAATCCACCCTCTTCTTCCGCCTCCGGCTTCGCCAGCACGGCCCCGCTCGAGAGCCCCTCTGCGAACCAGCGTCGCCACGATCCGGCTGCGACGCGTGGCCTGTCCTCGCCCAGGTGGTGCGACGTCAGGGTCGCCGCGTCAGACGAGACGTGATACCGGATCCTGCCGTCGGCGCTGACGAATTCCCGGCCAGCGCACTGCCCGACCAGATCGAGATCCTGTTTCTGTTCATGCAGCTCGCGCTGCGCGCCCGCTTCAGTGGCGCGTCGTTGCGCTGCCACGTGACGGAAATCGATCGGTCTGGCGAGCATCGCCTGCAGGTAGCGGATCGGCCGCTTTGCCGCCTTCAGGCTGTGCCAGATCGCCTCGACCACGTCGGACAGCAGCTTGCCCTGTTCCCGCGCCTCGCCCATGAGCCGGAAGATCAGGAATTTATGAAAACCCAGCGACCGAAGGCGCTCGAGGTCCTCAGGCAGTTCGCCGGCTGGTTGTCTCTTTTGAGAAGAAGCAGGGAGTAGATCTTCAGTAAACGGGGCTGCCGGATTGGCAGTCGGTGAGGCCGAAGAAGACGGCGCTTCGGCTGCTGCGGACTGCTCCTGTTCGGCGCTCGCGCGAGCTGGCCGGCGGCCTCGCGCGACGAGCTCGTCGGCGAAGCGGAGCAACCGGACTGCCTCGGGCGTCAGGTAGATGTACGCCGAATCGAAGCGGGCTCGTGGACCCTTGCGGATCTGCTCAGCGACAGTAATCAGCCCAGCCTCCACGAGATCCCTTTCCGCGCGAAACCAGGTGCGCTCGGAGATCCCGGCTCGCTCGGTGAGATAGGCGCGGCGGGCGAATACGGACGCTAGTGGCTTGCGGCAATCGACGGTCAGGGCGATGGCGGCGAGCGCGCAGCGCGCGCGTTGCGGGAGGGATTTGAGCTCCATGGCGCACTGTTGCGCGCGGAGTGTCTGGTACGGCAGATTGCGGGTAGACGGCTCGAAACCGGCCGCGGGGCAGGATTCAGGGGTGTGAGGGCGTACGTTACCCTCGCCAGCATTGGAATGCGCGATCAGCATCGTTCGATTTCCACAAATCGATACGAAACGCTTGACTACCGCGATTCCTGGCGTAGACTCCGATCCTGTGTGTGTGATCTGTCCGCTTGCAGGCGGGGAGTTTGCGCCAGGGCGATAACAAGCCCGTTTTTTCAAAAGCCTTGGGTTGCAGCCCAAGGCTTTTGTCTTTCATAGAGCGCTATGCGTCCATCTGGGTGCCTTTTCGTGATCTTTAGATTCCAAAGCCGTTGATTTTCAACGACTTTTTTTCAATCATTCTTGTCGGACTGTCCGGCCTTCGCCTCGGACTCCAGCACAGCACGAATTGCGGCGTGAACACGCTCCGCCTCCGCGTCAGATTGAAACTGGAGACGCAGGACATTGTTCGCGCGGCGCATCTGGCAGTAGACCGCCTTACCGATCTTGATCTTGTCCGAAACTGCGGCCGCGGCCGCGGGCTTTTCGCGAGCGTCGCCGCCCGATGCCAACTTCACGGCTTGGGATTGATCCACCTCTCCCGCCGCAAGCTTCTTAACCGCCGCAACGACCTGTTGATCACGGCCCTGCTTGGCGAGATTCGCGAGCGCGTAACCGGCGGTGGCGCCCAGCAGATCCGGACGCGCGTGCAACATGGAAATGACGTCGGGGGGCAAATGTTCAAAAGCGAAGAGAAAGGAGATCGTCGACTCTGAAAAGCCAGACAACTTTGCGAGTTGCGCTTGGGTCAGTTTCGGATTGCGATCTTGCTTGGCCTTAAATCCACGGTACTTCTCGTAGTCGGTCAGATCCGACTGCAAGAGGTTTGAGTAGAACGCGCCATCCTCCGCCTCGTCTTCGCTACCCTCTTGAGTAATTGCCCGAATCGTCGGCCGACCCAATTCTCGATATGCGTCAGTTCGGTGATGGCCGGCGAGAATCTCGTATTGGCCGTCTGCCAGTGGCGCGACAACGATCGGCTCGATGAGTGCATTGTTTCGGAGGTTCTCGCGCAGCTCTGCATATTTCTCCGCGGACTTGAAACGACGACGCCCTTTGACCTCGACCAGCTTGTCAAGGGCGACTTCAAACCCGCCCGGTGAGCCTTTTGCCACTTGCTCACGTAGCTCCCGGTTTTCCGCGGACATCTTCTCTAGCTGTTCGTCCTTCTCTGCCAAAAGTGGCATGGCGGCAAGGAATTGCCCCGGACCAGTTTTGGGCAGGTCACTTACGCTAGGCGCTCGCGGGTTTTTGCCCAGCGGTGCTATCGCAGCAGTTTTGGCCGCCATTCTGTCCTTGATGCTCATCTAGCCTCCAACTCTGCGCTCCAGAGCGCGAATATTTCCTGATCGATCATTTCCGCAAACCGGTCGTATGCTTCACGCGCACGCTGATAGGTTTTGTTGCTGCCCTCATATTTCGAAATGTCGTAGACCGTTCCGAATTCCGTCGATGCGCTTTGCGTGACGGTAGTCGTCGGAATCTCGATTGGCAGCACAAGTCGTTCGTAGGTGCGGTTAATCCACTCGCGGACCGCGTGAGTTGCCGCTTGGCTTGCATCGACCTTCGCAAGCAGGACGTGGATGAAATCGAATCGCTTGTTGAGATCCGGCACGATGGTCTTCATGCTGCGGGCCAGATCTGTGAATAGCGACCAGAACTGTGTCGAAGACGCATAGTCCAGTGCACTCGGCGGCGTCGGAACAATAAGTCCATCTGCAGCCATAAATGCATTGATCGTGACGTAGGACAACGCGGGTGGGGTGTCGATGATCACGACATCGTATTTGTCCAAAAGGGGCTCGAGACCCGTATTCAGCACATCCCAGAATTTGAATCCACGATCCTTGGACTGCTTGAAGGGAAGAAAGAACTCTGCGCTGAACAAGGCCGCGCTAGCGGGGATCAGATCAATTCCATCCCAATACGTTGGTTGAACCGCGTATTCGAGAGACGACTGTTCGCCATAGATCAAGGGGAGAATAGTCTGGTCTTCTGAGACCTCGCTGTCCGCTAAGATGCCATTAAGCGCACTGAGCGACGCCTGAGGATCCAGGTCAACGAGCAATACACTTCGACCGAAAAGCGACAATCCTTGGGCGAGCGTCTCAGCGGTTGTCGTCTTCGAAACGCCACCCTTAAAGTTGCCGATCGCAATCTTCTTTCCCTTTACGCCAGGTGGACGTTTGGGGAATGGGCCGACTTTCGTGACCCATTCGCGGGCCTCGGCCAGCGTGAACTCGCGGGTGCGAGGTAGAACGGTGCCCTGCGGCAGCTGGAGATCCGGTTTTTCCCAGTAATAATTGACCTTCTTGCGGTCAATGCGGCACAGCGAAGCCACTTGGGACGTTGTGAAAACGGGTGCGCGCTTGCGTGGATGAGGGGCGAGCATGCTCTCGCGAACGTTGACTAGCATCTCGCTCGCATTCTGGGCGATCGTTTCGATCTCCTCGAGCTCGATACCCTGAGGCACATGCCTGACGTACGGCGAAATGCTGACAATCGGTTTGGCCACTGCCATAGAATGGATCCCCTGCCGCTCTGACGGCACCCGGTTATTGGACGCTGGTTTCGCCATTCATCGATAACTTTGCCGCTGAATGGCGAATTTCGTCGAAATGTAAACGGTAAACGGGGCGCATGCAAGTTAACTTTTGCTTTTCTCCGATGCGCAAAGGCTCCATCCCGCGCCGGTTTCCTGGCGAAACCTCAGAAACTACGTGAAGAGCGCCCACCACAGATGGCGAGCTCCTTCGAAGACTCTGTCCCTCATGCGAAGGTGAATGACGCAGTGCGGCGTCATTCCGGCGTCAATTCAGCATCGACTAGTGCCCGGATTTGCCACGTGCGCAGTGAAAATTGAAATTGCGTGGAGTTCGCGTCGTCGCGGCGTCATTGTGGCGTCAATGCGGCGTTACTACGGTGCTCAACCGAGAAGCGCAAATGGTAGGGGAGTTCCACCCAAGCGCTCGGGTGTAATGACTCGCGTCAACGCCGCGTCACTGTGGCGTCATTGCCGCGTCGGCGCAGCGTCAACGTGATCTAAATCGAAAATCAATTCTGTATCATTACTACGATACGGTATTATGTGCAGCAATGACGCCGCGCGGCGTCACCTTGGCGTCAGGACCGCTTCACCTTGCATGGGGCAAGGGACAGCAGCACGCCAGACCTAGTGGAGAATCGAATGAGCAAACCGCTGATCGCCCGCGCCGTGGACGTGGGTTACGGAAACACCAAGTACACGACGGGCCACCTGCCGACCGACGACGGGGACGCCAGCTCGAACGAATTCTGCGAAATGTTTCCGTCGCTGACGCCGACGGCCCTCCCGAACGACCTCTCAGCAACGCTCGGCCAGAGCCGCGACACGGTGCGCATCGACCTCGAGGGTGGCGAACGCTTCGAGGTGGGCCGCGAAGTCCGCCTTGTGCTGGGCGGGGGCGCGCACGATCGCACGCTCGACGAGAACTTCTGCCTGTCGAGCCGCTACCTCGCGCTTGTGCTTGGCGCACTGAGCTACATGCAGGTCGACGAAGTCGATTGCCTCGTGCTCGGCCTGCCGCTGACCACCTACCAATCCAAGCGCGAGGCGCTTGAAAACTACATCGCCGGCGTGCACCGTCTGAACGACAAAACCGTGAAGATTCAAAAGGTTTCCGTCGTTCCGCAGCCGATGGGCGGGTTCTATGACTACGTGATACAGCACGACATGCTGGACGCAATGGAACACGAAAAGAACCTCATCATCGACCCCGGCTACTACACCCTGGACTGGGTTACGTCGGAGGGGACTCGGCCAATCGACGCGCGCTCGGCCGCTGTCAATGACTCGGGCGCTTCGACGATCCTGGCCGAGCTGCGCGCGGCGATCGAGCACGACATGCAGAAGGACCCCGGCGATATCTCGCGCATCGACGAGGCGATCCGCCTGAAAAGGCCGCTGAAAGTCCACGGACAGCCGGTCGATCTGGCGAAATACACCCCGCTCATCACGCAGCTCGCGGACAGCGCCGTGAACAAGCTGATTAGCGGCGCACGCGGCGTGGCCGATATCGACAATGTCATCGTGGTGGGTGGCGCAACGCACCTCTACCTGGACGCAATCAAGGCCCGGTTCCCCCATCATCAGGTCCACGTCGGTCAGCACCCGGTCTTTGCGAACGTGCGCGGCTTTCAAATGCTGGGTGAAGCATGGCTGAAAAAGAACGCCTGAGACTGAACGGCCACGTCAACCGCGCGCGGGATCAAGAGCTCTTCGACGCACTCAACTGCATGGATGATCGCTTGAGAATGGGCCGTTTGCGAGAGCTGGCGAACCTCGGCCTACGCGCGGAAGCCGTGCTCCGCGCAGGCACCGAGCGCAGGCTCGGCGAGCACATCGATGTGCTCGGCCAGAGCGCGCCGCCGGTGCCGAGAAGGCCGCAGCCGGCTCCTCAGCAGGTGGCGGAGACGCCGTCCGTGCAGCGTCCGGTAACGGCCCCTCACCCGGAGCCGTCGAGCAGCCAGGAGCCGATGCAAAGTCAGCCTGCTTCGAGTACCCGAAAACGCATGCTGGGCATGATCGACACCAGCATCATGAATTGACCAAGCCGGCCGTTACAGGACATCACTCCAATGTCATGTAACGGCCTTGTCAATTCGACGCGCGCGCAGGCGCTCGAGTGCGTCCCACAGCAGAATCCGACCGTCATTCGACGCCAGCAGCAAGCCACCCAGCGACGCAGATGCCACCATGAAGATGCTCGATTCCAACCTCGATTCGGCTGGCCAACGCGCGAGTGCACTCCCATGCGGCAACCGGCGCGCATGCCGCGGAGCACGACATCGGGCAGGGCGTGAGCAAGCCAGCTGCCACATCGAACCGGTAACCAACCAAACATGTACCCAGAAAAGATCGTTTTCGGACAACACCGGTATCTGTTCGTTTCTTGCCACGCAGTAGCCGTTACACGACACATTGCATGTTCGTGTAACGCGGCTATATGCGAATATAGCCGCCACCAGATACCTAACTGGTAACGAAAACAAACCCACTGCGAAACCGAACGGCCCGAAACCTGATTGAGCGGACAACGAACAGGGCGGAAAGCGATCGAATCGAGCACGGACAGAGCCGCCTCCAGATATGGGTGATACCGACTGGCGAGTGGAGTCGTAGGGGCACGAGCTCGAGCAGGTGGGATCCTGTCCAGCGCGCCATAGAGAGAGTGGCGACTGCGAGGCGACCGGTAGTGGTCGGCACAGCGATCAGCGCTTCCGCGTTCAGGATCCGTACCGGCCAGAAAGCAGACATCGTAAGAAGACGAATAAAACGAGGATCGCTCGCATGAGAAAAGATCGCGCAAGGCTGCAAACGAGAACCGAAGAAACCATCGCGAAGTACCTGAGCCGAGCGCGCGGGCTGCTTGCTCGTCTTGCGAGCGAACTGGGCATGCCGGAAGACGCGTGGCCAGAGCCCTCCAGTGTTGTCGAGTACCTGCGCCGGAATACCGCAAACTGGAAGTGGGCCACTTTCCGGCAGTATCAGGCGAGCCTCGCCTGCTTCTATGAACACGAAGCCGCAGAGCGCGGCGAGGCCGAGTTCGGCCGGATCGCTGAAGCGATCCGGCGGTTGCCCTGGCAAGACTGCAAACCGGAGAACGCCGTCGGCCAGACGTCGTCGAGAAAGCGGAAGGGCATCCCCGAGAACGACTTCAGTGTTCTGGTCGGCAATCTCGCAAATCCACGAAACGGCGGTCGCTGGTCTCAGGTCGCGGCCGCCTGGTTGCTCGCCGCGCTACCGACTGGCCTGCGTCCAGTCGAGTGGAAGCAGGCCACGCTGCAAGTCGATCTTGAGAGCGGGCAGGGCACATTGGAGGTCGTCAACGCAAAGGCGACGAATGGTCGCGCAAACGGCAAGAGCCGCACCATCGACCTGAAGCCCGAAGACGTGATTGTGGTGCACGCGCACCTCGAGGCCGTACGCGCCTTGACGAATCAGGGATACGCGTTCGAAACGATCCACGAGTGCTGTGCGGCCGAACTGCGTCGTGCGTGCAGACGCGTCTGGGGCAAGGAGTCTGCGAAGCGATTCTCCCTTTACTCGGCGCGGCACCAATTCTCGGCGAACATCAAGGCGCAGGAATCGCATGAGCGGGTGGCCGAGCTGCTCGGCCATGGGTCGGTACGAACGGCGCGCAGGCACTACGCCCCGCGCCGTAGTGCGTGGTTAAAGTGGCGCGACCAGAAGGACAAGCCGGCGGCCAAGCCGAACGCACCTGGCACCACGCGCGGCGGTTGAGGTTGCCTCCCGGTCGCATGCGTCGCTCGCGACACATGCGACCGGGAGGGTTTGCTGATGAAGCAATGACAGGGAAATGTAGGCTTCGCGTTTGTGCATGCAACGCGTGAATGCCGCGCGTTTCGAAGCTGCGCTCTAGATTAAGGCGGCGACGAAAATCCGAATATTCAATTCGCATAGTTTCAACCGCTCTGGATCGGGGTTTCACTTAAACCGCGGCCAACCACAATCGCGCATTACATGTAGTCGGCATAAAAAAAGATAAAGAAAACCCCATAAATGCCGTAAATGTTCTACAAAGCGAACTGAAATTTGTTGTAAGGCGCTGCAACCTTGTGGAACCCACGTCGTCGAGTCGCATGATTCGCTTCGTGTCCGCGCTAGCCGATGCCGGCGTGCCGCTCAAGCCGTACCAGCAGTCAATCACGGATGCCCCCTCAGCCCACGCAGTCATCTCGACCTGCGTGCCTCGATCCGGATAGTCAGTTCCTTGACCAGCAGCTCCACGCCCTCGTGTGGAGCTGCTTTTTGCGTTCCATGCGGGCAGCGACAGGTTTGAATTTGTTCTCTGCCTCTTTTGGTCCCCAATGCGTATTGGGTATTGACGGATGTCACAGAGAAACCTAGTTGCTTCGCAGATCTTCTCAAATTTTTCCCAATACGCAATTTGCTTGACGCGAAACTCGCGGTGCAGCTAGACTTCGCGTGAAGTTTGTATGATTGTAACGATACAAAATACTTATCTACGGGCGAAGCGGTAACACACACGGGGCCTACGCAGCACCATGAAGAGCTTGCTATGAGAAGAGCTGTAGGGGAAATCAAGTCGGGGCGGCTTCGGCCGAGCGTCAGGGACCGGGAGCTCGGCTTGACCTTGCTCCGTGCATTCAGGATCTTCCACAACCTGGACGCGACGAAAATTTGTCAGGAAGCGACCATTTCCAGAGGGCATCTGACACGGCTCGAGCAAGGCTCGATGCCAAGCCCGGAGGTGGCCGAAATCCTCGTTCGCGTTCTGAATGACGTGCGCTGTCTGTCTGCGCCGCAATTGCGCGAAACAGAGCTGCGTCGTGAGCGCCTCGAGGAAGCCCGGATCTTTATCCAGCACGCACGCCGGACCCACCCGAATTTCAAGGACGGGCGGCTTTGCGAAGATCATCTCCTCTATCCGGAGCGCTACGCTCTCGAACTCGCGGAGACGCAATCATGACGAATCCGCGACCGACTCAGGCAGCTGGGTCAGCCCAGAAGGGGAACGGGCAACCCAGTTCCGCGGGCATCCCTCCTGGGATGCACCCGGCGCTCGCGCTCATCACGCAGACGCTTTTCTACAAGTTCAGTTGGCCGAAGCTCCTTGCGAGCAATGTCGGTCTCGTGATCGCCCTCATTATTTCGCTGATCATCAATGGCATCCTGGTTACGCGAAAGCCGGACAACCATTACTTCTCGACGGATCCGCACGGCCGCATCACAGCACTAGTGCCTCTGGACGTCCCGCTTGTCAGCGACGAAGCCGTCGAGCAGTTCACGCAGGGCTGTGTGAGTCGCTCGTTCAGCCTCACGTTCGTTCCCGACCAGCTGCGCGAAAAGCTGAATTCGCTCCACGACTGCTACAGCGATGCCGGCTTCGCGGCACTCATGAAAGGCTTCGATGGTTCCAACCTGATCCAGAAGATCCGTCAGGACCGGATGGTATCGAGTGTCGTTGCCACTGCCGCCCCCGTGATCACTGCTGTCACGCCGGAAGCGCCGGGCGGATACGTGTGGACGGTGCAGGAGCCGATCACGATTACGCTTCAAAACCAGACCAGCCAACGTTCGTATCCGTTCATCGTGGAAGCATCTGTGCAGCGCGTATCGAACGTTGACAATCCGCAAGGTGTCTCGATCATCGCGACCCGCCTGATGTCGGGTAACAACAATTCCAGCCAGAACCAGTAGTAGTTCGAGCAGTCAAGAAACGCCGAGGACGACCAAATGTACTTGCCTGAAGATACGTCGAAAGAACCGAGCGACGATTTCCAACCACTGCCTACGATGGCCGATATCTGTCGCGATGGTCCGCACGGCAATCAGCACGTCCATCCGATTATGAGCGTTGAGGGGACCGACTGGCACGCCGAGTTCACCGATCTGGTGTCGGGCTTGTCGGCCGAGCGTCACGTCCTCGAGGAATTCCGCGACAGCGCGCCGACAAGCGCGACTGCGGCGTACGTTCAGGCGATCATTGATATCCGGACCGAGATCGCGGCTGTGACCGGTACTCCGTTCTAAGGGAGCACACATGCGGAGTCCTCGGTGCCTTCTCGTCGGCAGTCTGCTGATTGCATTCGGCGCAGCAGATATTGCAGACGCCCAAACTGCGAATCCTGCCAATGCAGGCGCAGCACAGGTTTTCACGCCAGGCGCAGCAGGTAGCGCGCAGGCTCCTGGAAGTGCAGGCGCAGCGAATCCCGGCTCCTCTGCTACCGCGGGCGCAACAGCGCAGCGTGGCGGGCAGGGTGTCGCCTACAGTAACCTCGCGACGCCGCAGCCTTTGCCTCCGCTCGAAGCGCCGAATCAATCAATTGCGAACTATGACGCAGCGGTCAATGCAGTGTCCCCGCTCACCGCTGACCAGATTCGGGCGCTGCGCAAACGGATCGACGATTCGCGTCGCGCGGCCAATGCGAGCCCGACGCGACCACCAAAGCCCGTTTATTCGACGCAGACCGTGGACCTTTCGCCTGGCGCGCCTCCACCGATTGTGCGCGTATCTGATCTCGGCTCAGCAGTGACATTCATCGATGCGGGCGGAAATCCGTGGGATATCGTCGAAGTCAACAATCTCGCCAAGGGTCGCTTCGACGTGCTGCATCCGGTTCCCAATGTGCCAACGATCACGATCACGGCACAAGGTGGATATGTGGAAGGGGACGTCGCCGTGTTCCTGAAGGGACTCTCATTCCCGGTCGTGCTCAAGATGGTTGCGGGTCAACGGGAGACGGACTATCGCATGGACGTCCGGATCCCCCGACGTGGCCCCAACGCAATCGCGCCCGCACGCTCGACGCCGGAGATCGGCCTACCCAGCGACGTGATGCAGGCGATCCTCGACGGAACGCAGACAACGCGCGATGCGACGCCGGTCAAGATGGAAAACGCACCGCAGGGCATGACAGCGTTTGCCGAAGGCGACCACATCATGCTGCGCACGAATCTGTTCCTCTCGAATCCGGCATTTTTTGGCTCGATCGCTGGTGCTGACGGCACCCATGTATATGACATTCCGCGCACGCCTGTCGTGACCGTCACGGAGAACGGTGTCGAGCGCAATGTGATTCTCGATTTGGAGTAAGGCGGATGGCCGAGAACAACCGAAAGATGCATCCGGGCTTCATGCGCAATTTGAAAGTCATCGGCGCGATCGTCGCGGTGGCTGCGGTGGGTGGAGTGCTCGTGTTCATGTCGGCAAAGAACAAGCCAGCAGACACCGCCCCGACGAATCTGCCGCCGACAATGAACGCGAAGGGCGGCAAGCCCTCTCCGGAGACGAAGCGATATTCCGATTCCCTGAACCAGGCGAACCAGGAGGGCCTCGCGCAGGCCGAGCGCTCCGGAGGGACTTTCGTTCCCGCGCTGTCCGATCGCAACGCCGAGATCAATGCCGCACTGGATGCGCGAGGGAGCCAACAGACGCAGCCGGCCCAACCCCAGAAGATCGACTACCAGACGCAACCCGGTCAGGCCGCAGCGCAACAGCTGCCGCCCCTACCTCAACCTGCAGCAGGTGTCGGCCAGGAAGTGAGTAGCCTGGCCACGCAGTGGACGACGTACCCCACACAGGAAGTGCTCGGCATTCAGAAGGAAGCTAGCACGACACCTGCTACCGGCGCGACGGCGGCAGCTGCCACGCCGGGCAGCTCTTCCACTGCCCCCAAGGTGGTTCTCATCCACGCGAACGACAAGTATTACGGGCACCTGGAGAACGCGATCAAAACCGACGCCCCCTCTGATTCGCTGATCACTATGGATCAGGGCCCCTGCAAGGGCGGGGAATTGCGTGGCGCGGGAAAGCTCACGGGCGAGGAAGTCACCGCCTCCTATACGGTCTTGACCTGTAACGGGCAAACGTACTCTGTGCAGGCCGAGGCGTTGAATGCCGACACGTTGAGTAACGCTCTCCCAGCCGATCTCGACCATCACGTTATTTCGCATATCGCTGTGCCGGCGCTGCTCGGCGCGATCGGTGCGGCCGGACAGGTTTTCGCGAACGCGGGAGCAACGATGACAACGAGCCCGCTTGGCGGAACGACGGTTGTACAGAGCACTTCACCCTCCGGCCGGCAGCTCGCCGGTGCCGCCGCATCAGGTGGTACGAATGGGGTTACCAGCGTCATCCAGAAAGTGAACGACGCCGTCCCGCAAATCACCGGAACGGTGAACGCGAACACGCCCGTAGTCGTGCTGTTCAAGGCCGACGTGGCAGCTCAATAAATAGCCGATCTGAAAGACTGTTTTCTACTTTGAATTATTCCGTATAATTACTTTGATACGAATTTTCGGAGCGCAGGCGCGATGACGACGATCACCGATCACTTCGACAGACATGTCGAGGATGCCGAATACAGAGACGCTTCGCCGCAGGAGCCCCACTGGAACGACGGCTCTGACGGCTTGCACGATCAAGGCGACCCGGCGACTGATACCGGCGAAATCGCAGCCCCCGTCAAGCCGAAGAGGAAAGGGCTCCCGACGCCGGTGCTCGTGATTGGCGGGATGGTCCTGTTCGGTGTCGGCATGACCGTGTACAAGGAGATGACCGCACCGGCGCGGCCTAACACTGCGGTTGTTTCTGCTAACGCAGGCGGCAGCGGAATGATTGGAGCGACCCGTCAGCCGTTTGCACAGCCGAGCGCACCTCTACCCGCACCGCAGGCTGCAGTGCCGCCTCAAAGCCAGGCGACAACCCCTTCAAATGCGATCCCGGATCCCGGCTTCGACGCGGCTTTGCCGACACAGCAGGTACAAGCATCGCGGGAAAGCTTCAATCCGTCGGCTTCGAGCGCTGCCGGCACAGGCGGCGGCCTCGTATCGAACTCGCCGAACGCGGCTGCGTTCGCTGGCCCCGCTTCGGTTAGCGATGTGGTCACGTCACAGCGGGCGCAGCCGAACACAACGCGAATGAATCCGACGAATGCGACTGCATCGGCTGCCGATGCAACAACAGGCAACGACGTTGCTGCCTCGCGCAGCGACAGGCAGCAGGCGGAAATCGATGTACTCAAGGCGCAGGTCCAGGCGCTGCGGACGCAACTCGACAATGCGCCGCATAGCTCGAGCGACGCTGGCGCAGCCGACGGCCTCACGTCGTCGACTCCGCCGGCCCATTCAACGAGCGCGAAGTTGCACAAGAAGAAGGGCACGCCGGCGAAGCACAAGCGCACCGCGAACATCGGGGATACGAAGACCGTTGTCGGTGCGTCTGCTCTGTCGAGCCTGCACATCAAGCAGGTGATTCCTGGACAAGGCTGGGTCGAGGACGAAAGCACTGGCAAGCAGCAGGTCGTTGCCGTCGGCGACAAGATCGGCAGCGCCCGCGTTACGAAAATCGATGCGGACAACTACAAAATTGTGACCACGGAAGGGGTGATCCAGTAATGGACCTGTCCAGCATGATTACCAGCATCGCTAAGGATCTCCTGACGTTGCAGGCGCTGGCGCAGACTTTTGCGCTCGGCGTTGGGATCGTGTTCTGTGCGGCGGCGATTCAGAACGCAATGAAGAAGTCTGCCTCGGCCGGCGCAGATGTGAGTGGCCAAAGCATTCTTGTCACGTTCCTGATTGGTGCAGCGCTCGCCAATTTCAGTTGGCTGATGACCAACACCATTGGCTCGCTCGGCAGTAGCGGCACGACATACGGCAGCTTGATCTCGTATAGCGGAGCCTCCGCTGCCGGGTCGTTTGCGGGCGCTGTCAATGCAGCGCTGACGATCGTTTCTACCTTTGGATGGTGGTACGGCCTGAAAGGATGGACGTTGTTGAAGCGCGCCTCTAGCGGAGGCGGAGGAGGGGGCTACGAGGATCACGCGTGGAAAGGCTTCGTCCACATTCTGGGAGGAGCAGCGTTGGTGAATATCACCGGCACGCTTGACGCCTTTCAGGCCACCATTGGCAGCAGCAGTTAACCATCAACGAGAGGAATCAAATCATGCAATACCTCACTTCGGCGCGAGCCGTTTTCAACCCGCTGAGTGCCATTCAGCACCTGCAGTACCGCTTGCATCTGAAAGCGGTCGAGCATGCCCCGCTGCTTGTCGCGGCAGCGGCCGTCGGCGCGTGCGTGACGCGCCTGTGGATCGACACTCCGGCGCTCGCGGCAGCAATGATGTTGCTGATCGCGGTCGGCTTGTGGCGCGCTGGCAAGACCGGTGCGCAACGCGATTCCGTCGGGAACATGCTGGCGCTCGCCATGATGCTGTTCGTTATCACGTCGCTCGGCTTCGCGCCGGAAGCACACGCGACGATCGGCGATATGGTTGCTTCGCTGCAAAGCGACGGTACCAAGGTGCTCAACGGCATCGTGTACGGATGCTACGGCGGCGGCGTGGTGTCCACGGCAGTCGGCATCAACAACGGCATCAAGAAGTCGCGTGGCGATCAGCAGGTCACGAACGGCCACGTGTTCGGCTATGGTCTCGGCGGCCCGGCACTGGGCGGTGTCGGCTGGATCATGAGCAACACCATGGGTTCGATGGGCGGTAGCTCGAGCAGCTTGAACGCGCTGCCGGCTGCGACGAACTAAGCAACCACGTCATCCACGAGACACGTCGTATGGCGAACAGCACGCAATCTGTTGATCCTCGAAGGAGCATGGCACTGGACGAACAGGCTGTGCGCAACGCCGGGGTCTCGTGGGACGACGCAACCGCGGGTATGGCCACGCCGGATCCGGCGCTGGCCGCCAACTTCATGTTCCGGCAGTTTCGGGACATCATATTCTCCGTCAAGCGCCGTGTTTGGCGTCAGGACGACGAAAACATGGAGTCGGCCAACACCGACTTCCGTGAAGTCCGCCCCGCAGTATTGAGCAAGGGCAACTATAAATGCGTGTTCTGTGGCTTTCGTTCGAAGCACACGGAGGTCCACCACTGCAACGACAACCACGCCGACAACCGGCCGGAAAATCTCGACATTGCCGATCCGCTTTGCCACGGCACACAGCACATTGGTCAGGTCGGATCGCAAAAGCAGGGCGTATTCGTGTGGCTTGACGGTTTGCCTCAAGCCGAGGTCAATCACCTGCAGCGAACGATCGCCGTTGTGCTCGAGACGGGCGACGACGCGCAGAAGGCCGAAGCGCGCGCGCTGTTGCAGCACCTTGCCAGTCGTGCCGAGCTCGTCGCGAACGCATGGGGGAGTGCCAACCCGTCCGATTTCGCGAACGCGATGCTCCAACTGCGCGACGAGGACTACGACAAACGTATCGGGGTGTTCGCAGGGCTAGCGCTGCTGTACCGCCCGGTTCGCTTCATGGAATACATCGGGCGATGGATTGAGGAGAGCTACAAGACGCTCCCCCTGAAAACGTGGGGCATGATCTATGAGCGCGCCCGCGCCCCTCGCTAGTGGATCCGCAGCCAGCTCCGCGCAAGTTCCGGTTATGGGCGTCATGATTTACGACAACGCCAAGGAATGCACGAGTGGCTTCGCATCCATCGCCGGCGGGCCGGCGACGAACGTTCGGCAGCCTGAAGATCTCGCGAACAACGTCATCTGGCTCACGAACGCCGACTTCACCACGTTCCGCGCGCTGGGGCATCAGAACGTGCACAACCTGCGCGGCAATGAGTTCCTGCGTACACGTCTCGACCAGATCGCAGCCGATCTCGGAATCAGTCTGCTCGGAGAATACGCGCACACGTCGGCCCCGGTACTTTCAATGGTCGTATCACGCATGGTCTCGCTCATTGCGGCCGGCTACCAATGGAAGCCCGGCGAGTTGGCCAACGCGGATTCGCTGTACCTGAATATCAAGTCACGCTTTCCGAAGGACCAGTACATCACGAACAATCCGGGCCTCGAGCGTGCGCTTTGGGCAGCGTATCAGCCGGATTCCGTGGTTACTAAGCCGCATTTCAATCCGAATTCGATTTTCCTGACGCTTCGGGTCAATCGCCTGGCACACGCCCAGGCAGTGATGAATTGCCCTGTGCCGGATGACGCATGGGAATACGTGCACGAGAACAAGCTACCAGTCAGCCAGCGTGAACGTCTGGCGATGTGCCTGGAAGGCGACCGGCCAGTACTCGCCGAAGTCGAGCTGGATATGTCACGTGCCGACTCGGAGTATGCGCAACTGACCGCCTTCGGCAAGAAGACTGCTTCGCGGATGGAATTGCGTAAGTGGGTCTCGCATCCGGAGCTCGTGTGGCTAACGAAGGTCTCTCCGATTCTTATCCGTTCCGTCTACCTGTCGGCGGGCTACCGGCGGTTGCACGAGAAACATCGCATGCCTGACGTTCTTACGAACGACTCACTAATGCGTCTTTCGTACTCGGCGGGCCTGCTCGCCGAAAACCACTGGGTCGCACTCGCGACCGACGAATATCACAAGGGCATGCGCAAGAAGGTGCTGACCTCGCGCGCGGTGTGGTTGCGGGCGGCCGATCGTGCCCAATGCTTCGCGATTGCGCGTCGCGCGCACGATCAGGGATTTTTCGTGACTGGGTACGGGGCAGGGGGCATTCGCATACAGGTCACAAAGTCTGAATTGTGGAACGTACTCAGTTTCTGCATCGAAAACCAGATGGTGTCGCCGGACTTCGCACCGTTGCTCAAGCAGGAAGAGGAAAACGCTTATGCAGCATCAGCAGCCTGAAGCGCAGGCGCAAGCCGCGCTACTGGATTTCGACACATTCGCAGATGTGCTTTGCGGCATCGCCATTCGTACCGGCATCACGCACCAGCTCGACCGCATCCTGATGGAGGCGCGCACGCCGGCCGAGCGCGTCGTGAATGTCGCAAGGGCATTGACGGAAGTTGCAGCGACCGATCCCGGCGTGAGCCGTGTTCTCGATCGCCTCGATGCCATGACCATCCTGCGTAACGAAGTCATCACCCGTCTCGGCAAAGGGAGACCACAACCATGAATTTCGCGCTTATCGTTTTTTCCCTGCTGGGTGCGGCGTTTGCCGGGTTCCTTGCTTTTGGACGCGTTGACCCGGTGCTCGCGAATGTCGAGAGCCTGATTGCCTGGATATCCAGCCTCGCACTAGGCGCGGATCTGCCCGCGCACTGCCAGCTGGAAACCGCGATCGGTCTCGATCCTGACGATCCACGCGCGAAGGAGATGGCGGCAATGGACCCGAAGGGCGCACGCCCGTACATCCTGATCACGCGCAACTGCGCGATGCTGACTGTCTTCGAACTCACGGGATCGATGGACGTAGTCGGCGACGCTGAATTCGAGAGCATTACCGACAATTTGCGCCGGGCTATGACCTCGTATTACCAGAAGCCAGGATATTCGGTCGAGTTCTCGTTTGAGCGGGATCCCGAGCTCGTGCAGCAGCGCGTACGCGCACTCATGCAGCCAGCCTACGACACTGTCAAGCGCATCGGTCTGGACCTCAACGACGTCCTCGATGATCGTGTCGATCGCGTCGCCTCCCTTTGTTCGCACGAGTCCTGTTACGTGCTGCTCTATACGCACCTTACGGCTATGGCACCCGACGAGCTCAAGCGCGAGCTCGCGCGGCACAAGGCGGCCATGAAGGAGTTCAACGTCAAGCCCATGCTGGCAGCCCAATCGGGCACAGCCATCATGAAAGGGCTGATTAGCCGGCACGAATCGTTCGTCGAGGCGATGGAGAAGGACTTCCTGTACGGGAAATTGCACGTCGAAAAGTTGTCCACGCACCAGGCAGCTCGCGCAATCCGCATGGCGTACGACCGGAAGAGGACGGATTCTAAATGGCGACCAGCTCTGCCAGGAGATCGCTTCATGCCGCGTCAAACGCGCGGCAACCCACTGGACGACCTGTACTTGCCTAAGTTTTCCGAACAGATGTGTGTGGGCAAGATCGTGACGGATGGGGACTTCGTTTGCATCAACGGTCAGTACCACGGGTCGGCCTACATGGAACTCGGGCCGCAGGAGATCCACGACTTCATGCTGTTGTTCAACCGCGTGGGCAAGGAGATTCCCTGGCGCATCAAGTACGTGATTGAGCCGGGCGGGCTCGACTCGTCGAAGCTGAAGACCTTCGTGGTCGGAATCATCGGCTTCATGAGCGATACGAACAAGGCGATCAAGCGGTCGTTCGACGCACTCATGGAGGCGAAGAAGGACGGCGAATGCGACGTGTCGGTTCGCATCGCGGCCTCAACGTGGGGGCCGGACAGGAAGACCTGCGAAAGCCGACTCTCGGCTCTCGTGTCGGCAATGCAGGGCTGGGGCGTTACGCAGGTGAGCACCGATACGGGCGATCCGATGCTTGGTCTTGCCTCGACAGTGCCGGGCTTTTCGGACAAGTCCATCGCTCCGAAACTCATCGCACCGCTCAGCCACCTCGTGCGCCTGCTACCGATCCAGCGTGCGGCTTCGCCGTGGTATGAGGGCGGGTCAATTGTTCTGCGCACACTGGATGGCAAGGTCTACCCATACCAACCGAACTCGTCGCTCCAGACAGCCTGGATCGATCTGATCTGGGCCGTCATGGGATCAGGGAAGTCAGTGTTCCTGAACACACTCAATCTCGGGGCGATCCTGTCGCCAGGTTTGAAGCGCCTGCCGCTCATTACAGTGATCGACGTGGGTCCGAGCTCTGCTGGGTTGATCGATCTGATCCGCAACGCACTCCCGACTGATCGCCAGCACGAGGCCATCTATATACGGCTGCGTAACACGTCCGAGTATGCGATCAATGGGTTTGACACGTTGCCGGGTTGCCGTCGACCGACAGCATTCGACCGCGAATTCCTGATCTCACTTCTCACATCACTGGCGACTCCGGTAGGCAGCACAACGCCGTATCCGAACGCGTCGGAACTCTCGGGCATGATCGTGGACGAGGCGTACGAACGCTATTCGACCAACGGTTCGGAGAAAAAATACGAGGCGACGATCGACGAGGTCGTCGATGCAGCGATCGCAAAGACCGGATTCGAGGTCGACCAATACACAACCTGGTGGGCGATCACAGACCACCTGTTCGCCAAGGGAATGCTGAGGGAGTCGCGACGCGCGCAACGCTTCGCCGTGCCGGTGCTCGCGGACCTGATCGAGGCGCTCGGCAGTGAGCGCGTACGCAGCGTGTATGAGCCACGCGAGGATTCGAGAGCCATGACGGAAACGGGCATGGCGCTGCTGGACGCTATGCGCATGGTCATTACAACGGCGCTGAAGGACTTCCCCGTGATCGCAGGGCATACGCGTTTCGAACTCAGCGAGCAGTCGCGCGTTGTCGCTCTGGACCTCGAGGAAGTGACCCGCGGTGCTGGCCCAGACGGTGAACGACGCGCCGAAATCATGTTCGTGTTCGCGCGTCAGATCGCTGCACGCCAGTACTACCTTCCCGAGTCGATTACGGATATCGCCCCTTCCATGTACCACTCCAGGCACCAGGAGCGCTACGAGGACATCAAGGACGAAATGAAGGCCATTTGCGTGGACGAACTTCACCGGACAGCAGGCAAGAAGTCGTTCCGTCGGCTGCTGTCACTCGATCGCCGCGAAGGCCGCAAACATGGTATTCGAGTCTCGCTTGCGAGCCAGTTCATGAGCGATTTCCAGTCCGACGGTGAGGCGATCACCGAGTCGGCCTTCTCCGCCTACATCATGAACGCGGGCAGCCCCGCCGCACGCGCTGACGCGCAGAAGATGTTTGGACTCTCCGATTCGGCCATCACCGCGCTCGAGCGCGACGTTCGTGGACCCGGTCGTTTCCTTGTCTGGCACCAGACCAAACGCGGCATCGTGACACAGGTCCTCCACAACGCACCTGGCGCGATCGAACTGTGGGCGTTCTCGACCACG
Source organism: Paraburkholderia sp. BR10872 (assembly GCF_040965835.1). Taxonomy (NCBI): domain Bacteria; kingdom Pseudomonadati; phylum Pseudomonadota; class Betaproteobacteria; order Burkholderiales; family Burkholderiaceae; genus Paraburkholderia; species Paraburkholderia sp. BR10872. Next base: position 21,886 of record NZ_JBFRCN010000019.1, read on the forward strand.
GCGAAGGACGTTGGCTTGCGTCGCCGTCTCTACCGACTGATTCCGCCGGCGAAGGCACGCCGGATCCTCGCGAAGGAATTCCCTTCCGGGACGGCCGCGCCGTACCTTGAGTCGCGGCAGGCAGAGCAGGGCGCGCAGGACGACGAAAACATCCTTGACACCGTTGCGAAAGAGCTCGTCGTCAAATATGGATTGGACAAACAGGAGCTCGCAGCATGAGTGGAGAAAACCGTTCGACCCCGCCTGCCGGCGGTGAGCAGTCTGAGCGCGCGCGGCCGGCGCTCAGGATCGTGAAGACTGTCGCGCTGAACATGATTCCCGGATACCCGCTTTATGGGGCGATCCGCTCCTTCAAAAGATCCACCGAGCCGGGCGCGGCCGTGATCTCCGATCTCGCAAAGCGACTACCTCACAAGCGCGCGCGTAGACGTGCGCGCAGCTGGAATCAGGTGATGGAGGCGCGCAGGGAGAGCAGGAATCGGGCCGTCGAGGCGGGCGCGGCAAAAGCATTGCCGCAGCGACTTAGCGTGATCCGGAGACGCAGCCTTCAGGCCAAGTGGGTCTTTCTAGCACTTGCGTTCTTCGCGCTTTGCCGCGCACTGGGATACGCCACGAGCGCGCAGTGGACAGGCGTGGTCACGAGCGCATTCTTCGGGATGGTGTGCAGCCTGCAGATCTTCAAGTTCGAGTATCGACTGCGTCAAATGGAAACCGGCCCGAAGAACCCGGATAAACCGCTCATGTCGGCTCGAGAGTTTCTGCGTGACCGTGGTTTCGTGAAGCACTTCTTCAACCCCCGTATCGAGTGGAAATGATCATGCGCAAACTTCGCTTGCTCCGCTCTTTGGGAGCGTCGACCATTGCAGCCGCGCTATCGTTGGCTTCACGGTTTGCCCACGCTCAGTCGGCGCAATCTATTGGCGCGATCACGAGTGCTGCGAACAGCGGCAGCGATCAGTCGATGACCGCGCTGAAGCAGGTCTTTGGCAACGTCGTCACGAATCCGCTGACGGGTGGAAGCGGCTCCGGTTCCACGATCGCCGCGATCCTTGGCACCCTGAATGCCAGCGTGCTGGTGATCGGCGCATTGTGGGCTTGCTATCTTTTTGTCGCGGCGATGATCGCAACCGGGTCCGAAGGGGAATTTCTCGGTCAGAAGCGCTCGTCTATCTGGTATTCAATCCGGAATGGTGTTGGCTTTACGCTGCTGGTGCCGTTCACGGGTGGGTACTCCGGCGCGCAGCTCATCATGTTGTGGGCGACGATGATGGGCATCGGCATCGCGAACCTCGATGTCTCGACGGCGACATCGGTGCTCGCAAACGGGGGAACGCTCGTTGCAACGCCACCGGCACCGCAAGTGACGAATCTTGCGAAATCGATGTTCGAGGCTAACCTGTGCGCACAGGCTGCCAACCTGGCGGCGAACAACCTGCCTAGCGACACCGGGGGCGTCACGGCCGATGCTGGAGAGCAGTTCAATACCCGGTCTACGTCTGGCCAGATCGTGCTGATGAACGGCAACGGTTTGTCGTGCGGCGGAGCATCGGTCAACCTCACGTTGAACTCGACTATCACGGGTGACTCGGTCTCCACGTCCGGGCTCACAGCGATCGTGCCGGACGTATCCGGTGTCGTATCGACGATGCAATCCGCGCAGCAGAGCGCCCTGAGCTCCATGCAGGCCACGTTGCAAAGCGCTGCGGCGTCGTACGTCCAGGCGGTGGCGGCGGGAAGCCAGCCTGCTGACCCTCAGGTAACGATCAACAATGCTGCGCAGGCATATCAGCAGTCAATCCAGGGGGCGATCGCCGGCGCATCCAGTTCCATCAGCGGATTGTCGAGCCAGATCCAGTCCAGTTTGTCTCAAAACGGCTGGATCATGCTGGGTTCGTGGTACCAGACGTTCGCAATGGCGAACACGCAGCTCACCAGTTCGACATCGACGGCTGCAACTGCAATTCCGCCAACCGATCCAGCGAACCTGCCGTACCCGGATCTGTATAACAACGTGCTTGTGACGTATCACCACCAGCTCGCGCAGGACGCCTCGACGACGGTGGCGACTAGCTCGTCGTCGAGCTCGGGATCGAATAACCTCTCGTCGGTGTCGAGCGATCCGGGACATGTCCTTTCGGGGCTCTTCCCCGGCCAGCGGCTGGTCAATCTGGTCACAACGTCCATTCAGAACATCGGGACCGGGACCGGCACCAATCCGCTGATCGGGATGAAGAATGTGGGGGACTATATTCTCGATGCAGGCGATGTGATGCTCGCTGCATATATCGCGAATTCCGCATTCGAGGGGGCGACGGGATCCGGTATCGGATGGGTTGCGGACAAGGCGCTGGACGTCGTGACGCTTGGCGCGTCGGACTCCGTAAAGGGCGCACTTCAGCAGGTCATCAAGGACCTGTCGCCGATCATCATGTTGCTGTTGCTGAGCCTGTTCTTCTTCGGTGTCATGCTCTCGGTCTATCTGCCGATGCTGCCGTTCATGGTCTGGTTTGGCGGGATCCTGAGCTGGTTCGCGGTGGTCTGCGAGGCTGTCGTCGCTGCTCCGTTGTGGGCATTTGCGCACCTCGACGGCGAAGGCGAGGGCATGGGGCCGCGGACGTCGTATGGCTACGTCTTTATGTTGAACCTGATGCTCCGTCCAGCGTTTATGGTGATCGGCTTTCTGCTGGCGAGTATCGGAATCGTGGCTTTCGGCACGCTTCTGAACTCCTTGTTTGGAACGGCGTTGGCCAATGCGCAGTTCAACAGCACGACCGGGATCGTGAGCATCATCGCGTACATCGCGCTCTACGTGGGCATGTGCCAGACGCTTTGCCAGTCCATGTTCGGGCTGGTCCACCATGTTCCTAATGCCGTATTTGCGTGGATCGGGACTGCGTTGCATAACACGTTTGGACACGACGCACACGACAAGGGCCATACGGTGATTGCAGGTGGAGTGAGGACTGCCGGCACACATGCGCAAGGGGCTATAGGACGCGGCGGCCAAGCCGTACCTGCAGCGCCGGTCGCAACGGCCACACGTCTGTCCCCGACGAGTGGCATAACCAGCGGCGTTCGAGACTGAGCAAGCGTCTATGCATACTGAATAGCCCGCAATCCTGCGGGCTTTTCCTTTGCCTCAAAGAGCTCGTTGTTGCGATCCCACAGGGTCACACGGGGCTGCTGCTCTGGGGGCGTCCGCGACGCCTCATTGTGTCCGAGTTGACGATCCTACCCGTTGGGGATATACAGTGAGCGCACAATGCGGCCGATACAGAAGAGCGTAGATGGAAAGCAAGGGGCAAACGTGGCTTCGTGACTGGCCGCGATGGTGTAGTTCGTCCGCGCTGATACCAAAGAAACTCACTGACGCCAGAGTTTTCCTACGCTTCGTCTCCGCGTGCACGAGGAGATCGTGGCTGATGCGATCGAGCGGGCTTGCCGCCTCACGGGCGCGGCTCAACGCGAGAAACAAAATAAGCGAAGGCAGGTAAGCGTGACACCCACAGACGCAATGTTGGTCATTACGACGTTCGCTCGAATGCCGGTAATCATGATGGGCTCGGTTTCCGACGGGCGAGCGGTCGCCGCCTTCCTCGTCCTGCCAATTCCGACGGTTGTCGCGAACCTGATTGCCCACGAGTTAGGCCACGGCTTTTTTGCGATTCTAGCCCGTGTACAGATAAAGGGATTCCGAATCGGCGGCGGGACACCGATCGCTCAGTGGTGCTGGAGAAACGTTCACTTCAAGCTCTGTTGGGCATTGTGGAAAGGGGCACACATCGATCTGGGGGAGCTGCCGAATTCCCGGTGGAAGCAATTGATGGTCTATGCCGGCGGAGTGCTTGGGAATCTCGCTTTCAGCATCGCCGTCTGGCTTGCGTTGCCGCGAAGCGCGTGGCTGGAATGCCTCGTCGTCACCGCAGTCAGCGTCGCATGCGCCTTGCAGAACCTGATTCCAGGTGCGCCGGACGGCAACGCCATCTGGCGCCTCGTCTGGCGCGGTGTTGCATCATCGAAAGGGATCGAACAATAATCAGCGACACGAAGGCACGAGGGACCGGATAGATGGGGCGCAAGGGTTTCTCGGAACGGTAGCCGGTATCTATTCGGCAAAACGGACAGCAAGGCTGACGGCGGCAGTTAAGGGATTCATACGGAAACGGAGAAAATGGAATGTCTGTGATACAACTCGGTCGAATTGACGCGACCATTGCTGATGTGCTGGAGTTCCTGCAGAACGATCTGGAGACACTGGCCGGTGTGGACTCGCCGCGCCTTGCGTTCGAGGTGAAACTGACGCTTCGCACTGGGAAGGGCGATACGTATCCGCTCGGCGTGAAGGTTGAGCGATCTGATGTCGCTGAGGGGAGGTCGTACAGCTTCGAGACCAGCCATCACGCCCATACGCCCGACCAGATCTCAGCGTACGTCACTTCTCTGCCTTACGAAGCCTCAGTCCCCTATGCGATTCACCGGGCGATCGATACGGTGAAACCCTACGTTGATCAAGCGATACAGAACGGTCACCGCTTCGACACAAGCTGGCTAGTTCCGAATCCGCACTATTGATTCCGGACGGCGGGAGCCGGCATTGAAAGGAAGGGCGATTTTCTCGCAGTCGGAGGCCGAACGCGTGCGAGAACTGCTGCGGCGGATTCGTGCCGCTGATAGTGACGCGCAAAAGAGTCTTCGCTTCCGCCTGAGAAACGAAGTCGGCTTTTTCATCACCGACTTCGCGAAGTCAAATGCTGGTTTTTCTGTTGCTGATTTACAGACTCGCCGAGCAAGCGGAGATCACAATCGAATGAAGACGAGAGCGGGGGAAAAGGACGATGAACTATCAGAATTATCTGTGTATCAATCAAAAGCACAAACCGATTCCGTACGGCGGTGACGGTGTCCCGCGTGAAGACGGAGAAGCGAACTATGGATTCGTCTGTCTCAAAGGCGCACTAGACCGCGTCGATTCTGTACCCGAGCTTGCCCGTGATGCATCTTTGCGCCGACTTGCAATAGCAGCCAACGGGGACGAGACGGCGCTGCTGTCTGTTGGTTGCCTGAGTTCAGCTGTCGCCGAGGAAGGAAAGCACCGGTATACGGGCTACTTTGAGTTTGCTTTCAACTCACGAAGTGGGATTGCCGATGCGGGCAATTACTTCCCGCTCTTCTTCCACTTCGACAGAATGCTGTCCACGGTTAAGGACTTGCGTCCGGTGACTTACCATTGGGAACTGCAGCCGTGCACGTTTACCGACCGAGGGAACGCCTCGGGGTTCTCCTGCGGCGTCACAGTGAACACGCATTGGGCTCCGACGCTTGAGGTCGCGTGTGGCGACTGGGAGAGCTCGATCGACCAACTTACCGATTTTCTGCGGCAAATCGGACCACCCCCAGACGACCGGATCTACTGAGCCGAGATCGCTCGCTTCGTTGCGTGAGTCGACGTTGAAACGGGAAATGCCACTGGTGTCGAGCCAGAGCCTGTGCAGATCACCCCACGGACAGAAAAATGAACATAACCCAGATGATGAGCGAAGCGACCAGCCTCGCGCAAGAAGAAAGCGAAGCGCTGACGCGGCTTCTCACTGCCCCTACGTCTGAGCCTGTGGCTCAGAAAGTGATCGCGTTCTACCGGCGGATGGACGCGCGAATGGGCGAAGCAACCGAGCCAATTGCCTGCGCCGCCGGCTGCTCGTACTGCTGCTACTACCACGTCCTTGTAACGGGTGCCGAAGCTATCACCCTCGCCGAACACGTTGACCGCCTACCTGAGCCGCGGCGTACGGAAGTCAGAAAGGCCATTGAACAAACCGCCACGCGCGTATCCGCGATGGCGCGCGAAGAATACCTTCGAACAAACGTACCGTGCGCATTTCTTAACGGCGGTCGGTGCTCCGTCTATTCCGTGAGACCTACCGCCTGTCGCGGATTTCATTCGCGAGACGCAAGTGTCTGCGAGGAAGCATTCGATAATCCGTTAAGTGATCCACCGAACCAATACGACCCAGCGCGGGAAGCGGTAAAGATTGGGTTCAAGAACGCCGTATTGGCCGCACAGTTTCGTGCCGGCGCTGATGCGACGTCATACGAAATGCATGGTGCCGTCGCGGAAGCGCTCAAGAATGGATCATCCACGAAGCGCTGGAGGAGTGGGAAGCTGTCTTTTCCGACCGTCAAAGACCGAACGTCTATCGAAGAGATGACCCAACAGTGAAACGCGGCGGGTTTGCGAGCGCGATCGGCATGCGGAAAAACAGGTACTAGGGAAGTCAATGAACAAGTTGCGAACGACGATGCTGCATACGCTTTTTCCGATACTGCTCTCGGTGGTGTCGAGCGCTCAGGCTCAGAGCTTCTCGGGCGTGAGCGACCCAATAGGGATAAGCAAGATTGTTCACTCCATTCCTACCTTCGGAGGCGACTTAGGGAGCAGACTCGCTGCCGCTAATATGAGCGTGGAGAGTATCGTTATTCACAAGCTGACCAAAGATGACGTTGCAGAAGATCCGATGCATGTCGCCATCGGTGACGTCGAATATCAAATAGCGACGAAGGGCGAACCGCAAGCGGGTGGATGCAAGATTCTTGGGTCGCCAACGATCATCAAGCGCGGTCATCGTTATCTTCCGGAGGACCGAACCGGAATGTGGCTGCTGACGGGAAAATGCACAGTGCCCGACTGATCGGGCTTTGAATAAGACACAAAACTGGAGGACACAATGGCAACAACGATGTATTTTGAAGAGACGATTCGCGATCAGGGTGACAAAGCTACCTTCCACGTTGAGATCGGTCGTTCGTCTTTCTACAAAGAGGACAGCATTTACCTGACCGTGGACGGTAAGACGGTCATCATGGATCAAGCTACCGCAAAGCGGTTTGTGGAAGCCGTCGTTGCGGTGGGCCAGTATCACCGAATGATCGACTAGCGTGGTTGGCGGGAAACGTGAGCCGCATCTGGAAGACAACTGGGACAATCCTTTCCATACTCATGTGGGTTGCCCCCGTTGCGTTTGTCGCGCCCTGGCTACCGTGGAGGCAAGTCGCCGAGATCGGTGCGATTGTTGTTGTCGCACTTGTCGTGGCGTGCCGACTACCTGAACCACTTGTTCATCCCGGCTTCTTGGTCGTGCCGCTCTTCGGCATCATCTTCACATACGAAGTCCAGACGATGCAGCTGCACGGCTGGTTCTCTCAATCCGTGTTGGCGTGGGTTATCTCTGCCTTCGGTTGCGAATTTTTGCGCAATAGATTGGGGCACGTGCGAGAGTTGGATGCATTTAAGAAGCAGTCAGATTCATGAAGCGGAGGGCTCATGTCAATGTACGATGACTTCAATGCGGTCAGCGGCGAACAGGCACTGAAGGACTTCCTGCGAGGTTGCGGCTTTGAGGAGATCGCCGCCGAACCGAAATGGAATCTCGGCGAGTATGAGATGTCCTATCTGAGAACGACTTTCCGCGTGGGATACCGTTGGTATGACCCGTCACAGGCATTCTCGATTCAGCGGGACATTCACAAGGCTCAGCTGTGGTCCATAGGCGCTAACGGGAGCGTGCAGGTTCACGGGAACATTGAATTCGATGAGGACGCGTAGGAAAACGGGGAATGATGCTCATTAAGCAACTAGTTCTCGCAGTGGTTGCGGCTGCACCATTTGCTTGCCATGCGGGCGAGCGCGAAACGACGTTGAAGTACGCGACCCATATGGTGAGCTATGTTGCCGCGAGGCCGGACGGCGGATTGCAAGTTCAGGCGGCATGGGAAGGCTACGAGGTGGTTAAGCGTGAAACCGGACTCTGTTACCGGATCGACCACACTAACCTTCGCATCGAAAACGTTGGGAGCGGTCAACGGGCACAGTTTGACGAGACGGTAACACCGGTCCCATGCGGCTAGATTGCGCAGGCTTTGCTCTGTTGAGCAAACGAATTGCGTGGGAAGCTGGAACACTCATCAGAAACTGTTTTGCGCGCGAGCGCCCGCCTCTCCGACCGGTCGTCGGACAATCAAGAAGGGAATAGGTTTGTATGAGCGATAGGAAGCAATTTATTGCAGACGCAGCGAAAGAGATCCTCGCGTCACTTGTTGCCGGCAGCGGTGGGCGTGAGTCCCTGGACAGCGACAGAGCGTTGGCACACAGGGCGTGTGGCCTTGCCGAATCCCTCTATGCCGTTTTGAAGGAAAAGGACCTCATCGACCAGCGGAAGTCCTACCTAACGCCGTAAGGTCTTCACATTGGCTGTTGCCACTTCAACGGAGCGGCAAGAGCCATGTCTATAGAGAAGCGAAATCTATCGAAGGAGATGATGAATGAGTTGGACCGTCTACCGCATTGAGCGCGCCGACACGTCGTTTTATTGGATGCGCACGTTCGCGGAACTATGCGAGATTGCGGCCGAAGAAGGCGAGTTGTTCGCGCAAGAGGTTTTCGAGGCAGAAATCGAGGGCGCCTTTGAAGCTGCGCGCGAAGCAGGGTGGGACGGCTCGCTGAACGAGGAGCCACACGTCTTTATCCTGCCGGCAAAGGTTGAATTCAAGTTCGGCTTTGTGTGGACGTCTCTTGACGAAGAGCGTCCCATGTTCGTTGTTGCGCCCGAAGCTCTGCCCTGGCTCGAGGCTTGAGCGCGCGCGGAGCCGACAGCGCCGCCACGCGACGGTTCTTCCAAAAATCCTAGCTCTGCTTCTGGCTGTAGGCAGTATCGAGGATCTTCTGGCGGTTTGCTTGGTTCATGAGGTAATTGGCAGGATCCACCTTGCCAAGTTCAGTGATTGCGGCGTCCTTCAGGGTACGCATCGCCTCAAGTCCCGCTTGCGCGTTCGCCAGCTTTTGTTCGAGTTCGCGCGCGTACGACATCCAGTTCTCAGCCGCCGCCTGATTTCGGATCGCGCGCCCCTGAATGAACGACATGGGATACACCCCTTCCAATACGCCGGTCGCCCGGCCACGCAATTAATCTACAGAAACCTGTAGGCCGACGCAAGTGGCCCCATGCCCCGTTTTCCGTGCTGACGACAAGCAAACCGGCGATGAGTAGCGTTGGTGAAACTGCTGTGTGCGACAGGCCTCTGAAGTTGCCACCAAGCCTTGTGAGAGCCGTCGGCGAAAAGGTTCTATCTCTCCTTCGTAGAAGGAGCCGGTGGAGCTTGTGGACAGCAGCCGACCGGTTGGCAAGGGTGGGTCAACCCGCAGGGTTGTCCCTGCCTTGTCAACGGGGATCGCGAAGCGATCAGGCTGGGACCCCGCGCAGCGGGGCTGTCCACAAATCCACGGGCTGGGTGCAGGAACAGTGGATATCCACAGATCGCGTGGCTCTTACTATTTGAAAGAGATATTTGTAAACCTACAGGCAAAACCTATAGGAAGAACTACTTGGGGATCCGTCAAATCCAGTACCGGTAAGGCTTTGCGGGCAGGTTGCGCGACCAGTTCACCCCGCAAGCGCGACCAATTCACCCCGCAAGCGCGACCAGATCACCCATTTTTAGCCGCGAAAGCGCGACCAGTTCACCCCGTAAGCGCGACCAATTCACCCTGAACAACTTGCGTCGTCCACAGGACTTATCCACAGTCTCCGACCAGTCCCCGCCGCGACCAGTTCACCCACGAATCGGGGGGCGCGACCAATTCACCCACACTAATGCCAGCTCTCGACGGGGCGCGACCAGTTCACCCACGTCCAGTCCACCGTCGAATACACACGACGATTCCACCTTGACAGGCCCTTGACATGTCTTTAAATTCCGTATCAAACCAACGATACGAAAATATCGGGAAGCCGGGCATCGGCTGATTGAGGGGTTGACGTGTCGTTGCGGACCAGGCGAAGACAAGGGCGCGACACCTCAACGGTAACGAAGAAAAGGGGTTGTCATGACTGAGGGATTGGCAGGCGAAGTTTCCGACCGGGAGCTGGGCTTCCGACGGGAAGCGAAGGTGCGTGACGCGGCGCTTGCGATCGCGGAAGCCGCGAGCGATCCAGATGCGCCCGACGAACTAACGTTCGGTGCCAAGTGCCTCGTGTCCGCGTCGTTGCCTTACCGGAATCCGCCCGCCTCGCGCCTGGTCAACGGTGCGTGGATCCGACGCAATGGTGACTACACGCTCTGGATTCAGGGCGGACCGCAAGGCATCCCGTACGGGACCTATCCGCGCCTGTTCATCATCTGGCTCACGTCCGAGGCAATCCGGACGGGTAGCAACCGTCTCAGTACCGGCGGGACGTTCAAGGAATTTTGCCGGAAGCTCAACATCGACCACAGCCGCGGCAAGCGAGGTCAGGGCCGCGCGCTGATCGAACAGGCGGATCGCCTGCTAAGCTCCCGAGCGGCGTTCATTACTGGCGATGCACAGCTCGAGAAGCTCAGCCGCAAGCATGTGGACTTTCTGTCGTTCTCTGACGCCTACAGTCTCTTTTTCGACGAGAGCGCCGACGATCGGCAACAATTGCTGTTCCAGTCCGAGATTGTCCTCACGGACAAATTCTTCAAGGAAATCACCACGCACTGTATTCCGCTCGATCTGCAAGCCGTTCGAGCGTTGCAGCAGGCACCGCTCGAGCTCGACATCTACCAGTGGCTCGCCTATCGCATGTACACGCTTCGCTCGCCAAGCAGGCCGACGTGGCAGCAGTTGTACATGCAATTTGGTTCCGGATACGCGCGCCTGCGCGATTTCCGGGCCGGATTTCTGGAAAGTCTCTCGACGGTGAAGCAGGTTTACGCGCAAGTGCGTGTTGAGCACAACGAAACGGGGCTGGTGCTTTTGCCGTCACCCACGCCGGTGGCCGGTCCGCGCCTGCACGTGGTTGGCGGCGCGTGATTCGAGACGTTAAATGGGGGTATACTGTCAGCAACGGTTGATCCGATCCAACGCAAGGAGCTCGATCATGGCTGCTGACAAACTGGGGCGTTTTATCACGAGCCCGGCCTTTCTGGGTCGGGCCAACGCGGCGGTCAACAAGGCCGTCGATAACCTCGAGGCGAAGGGTGTCAAGCCGGCTTACATCGTGCGCGCGTCCAAACGAAAGGGCGACCACGCTGCGCCGGCGAAGCGTAAGACCTTCAAGGCTGCATGAGCGCAAAACAAGAAGACGAATTCAACGACAATCCGCAGTTCCCCGCAGTTCTCGTATTTGCCGGACCGAACGGCTCCGGCAAGTCGACCATCACCGAAGCGATCCTCTCTGATCCCGCGCAGTTCGACGGCGAATATATCAACGCCGACGATATTGCGCGCGCGCTCGAACCGGAAATTCCCGACTACCTTGAACGCAATCTCAAGGCCGCAGCCATGGCCGAGGAGCTCCGTGTTCAGGCGATGAGCGAGGGGCGGGATTTCGCATTCGAGACCGTGATGTCCACGCCAGAGAAGGTCGCGTTGATGACTCAGGCCAAGGCTCTCGGTTATCGCGTGACGCTTGTCTTTGTGACAACGCAGGATCCTGAAATCAATGTGCAACGTGTCGCTGGTCGGGTCGCTGTCGGCGGGCACGCAGTCGAGCCCGATGCGATTCGCCGGCGCTATGAGGCCGCAATGGCGTTGCTGCCCGCTGCGCTAGAACAGGCTGACCAGGCGACGATCCTGGATAACTCGCAGGGCAGGGACGGTATCGTCGTGGTGGCGAACAAGATCGACGACGCGATTGAGATCCAGGAGAGCGCAGCAGATGTGCCGTGGGTCGGTGAAAAGCTCGTCGAGCCTCTCAAAGCCCGACAGTTGTCCCGACGCTTGATGAACGTTGTCGCCGGTGGCCGAACGATTTGCGGTGCCGAGGCGAAGGACGGAAAGGACTATTCAGGGGAAATCCTGCGCGTTACGCGGCATCACGTGCTGCAGGAAGTCGACGGTGCGCTGATTCTTCATGATCGCCAGTTGGTGGCGACGCGCGAATTTCATGAAGGTGAGCTGCAGGCCGTGTCGTACCGGTACACACACGGCAAGATTGCCGCGCTCGACGAACCGGAAACTCGCGACGCGTCGCGGGTGCGCGCGCCGCGCACGAAGGGCTAGGCAAGAATAGTCCAGAGGGAGCAAAAAAGAACGGGGCCAGTCGGCCCCGTTTGCGTTAGCGCGGCTTGATGTGCGTGCGCGGCTTGATCTGCTTGCGCGGACTGACAGGTTGGAGACCATCGTCCGCGGGCCCATGAGCGTGCCGCGCGCCAACGAGGCCGTCTCCGAGCTTGGCTAGCTCGCCAAGCAGGCCAAGGCCATGCAGTTGCGCCATGTGGTCGAGCGTCGGCGGTTCACCTGTCTGCAGCATCTCTGTTGCAACCTCACTGGCGATGTGAACCACCTGCCGGGCGGGCGACGGCCTCTCGGGCTCTGCGGGTTTGCTGGTGGGTTTGTGCTTCGGCGAGTCGGATTGGTCCATCGGGCACCTTGAAAGATAGTTTGTCCAGGAGACAAAAAATTGACCTTACGTCTGTATCATAGCTATGATACGAAATTAAGACGACCCCAACCCGATTGCCAGCCTCGCTGGATTTCCTACCATGAGCCGCCTTGGAGAGCCGCGCAGTGACCTGATCGATCTCATGACCTCCAAGGTCGGGATGATGGTCGCGCGCCGGATCGATGTCGCCCATTCGTGGGCTGACGCATCACCTGACGTTACTGTGCAGTTGCGCGATCTGGTCGCGCGCATGGCTGACTTCGTGCGCTCGCTGACGCGCCCGCAACTCGAAATGTGCCATGCGCAACTCAACCGCTTCTTCCGCCTCGTGCCATTCAGCGAGGCGATCCCTGTCGCGATCGAGATCGAGAGGAAGTGGCCGCATCACATCGAAACGTTGCCGGAAGCCAATCGGCGGCTCGACCTGATCCGCAAGGGTGGGGAGTACGCCGTGATTTTCAGCGAAGAGAAGATCGGCAACATTCTTGCCTGCCTGGCCGAAATCGAGGAGCAGGAATAGTGCCGTATGCCACGCCACCCTTCGTGCCGCCGATGCCGCTCGAGACGTTCAATTCATGCGTCGCCGAAGCCGAGCAGAAGTATCAGGTACCCGCGTGCATCCTGCATGCCGTACACGAGGTTGAATCCAGTGGTGACCTCGCGCCGGGGCTGGTGCGCAACAACACGAACGGTACGCAGGACTTCGGGGTCACCCAGATCAACACGGTGTGGATGCGTTACTTCACGCGGAATTTCGGGCTGACGCCAACGGCCTTCGCGAACAACGCCTGCCTTGCGGTGAACGGTGCCGCCTACATCATCCGATACGAGATCAATTCGTCTGGCGGTGACTTTTGGCGCGGGGTCGGCAACTACCATAGCCGCTCACCTGTCGAGCATGCCCGATACGTGATGAATGTCGCGCGCGAGGCGCAGAGGTTCGGATGTCAGATCAGGTAAATCACAACAAGAGCATCCTGCCACTGCTGGCCGTCGTCGCGGTGCTGACGGTCGTCGCATCGATCCTGGTGTGGCACATGAGGCACGAGCTGATCGTGCAGCGGATGCTGATCTGGAAGGCATATGAGGTCATTCCGATGGCGTGGCTCTTCGGCCCGGCCGATGATCTCCGGCAACGCCTCGTGATCTATTTCGACCACGCGGGCGTAATGACCTTCGGCGAAGTGTACTGGTTGGGGTGGCAGATCGGGGCACTCTGGCTCTTCATCCCGTTTGGCCTCGCAATCTGGTGGGCGCGCCGGGCGCTGAAGCACCCCGTTGTGTCTGCCTATCGTGTGCACTCGATCCAGTCGCTGCTCGAGGCACAGAGCCGAAGCTTTTCCTCGATCGTGCCCGTCCTGAAACGGGATCTGACGAACGACACGTCGCCGGAGTGGCGATCCTCGGTGCACCCTGAGGAATGGGTCGCGGAATACGGCCTCATCGTCAACGAAGCGCTGGATGTTCCGCTTACGCGACAACGCCTGGTCGAGCAGATCGGCAAGCGCGTAACAGCCTACAGCGAATTCACGCCAGAAGAGCGCGCGCTCTTCGCAGTGTTTGGCCTGCGCGTTTTCTTCAAGGACAAGAAGGGCGCGGACGCCCTGGCCGACGCATTGAACTATAGCGCCGAGAACAGCGAGTCGAAGGCCGATCTGTCGCTTGCCGATACGGCATTCCGACGCTGCGCGAGTGCGCCGGTGGCCAGGCAGTGGCTGCGCAAGCATCCCTATCCACGGACGCTGCTGATGGCCTTGCTGATCGATTCGAGGCAGATGGGTGTGCTGCCGTCCGCAAATTTCATCTGGCTCAAGCCGCATGACCGCGCCCTTTGGTATCCGTTAAACACGGCTGGCCGCAAGGCCCCGTTCATGGAGTCCGCCGGTGTATTCAACCAGATGCAAGCCGAGGAGGTCGCGTGGGACGCGGGCTGCGTACTCACCGAGCCGCACGTCGAAAACGCCATTCTGGGGCTAAGGAAGTATCTCGAGGACACTGGGGTACTCGAAATAGAAGGATCCAAACCGTTCTAAGGATACCTACATGAAAGTGAAGATGGATCTCGGCGCGCACTCTGCGCGCAATATCGTGAAGCTTGAGCCGGACGGAACGATCTTCTCGTACTTTGGAGCGACGGGCTTTCTGAAAAGCGTGGCACGTACTCGCTTCGCAAAGGGCGCGACGGCTTCGACGGGCTCGTTCATCGTGTCGGAGGCGAAGGGCGGCGATGCCGATACCGTCGCCTCTGCGCCCTACGCACTGATGTTCGTAAGCGAGGTCGACGGCGTCGAGAAGCTCGCGTTGATCGAGCGATTCAAGACGCAAGGCGACGCGCAACTCGCGTTCTCGCAGCTGACGCACGTGCTGCTTCGTCGCGTCGTGCGTGCGCGCCTTGGGAAACTCTGGCGCTCTGCCATCGTGTGGATCGGTGCACCGTTGCTCACGGCTACTGTGTGCATGGCCGCCGTGCGTTTTCTCGACTCGCATAACGGCGCGATCGACATGTTGCGCAACCTGATGAACACGCCGGGCGGCGTGAACTTGCTGCAACCGTCCCCGGCAGATCAGGCGTTAGGCCAGGCGATGCCGTCGATCGCGAAGCTGCCCGCCGCAATCTCGGGGCAGGCCGCCGCGCCCGCGGCCGACGGAGCGGTTGCGTCGATCACCATTCCTCCAACGGCTGCTGTGCAGCCGCCCGAAACAGGGTCGATGACCTCGATTTCGTTCGGGTTGAGCGCACAACCGCCGAGCAGGGTGCTCTATGTCTATTCGGATCCGAAATGCCCGGCGTGCCGGCGCTTCGAGCCGCACCTGAAAAGTCTCGCGAAGGACTTCGAGATTCACGTGTTGCCGGTTGCCTACCAGGAGGGATCGCTGCAGCTGGCCCGCAAGATCCTGTGTGCGCCGGATCGGCGCGCGAAGTGGGGGGAGGTGATGGACACCCTGGACGTCAATCAGGCCGTCACGGGTGCTGAGTGCCAGCAGGACGACGCGGCGCTGCAGGCAAACATGCAGACCTTTGACCGGCTCGGTTTTACGCAGACGCCACGTGTCGTGAGCGGGACGGGCCATGCGTTCGCGGCCGGCGCGACGGCCAGTGATATCCGGGCCGAAGCTGCGCGTCTTCCGGATACGAATAGCAAGGGGTGATGCCCCGATCTCCAACCCAGTTCGGATAGCGTATGTCGGATAAGTACAGCCCGTATGCATGGCAGGAAGTCAACCAGCGGAACATTACGCTGGATCCACGCACGCTGTCTCAGCGGTTCGGATGGTGGCTCAAGCAACCTCGCAACTACGGAAAGTTCCAGATCGGCATGGCGTGCCTTGCGCTCGCCCTGGCGTTTCTCTGGCTCCCGATCACGGTCGTCATGCTTTTCGCGCACCTCTGGTACACGTGGCAGCAGCAGGCCATGCCGATGCGCTATCCGAAGGATCTTGGCGGGATTGATCCGACGCTTGATGTGCAGAAGGCCAATCCCAAAGGAAAGGGGGAGATCACTGAGCGCAAGCAGGCAGACGGCATCCTGTACCTGGGGAATCAGCGCTCACCAGACCGGGGCGAGCATCTCAAGGAGCTATGGGCTACTAACGACGACTGCCGCACCCATATGCTCCTCATGGGGACCACCGGCTCGGGCAAGACGGTCACGCTGCTGAGCTTGTGTTTCAATGCGCTCGCGTGGGGATCCGGCTTTTTCTACTCGGACGGCAAGGCTGACTCGAGTCTGCATGCGGCTGTCTGGAACCTATGCCGTCGCGTCGGGCGTGAGGACGACTACCTCGTGCTGAACTTCATGACGGGCGGCGCGGACCCGTACAAAGCCAAGAAGACCACCGAAAAGAAGTCCAACGGCACCAACCCCTGGTACGACGGCGGTCCGGACTTTCTCTCGCAGCTCTCATCGTCGCTGCTGCCCAAGGCAAGCGGTGACGGCGCGCAGTGGCAGCAGAAGGCGGTCAACATGATGGACGCCCTCATTCGTACGCTGTGCTACGAGCGGGCAGTCGGCAATGTGACGCTCTCCATCGGTGTGATCCGCGAGTATCTGTCGCTCAAGAACCTTGTCAAGCTGTACCTGAAGGGCAAGAAGGGCGAACTGCCGGAATTCGCGTTCCTGCCGATCAAGGCCTATCTCGAGACGGGCCTTCCGGGCTTTAACCCGGATCTGGCCGACAAGCCGGACAAGTGGGATCAGGGGGTCTACGACCAGCACGGCTACCTCACAGGCCAGTACGCGCGCACGCTGTCCATGCTGATGGACACATACGGGTACATCTTCAAGGACAAGTATTCGGAAGTTGACATGATGGATGTGCTGCTCAACCGGCGCATCCTCGTGGTCATGATCCCGACGCTAGAAAAGTCGTCACAGGAGGCGGCGAACCTCGGCAAGCTCGTGGTGTCGAGCATTCGGCTGATGATGGCGATGAACCTCGGTCACGTGCTCGAAGGCACCTATGCCGATGTGATCGACACCAAGGCGACGGCATCGCCTGCGCCCTACATCATCACGATGGACGAGCTCGGGTATTACTTCGCTGAGGGCATCGCCCTGATGTTTGCTCAGGCCCGGAGCCTGGGCTTCATGATGATCGCCGCCGGCCAGGACATTGCGGCGATGGCGAAGGGCGAGAACAAGGAAGAAGTCGATTCCATGATCGCCAACACGAAAATCAAGTACACACTCGCACTTGAGGATCCGGACAAGACGCTGGACGTTTTCAAGAAGGTCGCGGGTGAAGCGATTTCTGTCGAGGTCGCCGCGTACGAGGGGTCGGTCAACAATTTCACAACCTCACACTACCGGCGCAATCTGAGCGGCTCGATTGAGAGGCGCGATCGTCTCGACATGCGCGAGCTCAAGGCGCTCAAGCCGATGGAGGGTGTGCTGATCTTCCAGGACCAGGTTACGCGCGCGCGCAGTTTCACGTGGTTCAACTCGACGCCGCGCACCAAGCTGCCGTTCCGGCTGAATCGTTTCCTGCAGGTCGATCGCCCGGCTCGCATTGAGTTGTCGGAGAAGATGCAGCCACTCTCCCAGACGAATCCCCGGTTCACCACGATCACGGGCATCGTGGCACGCATTCGCGAAGGCAAGCCTCCCGCTTATGTGGCAACGCAAGACCCGGTGCTCGATGCGGTTCGCGAGACGCATCGGCACATCGCCGAGACGAACCCCAACGAGTCGCCAGTCAATCGCGGTATCGCTTATTACATGGCGGCCGTCGGCGCGATGCGTGCGAACAAGCCGGACGCGCACGGCCGCTACTGGGAAGTGATCGAAGTCGACCCGACGACGCTCGAGGATGAAGCGCCGCCGATGGCGATCGCGGATGAAGACGGCGGCTCTGGCGAGGGCCAGGGCACCACAGCCTCGCGCGGTGGAGGCGGGGGACCGGCACCGCGCCCGAGCGGCAACCCCACCGGGAACCCGGCGTATCACAATCCGCCGTTGCAGGAGAAGGCGACTATCGTAGGGGCCGCTTCGACGCTCGACGATCTGGTGCGGGAATTCGCAGGCCCGGTGGACGCACAGGCCACAGCGGTTGTGGCCGAGCGTGCCGCTGCTGAGGCGGCGGCCGCCGTGCCGGCTGACTATGACGCAGAGGATGCTCCGGCTCCCGTGCGCGCGCAGCGCGAGGCCACGGGGCCTGCGAATTCGCCTGAAACCTCCGCGCCGGGTGCGACGCCCTCGCGCGCAGAGCCCGACGATGTACCCGACAGCATCGATGCGCTGCTCGAGGCGAATCTTGGCGGGAGCACCGGTCTCGACGCGGGCAAAGCCACGCCGGTTCGCCAGGATGCCGTTCCCACTGCTGATGCGCAGCCGGACGACATGGATGCGTTGCTGCGCGCCCACATGGACGCGGGCGAGGATCGGCCGCTCGATGCACCCGTGGCTGATCCAACGGGGTTGGACGATCCCGTGTTCGGCGAGGGGCCGGTGGCTGCGGTGTCGGCAGATGCGGTCATTGTGGCGGGAGAGCCCTTTGCCGAGCAGGCCGTGGCAGCGGTGGCAGCGCGGGGCGTTGCGCCGGAACCCAGCGGCAGCGGGCCGCATCAGCCCGAGATTGTCATTGGCTTTACCGAGAGGACGGCCGAAACCCTGGTTCAGATCGAAGCCGCGCTCGGTAGCGAGAATCCCGAGGAATCCATGAAAGCGACCGAGGCAGAGATCTCGCAGAAGTTGAAGTGGAACAGCCCGGTTGATGAGATGTCAGCGGACGAACTCGACGGTCTCTTCAGTTCGATGCAGGACACCATTCGCCGTTCGGCGCAGAAGGGGTGACGGACGATGATCGGGCGACGGGATTTTTGCCGCGCGCTAGCGGCGGCCGCGGCGGTCGCACCGTTTGCGTCGCCCGGCCGGGCGCGCGCAGACACGCAGTCGCCTCTGCCGACGCTCCTGTGGGTGCGTCGGGGGCGTGACGAGGCGCAGCTCGACTATTCGACCGCGGAGGGATACCGGGCGATCGCCTGGATGATGCGCGACGTTCGGGCGGGGATCATTGGTGTGCCGCATACCCGGCTGCTCGAGCAGTGGGCATGGATGCAGGCCTGGCTTGCCGCCTACGGCTACCACGTCCGCTTCGACATCCATTCCGGCCTGCGCACGCCGGCGACAAACCGTTCGACGGAAGGCGCGGCGTTGGCGTCATACCACCTTCCAGACGCACAAGGCGTCTTTCGGGCGGGCGATTTCAGCACGCCGACCATTCCGAGCGAGTACATGGGGCGGCTTGCATGGTTGTCGCGGCAAGGCGGCGTCGGCTTCTATGTGCGCGACTTTATTCATACGGATGTCAGGGGTAACCCGGTCTCCTGGCGGGCGCGGTGACGCTCCCGGCATGGGGTGTGCTGTCAGCAATGGCAATGGGCGCGAGGCGCTCATTGTTTTTCTTTTCGCCCACGGACTGCTGGTTGCGGCGCCGTTGTTTCGTATAATGCAAAATGAGCGAAGTGCGTAAAATTGCTTCGATACAGAATGAGCCGGAGGGTTTGATGAGAAACGACTTTGCTGCGGCACAACCGTCTGCGTTTGCTCGAGAACACTTCTCGGCTCCGCCCTTTTCAGAAGACCGGCCTGCCGCAAGCCAGCTAGACGGTGGCAGGATCCGCATCGACCGCGATGCGATCTACCGGAAGGTGATGGCCGCGCCCGCGGCGCTGCGTGAAGACGAGAATTTCCTCGTGACGCTGCTCGAGCGCATTCGCGCGTTCATCGCGCGGATCTTTCGTGCGATTTTCGGCAAGGCAGCGGGCAGCCCGGATGCACAGGCGGCCGGTGCGCCAGCTCCCAGTGGCATTGTGCGTGACAACGAGCACGAAATCGTGACGGATTCGTTGCCGGAATCCGCAGTGGGGCCGGTACAACAGTCGGTGAACGAGCTTATCGACCGCGCGTTAGGCGTGGATCTGTCGCCATCGGTCAGAGCGGCGATGGACATGCCGGAGATGGACCGCAAGCCAACGTTCCGCGTGCTGCTTCAGAGCAACCTGGACGATACGCTCGCCTGCCGGAAGCTCAGCGACTCGCTTCGCGGCGGATTGGAGCAGGAGCTCACGCTGTTTGCTGGTCAGCACGGGATTGAGCCTGCGGCAGCGCTGCGCATTCTGCGCGCTGATCTCGACAATGTCCGCGACGGGAAGGGCGGTGGCGTGCTCGCCAACCAGATCGATCCGGCTGGCGAGATGCGCACGCACATCGCGGAGCTCGGCCGGCTGGAAGCCTCGCTCGGTGCGTTGGCGCGTTCGCGAAGCTTGATCTGCGAACATGCTCTAACGACAGGGGTGTTCGCACGCGACGAACTCGCGGATCTTCTGCGCATGCAAGGGCACGACGCGTCGTTCCTGAGCGATAAGAAAACGCGGGCGCAGGACAATGTGGTGTCGCTGGCGCAGTTCAAGAGTGCGACTGTGCGTACGCCGAATGGCGAGGCGGCAAACGAGGGCCTGGCAGGAAACCAGCCGCATGAAAGTGCTTTGAGCGCTACGGCCGAGGCAGCCAGGCCGGAGGCTCGAAAGCTGGTGCTGGTGCATGATGCAGTCAGTCTGCTGGCAGAGCAGGGGGCGGTGGACGGAAAGCCCGAGACGGTTGAGGCATTGGGGCGCGCAGCTGCTGTGACCGATGCGATCGCCGACGAGTCCGAGTCCGAATTCGAATCGGATTGGGTAAGCGATGACTTTTCGTCTTTCCTCAAGAAAGACAATGGCTTTAAGCCAAAGCAGAAAATATGACTAGCCAGAATTCTTCCAGAGAAACCCGGACTGTTCCGTTCAGAAATGACGATATAGAATATTTCCGGGTACAACACGGACTCACGATTACCGAGGCATGCGAATGTCTCGGATTGCAACGCGTGAGCTGGACTGCCATGCTGAAAAAACCAGACAGCATGATTGAAGACAATAGCATATGTCAGGTGCTGGAGTTTTATCGGCTATACCCAGAGACAATCCCGATCAAACGAATACCCGATATGCGGGCTTATATGGAAAGCCTGACATTAGATCCAACGGTGCCAAAAGACAAAATTACCTTTTCACTCCTTCACGGAAAAGAAAAGGCAAGTTCGTATCGCTGGCTGGAAAGCGGCACCAGTCGTCCAAGTGCCTCAGTCGAGCGCTTAATGGCAGCCGTTAGTCGGTTACCGAACGATGTCCCTGGAGAAGATCGTCTTACTATCTTGAAAAAGATTGCCAAGACGGTTGCCAAGCGGCAGGGTATTGGCGATCCTTTCCTGAAGAATTCGTGGCGGCGAGAGAATAAATAATAGGCATAGAGAGTTATGGGAAAGACAAAACGCTCAGGGATCGATGTATCGGCAATTCTGTTTTATCCGCGCAACGAGATTCCTGAACGTCTCTCAATCAGGGATCTCGACGGTCTTTCGCTAGAGCGACCACTGTCCGGATACATTACCGGTATATCGGGATTTCAGCGCGTGCAGAGTTTGATGCATGCCCGCGAATATGCGAACAAGAAGCGTCTCGAAATGTTCGTGGTCGATATGCTGGTCAATTTCCAGAAGCCTATTTATCCGAAGATTCTTCCACCAGAAGAATTGCCCAACCATGACGTGCTGAGCCTGTTCCGCGCATCCAAATCGCTGATTGCGGAAATTGCCGCGCACTGGAAGGCGTGGGTTGCGGAAGATGAAGGCGTCGATGCGTTGAAGCAATACAAGTGGCTCAAGCCTGAGGACTTCGTGGCGCGCCGCACCGACCTGTTGCCGCGTCTGCTGGCGTTGCCCGAGTTCCAGCATATCAACGTGGTGACCTATCCCGCGAAGGTCGAATTCCACCAACTACCGATGACGGCTACGTCATTCAAGGTGGACTATGCGGTTCAACCGAATGTGATCGCCGCGGCTTCTGTGAAGTTTCATCCCGAGATCGAAGTGACGATCTAAGACACCATGCCGCGTTCGCGTGCATGGTGTGCCCGTGCTGGGCGCTTGCCAGCAAGCGCCAGACGGTCCCTCTTCATTTCCGCCTTTCCCCGCCTCACCGTCAATTGACGTCCCGTCTGCATGATTCTGCGGGCGTTGCACGGCGCTCGCCGTCCGCCGAAGTAAAGATGTTTCGTTTCGCGAAGTAAAGTAGAAACTTCGCCGTATTCAGGCGCATTTCTGCGATTTCGAAGAAATATTCTCCTTGAAAATCAATTGATTGCGTGTTTTGCGAAGTGAAGATGGAGCTTTCCCGCGGCCCGAATTGATAGGGCATGTGGCCGCCGGAATCGCGGGGTTCGGCGGGTGCGGTCTCGCGTATTGCGTATTTTCGCGACTGAGGGTTTAGCTCGGACTGGCAACTGGACCGATAAGGCAACTTATCGGTCCTGTCGCATATCGTCCACCCGACGCCGTGCGAGGAGCGGCGTCGTTCCCGTCCTCCGGCCGGCATGGCAATCTGGCGTGCGGCAGCAGACGACCCGAACCAGACAGTCATCCCGCTCCAAAGCAGTCGTCCAATCCGTTTCGTAAGCGACCAATCAATGACGCTCTGCGGCGTCGAGGCATATGCTCGCCATCCGGCAATTGCAAGAGCCATTCTGAGAAAGGGGTTAGCTATGACTGGACAAGGTTTGTGCGCAAATCGAATTCCAAACGACGGCGTCGAGCGGCATCACGGTTGACCAAACTATTCTCCCCGCGAGTGAAGGATGCGGGGCAAATCCGAAGAACTGATCAACGGCTCGGGTTACTCCCTTGTCTTTCAACAAAGCAACACCCTCAGTCAGAAGGTGCTGCTCCTGCCAATCGCGGGAATTCATCAGCGCTGAGAAATCCCTGAAGCTGTCTGCAATAGGATGAAGTCCACCCTCCAACACATCAATTTTCTCAACCTTCCCTGATCGGCGCTCAAAGAATAGATCGCCGAAGACGGACGCCCCTATCGGCCTAACCGGACCATTGACCAAGCTTGGCCACTGCGCCAAGAGATTACCAAAATCAAGATGTGCCGCATCGACAAAAATATCGTCCCAAGACAGTTGTGAGCTCATTGACGCCGAATCGTAAGTTTGAGTTGAAATGTCCTTCGGCCTTCCATTAGGTTTTTGGGCCTACTCGGAGTGAATCACCTACCTGCCGTCTCAGGATTGTCAGCAATCTAGCAGCTTCTGTCGAGCGGCCGCATGTGGCCGCAGTGCGTCACGCGAACGGCCCCGCGCCTGCCCGGCTCACGTATCATGCGATAGGCATACCGGCCCTGAGCAGCCAGTTGCCTTACTTCCGAACGGACTTTCCCGACGGCGGCGCTTTAGATCTTTTGCCTTCGGCATTTCCGGCACGCGCGATTCAAGTGAGCACAGAACGAGACCGTAGACGCCAGGCATACGCACATACGAAAAGGTCAATTGCCATCCATAGTGCAGGAGTGTGGCTGCCGGGTCCCGAAACCGCGCTCTCCTGACGGTGCATTGTCATCTGAAGGATGGTGCAGGCGAACGCTCCAACAAACAGGGGGAACGCAATGCGCCGTAGTTTGAACAATGCGACCGCACCACCCAGCTCCAATGCGAACGTCAGCCCGACGAGTGCCCAAGCCAGCGTTGTCATGGACTCGAGGGCGATCCGTGCTTTCGCAGAAAACGGCGCCGAGTGCCAAACGAGGAGAAGTGCGCCGGCGGCAGGCAAAATAGTTACCAGATAGTAAAGAAATACAACCCAGACAAGAATTGGCCGTTTCGTTTTTATTGAATTCATGCTGGTCTCGCTAGATAAGCCGTTTCAACTGCCATCTCGGCGGCGATGCGCGCCCCATCTCGCATCGAGGAATGCTGGACAGAATATTCGCCGGTCCTCTTTCTTCTCATCGAGGCTACCAACGATTGTCGACGATGCACGGTGCGTTGCCGAACGTCCGGTTGTGGCCGATCACTGTCTCTAATGTGGAACGCATGACAAGCCAAACCGCGTGTTCAGACGACGTGAGTCTGGGGCAAGGTTTCGGCGCCGGTTCGTGAGGGCGGTTGATTAAACTCCGTCCGATAGAGCCGACCCGATGAGCGCTCTATTCGTGATCAAGCCGTGGGAGGTCCGTGAGCGTTCGGCCCTCATCGGCATCAGTGACCACCATTTCGATGCCTTCGCGTCCGGCCTCGTCGACGACGCAGCGGACTTCTGGACCTGCAACGCGCTGGCCATCCAGCGGAAAGACTGTTACGACGGTGTCGCCCTTAGCCAGTGCGTCTACCACTTCGATTACGGGCGATGAGTGCGGAGCGACCTCAAATTGGTCTCCGCTCACGGACACCTGCCCCCAAAGCACGTGTGTGACCCTTTCCGAATTCCCGTCCACCCGAACCGCCGTTATAGCGTGTACAGCCATCGCTTTCCCTCCCTTGTTGGGGAAAATCCTAGCACGAGCGCAATGAACAGCCATCTCGGAACCTCCCGATACCGCGAGTCGACGATGTACCCTGGAACTGGTGCGTCGATTTCGAGCGCTGAATGGAGATCGGGTGAAAGTTCAACTGCTGCGCAGGATCAACCGGACGAACGTCAGCCACCACCCACCCTTCGCAAAGTTCCAGATTTACTTCCCTTCGTCAACAAGGTCCAAGTTTACTTCGCATTTCCGGAAAGCAAAGTTGAATACACGGGCTGGTTCGCTTACCGCAGCACGGGCTCTCTTTGGGGGAGGATGAAACAACATTATTTCGCGGGACGCTCGCCGGGGCATTCCGCGTCCAGATTTCTTGACTGGCAGACAAAAAAATAGCATCATGAATTCCGTATCAAACTAACGATACGTAATTATGGGCCTGCGACGGGGCCGAACACAGGTGGAGCAGCCCGACGCACTCGTGAAATCCGATCGACGCGCGCGTATGGCCGGGCGACGGTCAAGCATGCGGGGATCGTATGGACAGCGCAATTCAGCAGGGTGGATCCGGGCAAATGCCGGGGCAGGTCGTGATGACGGCGCGGGGTTGGATCGTGCTTCTAGCCATCGCGGGCGCGGTGGGGTTTGGCGGCTACGCTGAGTGGCAACGCCTTCATCCCGCTGAATATGCAGGTGGTGTTGCCCATCAAATGCCGCCGCGGACGGTCGCGCCAGCACAGCCGTCAGGGGCCGTCGGCGGCCCCCTCCCGCAGTTCACAGGTGCGTCCAGCCAGCAGCTCTCCGATGAGCTCGTGCGCGAGCGCCACACGCGTGAGATCCAGGCGTCGGCGTGGCGCGCGGCCGCCGAGGCCAACAAGCACCAGCTCGAGGCGATGGCCGACAGCCTTCAATCACTTGAGGAGCGCGTCGACGTGATCCAGAAGGCGGTGGCGTCGGCCCCAGCGGCTACGCCGCAAGCGCCTCAGGCACGCGCAACGCGCGATGGTGTGGCCCAGGTGGTCGCCGTCTCGCACTCGATCCACCAGGCGCTCGACACCGCGCGCGCGGCGGCCGGAGTCGATGTCACCGCCCTGCCACTGCAGGCGATTCCCGCGCAGGCGATGAACATCACGGGCTTCGGCAATGGCGTCGTCCAGATCGGCGGTCAAAGCCTCTCGGTCGGCCAGGCGCTCCAGAAGGGCGAAATCATCGTGGCGATCGACCCGGAAAGTCATTCGATCGTGACTAACCAACGCATCATCAACGTAACAAACTGAGGCCCAGCATCATGACCAATCCGATCGTCCGACTGTGCCTTGCCACTGGCATCATCCGTCAGAACCCCCCGAGCCAGAATGGGTCGACGGCAACGATGGCAGGCGCAGCACGTGCGCCGGCCCCGTCCACCGCGCAACCGGCCACAGCAAATGCGGGGCAGGGCGCACCGGCAGCCGGCAACACGCAGGGTCCCGCCCGGTCGCAAACGCAGGCGTCCACGCCAGCTCGACCTCAGCCCCAGGCCAGCGCAGCGCCTGGCACCTCGGCCGAACAGCGACAACCACGCCAGGATGCAGCGCCCGCCCGTGCAACCCAGCCGCCCGCATCCGCGAGCGCTTCCGGCGGAGCCATGTCGACCACGGTGCGTACGGACATCATGCAGGCGGTCACAAAAGGTAAGGACATCGGAACGGTCTTCCCGGTCGAGGCGAAGTTCAACGGCAACCTCGAGATCGATGAGCACTTCGTCATCAAGGGCGTGTTTCGAGGAAACATCACCCAGGCAGGGTTGCACAGCCTGCTGATTGGCAATACGGGCGGCGTGCATGGCAATGTGCGTAGCCATCAGTTGATCGTTGGCGGACTGATCGAAGGCGATGTCTGCGCGAACGAGGTCATCATCCTTGAGACCGGCAGGATCATTGGCAACGTGACATACGAAAAGCTGGCGATCGAGCTCGGCGGCGAAGTCAACGGCCGGATCCAGAAGGAGGTATTCAACGTCGTCGCCGGTCAACCGGCAAGCACGGAGACTGCCGGTCAACCGGTGGTGCAGCCGGGCGGCTCCGAGAGTCGCGAGGGTACGGCGAGCAACGCTCGGCCGGTACAGCAACACGCGTCGCCGATGTACGGTGGCTTGCACGCCGTTGCGAATTTGCCGCGGCAAGACTATGTGCCGGGCGGCGCGGGGGCCGACTGGAGCCAGGGCGCAGGCGGCGCGAGCGGCCAGATCAATGAGGCGCACGTTGCATGATGCGGAAACTCTCCGCCCGGATGCTTTTCGGCATCGACCTGTTCGGCTTCACAGTGCTGCGCGTCTACATCGCGACTGGAATCCTGGTTGCACTGGTGGGGCTCCCGAAGCCGCACCCGCTCTGGATCTGCGAGCTGATGGAGACGTTGACGAACGACCTCGCGGGTGACGCGACAGTCGATGTAGCAGCCAAGATGATCTTCTTTGCCGGCTGGATCGTGATGTGGATCGCCTGCATTGGATTCCTCCGGCTACGCAAGCGCATTTCACACCGGTCCGTATGAGAATCCCACTCGGTTTCAATGACTACCTGCGCAAGCAGGGCAAGGACGTTCCCGTCTTCTGGGACTCCGACGATCTGATCAATCCACACATCATCCTGTGTGCGAAGTCCGGCATGGGCAAGTCGTACCAGCTCATGCGTTTCATACGCGAGGGGCTCGCGTCAGCGGGCGACGAGTTCGAGCGGTATCACAACCTCGACGTGCATGGAGATCTCGTTATCCCAGGTGAGAGTCGCGTGGAGTTCTCGCGTGCGACGCGCTATGGATACAACCCGCTCGTGCTCGACCCGAATCCGAAGTCGGGTGGTGTTGAGCGGCAGATCAACTTCATCCTGCAGACGATCAACCAGACGTCCCGCAAGATCATGGACAAGCAGGAGGCCTGCCTGCGCAACGTCCTGACCGATGTCTATGCGATCTTCGGCATCTATGAGACGGAGCCCGCGACATGGCGACGCGAAGAGATCACCGAGCGCGAGCGAAACGAACGATGGACACGCGACTTTCGCGAGCTGATGGCGCGTTACTACCCGACACTCGACGATGCGATTGCATTCGCGGAACGAAAACTCCGGGCCATGTACGGCGGCCTGAACGCAAACGAAGATGGTAGCCGTGCCGTCAATGCACTCGAAGAGATGAATCGCACGGCGGCGAGTCTCAATCGTCTGGTCAACACGAAGCTTCGCAAGGTGGACGACGAGGAGCGCGAGAAGGCTGCGAAGAGTCTCGAAGCTGCAAAGGAGAAGTACCTCGAGCGCGTCATGGATTACATGAAGACGATCGAGACCGGCCGCGAGTATGACGACCTGATCAAATACGACTCGAAGGATGTGCTCAAGAGCGTGATCGACCGGTTGAAGAATTTTCGCGCGATCGGCATCTTCAATGCGAATCCGCCGCCGTTCGACCCGAGCGCGAAAATATGGTCTTACGACCTGACCAACATCGACGAGGGCGAGAAGTACATTTTCGCGAAGATCCGCGCACAGTACATCATGCGGATGCGAAAGCTCGCGGGCGCGACGCCCCACCTCAAGGAGGTGATCGGTGCCGACGAAGCCCATAACCTGTTTGATGACGATCCCGACAGCATCTACAACAAGATCGCCAAGGAGGCGCGCAAGTTCGGCCTCGGACTGTGGGCCGTATCCCAGACGCCGTCTGACTTCCCGCAAGGTGTAATCACGACGGTCGCGACGAAGATCCTCCTTGGTATCGACAGCTCGTTCTGGGCCGCCTCGTGCAAGAAGCTGAACATCGAAGAAAGCGTCCTCAAATTCATCACGCCGCAGAAAACGATTGCGGTGTACATGGACAAGAAGGGCTCGACCAACGCCAAGTTCAACACGGTGGTGCTCCAATGAAGCGAAATAGCCCGCGCGCGCGCAGCGCGTTGCAGCGCAAGGCGCTTGCTGGTCGTGCGATTGAGTGTGGTCTGGTGCTGCTGATCGTATGCACCGTGATCCTGCATCTGGCATCCGGGTTGCCGGCGTCCAGCGCGGCGATCACGAGGCTCGTTGCACAGGCCCGGAGCAGCGCGGACGCCGCTCGACTCGTTGCTGATGCTCTGGCTGCGGATCCGTCGCCGAGCAGGCGCACGTTGCTCGAGCTGCAACGTAGCGTGGTTGCGGTGGAGCGAGCCGGGCTCGAGCCCGCGCAAGCGGTGCGGGCGGACGCAGCACTCGTGCTCGAATCGAAGCGTCTCGCTGCTACGCCGTTCTCGGACATGACGGCCGATGACCAACTGCATTGGGTCGTCCTGAACGTTGGCCGTGCAGTGCCCGCAGTGATTGCGCTCGCGACCGCGTGGTGCGGATGGCGTCTCTGGCAACGTCGGATGCTGCGCCGCCAGGCTGCGAACTGAGTCATCCAGCCTGTCCGGTTCCGTATAGCCTCTTCGACTTCTCTGGTCCCTGCCATGGATAGTGATCAACCGGCCGTCAACGAGATTCAGGAGATCAATCTTTCGTATTTGTTGCTCGCACAACGGATGCTTCGCGAGGACGTTGCGACCGGCATGTTTCGCCTGGGTTTGTCAGCCGAGGTCGCTGAAATTCTGATGGCCTTGACGGTTCAGCAGATCGCGCGGATTGCAGCGTGCGGCCAGATGCTTTGCCAGCTTCGCTTCGAATCGCCTGAAATTCTGGCGGTCCTGGCGCGACATGGGCCGCTTCGGAGTGTGGCGAACATGCATGCGGCGATTCTTCTCGCGGGCATGCCGACGGCCAAACTGGTGTGATGTTCCCTATACCGGTGTGAGCCGGTGAGTCCATTGGAGGACGGCATGCAGGAGTTCCCGTTTCCTTATCATGCGGGTATCCGGATGTTGTCGCGAGCGCGACGGCACTCGCGTTGTTTGCAAACGCGGCGAGATAGAAGTTCGACAAGTTTCAGTTACTTAAAAATCCAGGTCTCCACCTTGCTTGTTGAGGTGACTTGGGCTGGTGCAAATACGACCCGCCGCCTGAGTTTGACCGCCATACCGCCTTCCACAAAGCCTGTGAGTTTATAGTTGTGAAAGTCGTACCGGTTGGCCAGAGCATCGTAAGCGGCGTTCGCCTCGCCAACGGTGCGCCAAAGATGCTCCGCTGACACCTTGTCCGCTCTAGGAAAGATGCCATGGGCATAGTACTGCTTGAATCGAAACTTTACCCGGATGCTTTTTCCAACAATGTCCGCCTGGTTCAGGAACATGGGGATGGTCCCTTCGGTGCAATGCCGGCAAGGACTCCATTGAGCCACAAAGACGATCGTGCATCGTGCAGGGAGTGCCTGCAGCGTTCCGTAACGCTTGGACAGCGCGGTCATGAGTGCTTGTTCAACGTGAATTCCCGTGTCCGCCTTGTACGTTTCAACGTGAAAGTACTCGATATGTTCATCGCGTTCAACCTTGCCCTCCATGTTAACGTTGCTAACCTTGACCATTACGGCGGCGGACATCGCATCCTCCGACCAGTCGTTCCTGTTGAGATGCAATACCTCCCATGCATTATTTGTCAGGCGTCCCATGCGTTTTCCTTTTTTGAAAGGGAAAGAGGAGACCGGCGCGTGTCGCCGGACCGCATCCAATTTGTCACTGAGGGCTACTGACTTAGCATAGGCGACGTGAACATTGGGGACCAGAAGTATGTTCTTATCTTTCGATCCCTGGATCCAACATGGGAACGGACGTACTTCTCGTACATGCAACACAAGGTGGGGAAGTTCAAGGGCGCTTACACATGGACGACAAGACGCTCCGCCGCCGAACGCTTGGCCGGGCGTACTGGCATTCGCTGATCCACGGTCTCATCCATCGCGTCCTCGACTAGCGGCTCCCCCAGCCTGCCTTCGGCTGTCTGTTGTGTTTGTCATTTGTTTCCGGGATTGGTAGCCGAAAAGGCGAGGGTGCAGGTGTGCGGGTGAACGGTGCGGCCCCTGACGCGGGCACCAGGTAGTGCTGGACAAGCGATAGCTGCTCGTTATAATAGTTCGTATCGTTGCTTTGATACGGAATTAGTATCACCAGGATCAGAGTGCGACGACCACGCGGCGCGGGTGTCCAACAGGGCCGCAAGCAACCATCCACTGTGAGGGGATTCATGACCAATGCCGCTGCTGTGCTTCGTGCCGTCGCCCGTCGTGGCGACAAAGTCTTCGAGATTGCCAGTTTCACCGAGCCGACCAACCCGGATACGCGCGCGGTTCTGACGGGCGTGATCGAACTGGTCCAGGGTAAGGGCAGAGAGCGCGTAACGGCGTTCGTCAACGATCGCAAGGGGCAACCTGGTACGTTCATTTCGCTGTCCGCACGTCGCGTCGACGACCATTCGGGCGAGATCAAATACGTGACGGTCGCACTCGGCAACGTCGTGAACGCTCGCGCCGACGGCAGCGACGTTTACTACGACACGGTCCTCTTCAACCCTGTCGGCGATACCGGCGAGCCGCTCCCCGGCGCGCAGCCGGTGGCCGTGTACGTCACGCGTGCGTGCTCGCCGGTGCTGCATGCGCGCCTCGGCTTTGCCGCGTCACGTGTCGAGCGTCCGGCGCGCGCTGCGGTGGCCGAGCACGGCGTGCCTGGCAACGGTGGCGGCACCGATTTCGGCGACGACGACGTCCCGTATTGATTGCGGCATAGCCTTCCATGAGCTACGAGAAGGGGCAGGTCCTGCAAGGCGGGGTGGTCGAGCTGGACGCTGCCGAGACAACTCCGCCCGAACGCTACACCGAGGGCACGTTGATCTCGGCGATGACCAACATCCATCGCTTCGTAACGAACGACGCTGACCGGAAGGTGTTGCGGGATGCCAGGGGTCTCGGAACCGAGCGCACGCGCGCACCCATGATCGAAAAGCTCAAACACGTGGGCTACATGGCAACGCGCAAGAAAGGCAGCCGCGTGGAGGTGTATCCGACCGATCTCGGCATCGAGTTGATCACCAAGCTGCCGCCCGAAGTCGAGCTCGCGAACCCCGTAATGACGGCGAAGTGGGAAATGACATTGAGCCTCATCGAGCAGGGAAAGATCACCCCACAGCAGGCCGATGGGGTGGTGCGCAAGCAGGTTGCGAGGATCGTCGAGGCGATGAGACGTTGCGTGTTTGACGCGGCCAAACTGGGACCGGTTGATCAGGCCGCCTCCTCACCGAGCGGAAAGGCCGCTCCGCAGACGGATGAAACGGTGCCGGGCCACGGCGAAACCTGCCCGAAGTGTCGAAAAGCTCAAATGAAGGGCATCCGGTTTGCCTCGGGTAAGCGGAAACTTTCGTGCTCGAGCTATCCGTCCTGCAAGCACGATGAATGGGTGAACTAACCATGATGAAACCGGTTGAGCTTAGCGTCCCGATGCTCAAGATGATCTCGGTCATGAAGGAGTTCACGACAGGCGGCGAATCACGCGCGCTGATCCAGCAGGCGCTTCTCCATCCGGACGGATTTCACTTCGAGGCGAACCTGCAGGAGCAGCCGTTGGCACGTGTGAGCCTGCAAGGCGAAGAGATTTCGTTCGAGACCCACGATGGCATTTCGGGTCGCCTGTATCCCGAATTCGCGCTGGACGCATACTCTCTGACTACAACGGCGAGGGGCAATCCGGCGGATCTGCCCGCGGTGCTGGCAGCACTCAAGACCGCATTCAGTGCTGCCGACGACGTGCGCGTGAGCGCGGCGGGGCCGACAGCCGAGGGTGCCGACGATGAGACGTTCATCGTGGACCCGCAGATTTTCGACACGCTCGCATTCGAGCATCAAACCTAGAAATTGAGGGAATTCATGGCATTGGACGACAGCATTGACGCGATTCGCGATCTGCAAAGGACCGGGATGCAGCTCGCTCGTCTGGCTTCGTATGCAGCGATGGGCATCCAGCCGAGTCGGCAGAACATGATCAACGCCCAGCACTGGTTCCAGCGGGCCAGCGATCGCCTCGAGCCGGCTTTGCAGCTGGCCGAGGCGAGCCGCGTATCGGTGGCGAGCCGCCCCCGACCGACGTTCAGGGGGTGAGCGTGACGATGCGGCGTTGGGTGAGCCTCGCTCGATATGACGGGGCTGAAATGCTGATTGCGATGCAGTGCCCGCCTGACGGGCGCAATCGCCTGGTTGTGCGGGGCTACACGCGCAGCAATCTCGCCGCATTCGGCTTTGAAGAAGTCGCAAAGGGAACCTGGCTGGCCGACAGGCCAGCGTTCAAGCTCTCGGAGCTGAAGTCATGGTTCCCTGGCTTTGACCCCGCTCGCGATGTCCGCGACATCGACGTTGATTCGTTCCTGATTGGCTATGAGGATCTCAATCTGCTCGGCGATGACGGGTTGATTGGCGCGCTGCTGGATCGTCACCTGGAGGAGGAAGCGCGGCGGAATACGACGGCGGCTGCTTCGTCCGCGGCTGTGACCACTGCGCCGTCGCATGAGCAATGGGTGGCGGGCGTGCGGCGCAATGCGCCGCGCGAAGCACTCGCCACTGTCCTGTCCGGCTTCGCTGTTGAGGACGAGAACCGTGTATTCAGGGCGGAGATCGACGAGCGCACGCGTAGCCACTTCCTGAATGAGGCAGGCCTGACCGGGCTCGGGCGTGGCTTCGACGTCTATGAGCGCGCTGCAGCGTTGAGGGGTTCGCTCGGTCAGGAGCTCAGCGAGAGCATCGCGCGCTACAACGCTCTGCGACAGCGTGGTCTCGACGCTGTATCGGACTACGACCTGGGAATCGTCTACGGTGGCGATCCGGTCGTGGCACTGCGCCAGAACCTGCTGCTGTCTCAGGCGAACATCGACTATGTGCGCCGGCGCATGCAGGTCTTCCACGAGCTCGCTGAAGAGCTCGCCGGCCCGGATGTCGGCGCGGACGATCTGCATGCGGATGAGCCCGTCGCGCAGCCTCAGATTGCGTCTCCGCAACAGGACGTGCCGGTCGAAGGCGGGGCGGCTGAGGCTGGGGTGCATGTGCCCCGCCTTCGACCAGTCAAGAGCGAGGCGCGTCAACGGCAACGGATCGAGGACGCGGGCGAGAAGATCGGCGGCGCACGTAAGGATTACTATGCCAGGGCCCTGGCGCGCGTTGATCTCGATGGCATGAACGAGCGCGAGAAGGTCAAGCTCGTGACCAAGGACAACATCTGGCCGGGCAAGAGCCTCGAGGACTTCCAGAAGGAAGGGCAGGACGTGAACGTTGCCCTCTTCGTCACGCAGCTCCGGCGCGAATGCCCGCCATCCATTGCGAAAGCTGAGCACGCTGAAGCCTACGTCGATCTCGTCACGAGACTGCGTGATATCTGTGCCGAGCTCGAGGACATTGCGCAGGTACGGGAGTCCCGATGGGAAGCGAAAGCCGGCACGTTCGTCAACCGGTTGCAGGACGCGGGAATCATCGAGGTCGAAGTCCGCGAATACGGCGGCCGGCAGTCGAAGAGCATGAGTCTCGCCGACGCGTACCAGGAATTGCTGAACAGGGACTCCCGAACACGGAAGTTCATGTTCGACTTCATTTACGAACCTGACAGGGGCTATCGCCGGGCCATCAAGGCGTACTCCGGCAAAGCCGTCAAGGTGAATGACGAATGGCAGAACGTTCGGGATCTCGACTCGGACGGCATCTATGCCTATCTGGCGGGTCGCAAGGCCGAGGCAAGCGCGCGGCGGCAGCGTACGATCAGTGCCCGCGCTGAGGCGGAAGGCGATGAGAGCAAGGTCGACTATCTGTCGCGTCCGCACCTGGATCACATTC
Source organism: Paraburkholderia sp. BR10872 (assembly GCF_040965835.1). NCBI lineage: Bacteria > Pseudomonadati > Pseudomonadota > Betaproteobacteria > Burkholderiales > Burkholderiaceae > Paraburkholderia > Paraburkholderia sp. BR10872. Next base: position 55,858 of record NZ_JBFRCN010000019.1, read on the forward strand.
AGCGTGTCGGCCTGCCGGACGAGCGCAACGGCCGCGACATATCGCCGGACGACTTTCTGACGACGTTCGGCTTTCGTGCATGCGAGTTCGGCAACTGGCTTCCGGATATCGAGCGCCAGGACGTCCTCAATCGTGCGTACGACGCCCTGTCAACCTTGTCGCGCGTCCTGGGTGTGGACCGGCCATTCCTGAGTCTGGGCGGGACACTTGCGGTCGCATTTGGCGCGCGCGGTGTTGGCCGCGCAGCTGCGCACTACGAACCGACGCGCAAGGTCATCAACCTGACCCGCCTGAACGGAGCGGGGTCGCTGGCGCATGAGTGGTTCCATGCGTTCGACGATCATCTCGGTGCCCACGTGAAAGCGCTGGTGGCCGCGAGCCGCTACGAGGGCCACGTGAACTACTCGTATTTCGCGACCGATGCGTTCCTGACGCGCAAGCGCGAAGGAAGGCGTCACGACAACCGCGAGATCGCACAGCAGCGCTATATCCCGGCCGATCTGAAGGACCGCCTGATGCCGCTCGTCAATGCGGTGAATGCGCTGACAGTGCGGCGCTTGACGGATGAGGAACTCCAAGCGCTCGCGGACCGGAATGTCGGCGTGCTCCGGCACAACGTTGCAGGCTGGTTGCGCAATGTGCTCGGCTACGTTGCGCCTGAAATGGCATCGGAGGAACGCATGGCGCAGGCCGCTGCATACGAGGCCGCAGTGTACGAAGAAATGACGACGGGCTCGGTCCAGGGATGGAGGCCGGGTCCGCGCCATCACGTCGTTGAGCGGCTTGCCGACATGTTCGAACAGGGTGCCGCGAAAGATCTGACGAGGGAGCAGGTCGCCTACGTCAAGCAATGCCTGAACGGTCTCGAAGACAACCTCAAGCGCTTGCCGGCCGGGATCCAGCAGGCAAGCGATCTGGACGCGTTGCGCAATTCCCGCGAGGGGACCGGCCTCGTCAACACTGACTACTTCAAGGCGGGAGAGGCACTCGACAAGGGGCGGTCGCCGAAATACTGGTCGTCGGTGATCGAACTTGCGGCGCGCGCTTTCGAGTCGTACGTGCAGGACCGTTGCGCGTCGCTCGGCTGGCGAGATGACTACCTCGTGCACGGCACGCAGGGCTTGCGGTTTGCTGAGGCGAAGCACTCGCCCTATCCGGTAGGTCACGAGCGAGAGCGTACCAACTGCGCATTGGCGGAGCTGATGGCGATGGCTCGGCAGGAGTTCGCTCATGGGATTGAACACACGCATGCGGACACCGTGTCACATTCGCGTCCGAAGGCTGCATAGGGGTCCATATGGCGCAATCGCATCTGGTGCAGTTCATCGAGGGCGTGCGCGAAGCACTTGCTCCCGACGAGTGGAGCTTCTTCAACGATCGATACATCAATGGTTGTGGCGCTGGCGCGGGCCAGTCACTTCCGGCGCTCGCAGGTGACGCGCTGGCTATGCAGCAGCGCGTGATACGCAAACTCCGAACCGTTGGGAGATCGCAGTGAGCCGACCAGTCAATCTGGACGATGAGCGGATCGCCGCCGCAATGATCTTTCGGGACATCGCGCTCGATCTGCTGGAAGCGAATGCGCTTGATTTGTGCCGACCGACACCGGATCCGGCCGACGTCAGCGTGCAGGCGTGCAACGCCCGCCTCGAACGCGACGAGGCGGTGCGGTGGGTCGGTGGCGGAGTGGGTCACATGAACTTTGAAATGTGCTGTGACGCGCTTAACGTGAATGCGGCCGCGCTTCGCCGTCAGCTCACTGCAGATCCGGCGAGCGTTTGCACGAGACTGGGCGAGGACAGGCTGGCCCGGCAGGCGGCGACTACCGCCTCAGATCGCGAGGGAGACGCCGACGAGCTCCGCGCTTTCGAGACGAAGCAGCCGATGGCCACGCCGCGACCCGCGCGAGGACCGGTATGAACGAAAAGCGCCAGGAGGCGATCTTGCGTATCCCCGCTCCGCTGCAGCGAGCGCTCGCCCTCTATTTCGACATGATCCTGAAATGCCGGTTCGTGCTCGACGGGGAGCGCGTCGCTTCCGGAGAGGTGTTTCACGAAACCGGGTTCCTGCCGCTCGTGGCGGACGCGGCGGATCGCCGGAGTCGTGATTATTTCGGGAGCGGGATCGCGGTCTCGATCGAGGCGGACGACGCGGGCCTGATCGGGCGTCGGGTCGTGCTCCCCGAGTCCGTCGATCAAGCGCTCCTGCTCAAGCTGGTGCATGCGGCCGAACTCGTGTTTGGTGCAGAACTCGAGCGGGAGATCGACCTGACGCCAATCTATGAGTATTGCTGGTCGCCAGATGCGGCGAATCATCAGCCGGACGTGTGGGCTGCGTCCCGGCAACGGCTGTAGTTTCCGGGAAAGAGCATGAACACGAAACGTATTGGATTCCTGAACAGATCGATTTCTCTGGCAGTCGTCAGTGGCATTGCGCTTGCCGCACCCTCGGCGAATGCCGACTGCACCATGCAAACGCAGTTGCAGACGGCGTCTCAGGCGACACTTCAGGCGCGCCTGAACACGATCAACTCCAACATGCAGGCGCTGTCGCTGCTCAACAGTCTCGAGACGCAGTGCACACAGGGGCTGCAGTCGGTGCCAACCCAGATGATCGGTAGCGGTCTGGCTGCGACAACGTACATCAACAAGATCGCACAATCGGTGTGTAACGGTCTGGCGCAGCAGGTGCGTTCGACCGCGACCTCGGCGATGGCGCAGGCCCAGGCCGCGGTTCAACAGCAGATCAACGCTTCCATGAGCAGCGTCATCCAGAATGCCGGCGGATCCGGCACGTTGCTTGGGAATGCGACGTCGTCGGCAGTCCAGACGTCGAGCAATGGCGTAATAAGCAGTGCGATCAACAGCGTTATGAGCATGTTCAAGTGAGGCAGGGGCCGATGCATAGCGAAACGGTTAAAAGGTTTGGCAAGATTGCGATCGCTTTGGGGCTGGTCTATGGGGGTATGTCGGACAGCGCCTACGCGGTATGTGACGGCTGCGTCGTGTCCGCAGTTGGAACCGCCTCCATTGCAATCACTGGCGCGATCGGCACGCTGGGCAGCACGCTCTCGACACTGCTTGAGGAGATCGACAACGATATCGCCGCGGTGGGAGCGAAGATGGCCGGTACGTCGGCGCTGAACGGAAACACGCAGCGTGAAATGGCGAGCCAGGTACAGCAGCAGTCCGAGATCGACCAGGCAAATCAGGAAACGCAGATGCCGATCGATCCGTGCTCGACGTCGGGCAGCAACTATGCGATGCAGGCCGCACATGCGGCCAACAAGGCGGCGTCGAGTTACCGGCCGGGCGGCTCGTACTCGCCAGCAAGCAACGTGCTTTCGCACATGCTGAACAGTGCCGCGCCTTCTGTTGGAGAGTCGCGACGCGCCTCGGCCTCGATCCACGAGGCGACATATTGCAGCGCGCTGGAAGTCTCGCTTGGCTATCCGGGTTGCTCGTCGTCGCAAATGCCCGATGCGGATGCGAACGCCGATTCCCTTTTCATCGGCGCGGGCCTACCGGGCAAGGATACGGATCTGACGTTCACGCCGCAGCAGATCGACGCGGCCCATGCGTGGGAGCGCATGGCGACGGATCCTGAGCCACCGGAGAGCATCACAAAAGCCGAGGCGGGTACCGAGGCTGGAAAGCTCTATATCGCCATGCAGAAGGCTTACTCAGCGAACATTTCCACGGCGCAGAATTCGATCAACATGCTGATCGCGCAGCGGGCACCGTTTGCCGGCAGCGCGCAACTGATTGCGGATATCAACCAGTCGAGCCAGGCCGCGCAGATGTACTTTCAGGCAAACGAGTCGCCCAATGCAAAGGCGCTGGGTCAGCTGAGCTGGGAAGAGCTGAAAAGCTTCGAGGCGGGACGGCGCTGGCGCAATCCCTACTGGATTATCCAGATGGGCGCGCAGGCCGATCCGACGCAACTCGCTCGAGAGAACCTGTTCACGACAGCGTTCATTTCCGACATGACATACCAGAACGAGCAGCACTCCCAGCATATCGAGGTACTGCTGGGGCAGATCCTTGCGGAGCTGACTCGCGCCAACGAACGCGCTGCGCTGAATGCCCAGTTGCAGAAAGTGCATGCGACCAACGCGAAGTGATCGAACCGAGAACGAGGCCAACATCGTGGAAACCATGGCATCCGAAGAAGACCGGACGGTAGCCCGCACCGAAGGCATACCCAACCCGCGGGTGCAGCTCGCGCGCTTTCGTATGGCGCGGTTGAGCGAGAGCGTCCGCATGATTTCGGTGCGCGGCCGTGCGTTTCGCGATGCTGTGGATGACGCAACTAACGGGCTATCGCGGCAGGCGACTACAACGGTGCTAGCCAATACGTTTGCACGGACCTATCTGGCGCTGCGTGCGGCGCTCGACGCTGCGCGAGCCGGCGGGGTCATGGGGGCGGACGCGCTCGGCGCGCTGGACGGCATCATGACCGTACTCAAGGTGGAATACGCAGGTGCCGTGAAGGGGCTGCGCGCTGACGTTGCCCGACTGGATGCAGCGTGTGACGGGCGTCAAGACTTCACCCAGTTTTGTATGGAGGCGGCAGGGCGCGTCGATCGGCTCGAATCGTTCTGGCAAACGACGTACAAGCACGTTCCGCGCATGAAGATTAAGCTGTGATTCCTGGCGGCATATGTCGAAAGTTCACGAATTCCAGAAACGTGTCGAACTCGCCGCGCGCGCCCTGAAAGAAACCAACCCGCACTGAATGCTGGGCGAAAGTTTGGCGTGTCAGGAGTCGAATCCTAACGGAAAAGACGGCCCGCAACGCGGGCCGTCCGCCCTGAAGGCTTATCCCTGTGGTGCGTTCAGTCCGAAGCTCACGAGCAGCAGGATAAGGGCCATGAGGGCCCGGAACTGCCAGGGTTGTGCAAGTACGCCGTTCACTATGCCCCAGATGAACTCTAGGATGTGCCACAGAAGGTCGGCGGTTGCACAGGTGAGTCGCGTGAGCCTGACCACAAGGGCAAAGGCCTGCGACAGGATTGTTTTGAGACGGTCAAACATAAAACTTCTCCGATGAGCCCGTCGGCCACGCGCCCGCGAATGCGCCTCGCCGGGAACGGGGAGGTCGCATGGGCACATGCTGCCGCTATAACTCATCACGTGTAGAGCGATTATTTATTCCGCCAGAACGCCTCAGAAACTCCCTTGCCGGCGGTCTGGAAACCCGCCAGGCGGCCGCCTCTTGACTCCCTCTATGTTCGTATCATTACATCGCCGCAGAAAATGGCAGCGCCAATTTCGCGCGCCTTGCGAAACGTGCGCGCAGCAGGATTCCGGTCGAGTCCCTGACCCAACGACGTGTGCAACGCGTTTTCGTGATGAGTATAGAGCCGGTCTAAAGGCTCCCCCAGCCTGCCTTCGGCTGTCTGTTGTGTTTGTCATTTTTTTCCGGGACTGGTAGCTGTAACGACTTGCATTCGAAACCGGTCGTGCATGAAATCGACGCGGTCTGCCCGCGGTTCTCGACCGTCAGTGCCCCCAAACCTCGGGGGAGTATGAACCCGCACCGGCTGGCCATGCTGCGGCTGCCGTCACAATCGCATCAGCTTGGGTAGACCACGTCCACGGTGCTTTGATCCACCGGCACCGCTCGCCATGGACCGTCGGGCTGCCAGCCTAGCCCACAAAGCTCATTCGCAATACCTGTCTGCAAATTGCTGAATTGCGTATTCGCAGTGTCCGGCGGCAGCTGACTGGTGTCATTGACGTTCCATAGCTCCAGCGAGACCATGCACCGGTCACAAGATTCGATCGACGCGGGCAGATTTGTAGAGGGGTAGCCAACAAAGCCGCACGAATACAGGTTGTTGCCTGTGTCCGGATCTTGGCCCTGATAGCTTATCCGTCCCGTTAACTGATCTCCCGGCTGAACGGTGACGACACCATTCGACGCGAACACTCTCTTGTCGGTGGCGCTGGGACCCGGCACCAGGAAGGAAGCGATCGCCCAGGATCCACCCGTCCAGTTCCATTCGCCACCAGGGGGCACAGGATAGCCTCCGAAGACCAATACTGGCTGAAGAATGTAGGTGTCGCCGCTCGGGTCGTCGTGCTGGAGGCAGTTAAAGAGGTAAATCGTCTGGTTCGTATTGGTTAGCGGCGTGGGCGGTACTACCCACGTCGCCTGACTGAGGGTGAAGGGTTGATCACCAGGGTTGGTGATTGCGGCATATGAGGCCCACTCGTGTCCGTCCGACCCAAGATTCACCGGGTCCAGTGGAACCGGTGCCGTCGATTGCCCATTCAACGTCCGCGATTGACCGGTAGCCAGGTCCACGAACTCCCATTGCCGGTCTCGTCGCCGCCGCGCCCGGTGACCGGCTGGAACCCGATGAACGTTGGTACGCAAGCATGGTCCGCTGGGACTGAGAGACCAGACATTTGGATCCAGGTTTGGAGCAGTCTGCTTTGATTTGACGATGGTCATCGGGAACCTCCGAATGTAGGGCGAACCACTTTTCCGCGCAGGAACGAGGGGATGGGATATCCCGTTCAACGTCGGCCACGGCCGTCAAGTACTGCACAAACAACTAAAGCGGCTCAATTGAGCACATTCAACATCTTTCGGGTGTGGCGCTCTTTGGCCATCAATTCAGTCCTTCAAGCGGGTGATCGACAACTACAACTCGCTTACGGTGTGCGTCGAGAACGTTTCGCTGCTAATCCAGTCCGAAGGAAGTTTCCGGACGTCAATCGCGCAGGACGCTACAAGCACCTGGAGCCACACGCCTATCGCCAGCGATAGCTGGCTTTCATACGCTTACATCAAAATCACCATGACATAAGGCCTGAATGCGCGTGACATGTGCGCTTCACCACAAAAGGTCGCAAATTTAGGGAGCGCTGTACCGTTCCGGATAACTAAACTTCACACGAGTCCGCTCGACTAACTATGGTCCCGAGCCAGTGCCTACTGACTTCAGTTCCCACGAGTGGCGGCGGTGGCCATGGATCAAACGTGTGCTGGCGTCGTAACGGGCTAGACCTTACCTTCGAATCAGAGCTTGTAACCAACAAGGCGTCCGTTATGCCGACCAGACGAATCTTGCTCGGGGTCTCAGCATCCCTCCTGATCGCCGCATGCGCGGATGTCGTTACATCCGAGAGAGCGTCCACAACCGCGGACGGCCTCGTCTACTCCCTTCCGAAGGGGCAGGTTCTCCTGAGTGCATCACGTACACAGATAAGTCAGGCGACACTCCAGTCCGCTCAAGCGGACTTTGCGAAAGCGTCAAGCGCCGTGACCGCAGACGACACCGCCCTCAAGGCGGCTCAAGCGGCGAACGACAATACCAAGATCAGCGCCGCGCAGGCGGCAAAGAAAACGGACCAGACAGCACTCGATCAAGCTACTACCGCACTCGCCGTGGCCAAGGCGAACCAAGGTAAATGGCAAGAATCTGCGACGCTTACCGTACTGGCGATCGCGCCCGACGCAACAGCCAGATTTACTGCAAATCTTTCCCATAACTGGACGCGAGACGACACCCTCAAGATATCGGTGATCAATGGACTACTGACTACTTCATCGTCCACCTCGGTCGGGCAGACGCCTAATTTGATTATTAGCCTGGCCGACACGGCGATTACGATTGCCACACTTGGGACAGGCGGATTTCCAGGGCCCGCTCCGGCTCCGGCTCCAGGCGCGCATCCCGCTCCGGTAAGCTGCTATTACAGCATCGCGCAAGTGTTCGATCCATTGAACGAGAAGGAAGTCAGTGACTTGAACGGGCTACTGAGGGATAACGCCCATTCAAACATTAAATTGTCGATTCCGGAGCTGAGCCAGAAGCTAGACCCCCTAGAAAAGCCGTCGACCGAGCCACCGAAGATATCTGGGCTGGTTTACCGAGTGGCAACAGTTGTCGACATGCAACTCGTTACGAACTCGTCTGCAATGGACCCTGGCAGCCCCTGTCCCTTGGCGTCGTATCCAGCGGCGCAATCTATCACCACGGTTGTCCCAGACAGTCGAACGCAATTCGTGTTCTCGTCCACTGCAGGTTCCTTTACCACCACTAACCTGACCTTTGGATTCTCAAATGGGATGTTGACCGACTACACTGCGCAGCGTCCGAGTGAACTGATGGCTATCGCCGGAATCCCAGTCAGAATTGCTACTGACATCATGCAAATTCCCACCAGCATCTTTCAAGCGAGGGTGAATCTGGACACACAGAAAACCGCCCTAGTTAACGGGGATACAGCGTTAAAGCAAGCTCAGATTCAACAAGCCGCTTCTCTTAACACTGCGCAAACGGCGGTGGTCAACGCCCAGGCGGCATTAGCGACTGCAACGGTTGGGAAGTCAACGTCGATTGTAAATGCGCAAACCGCATTGGTGCAGGCACAAACCGCGCTCAAACAGGCGATAAACGCCGCATCCGCTGTAACGGGGCAGTAGATGAGGTTCAGTTCAACGCGGTTGAAATCCCCAGACCGCAGCATAGTCGAGCGGCGTCTTAATTCCCCTGAGGCGAACGGTGTCTCGGGGAAATGAGACGACGCAATCGCGCGCGCGTTTGGTCTAGCTAAGCGCGCATACGCGGTGGACGTCGCGTATGCGTCTTTCCGTTCTGTGAGGTGGACACCTGATCGGCCGCCCGCGAATGTGGATTTTTGGCGAACGGTCGGCGGTCGGAACGCGAATCCTCCGCCCGCTTCAGTGGAGCGCTGTCACCCGGTGGTGAAGCCGCGTCTTGGAGATCTGCCAACGAACGGCTCTCCACATTAGCCTTCGGCTGTTTATCCTGTTTGTCATTTTCTTCTGACACTGGAGCTGCGTACCCCTCAACAACGTCCTGAACGTGCCCGGTTGAGACCGGGGCAGGGGATTGCAGGCGCTGCCGCTCCCAGTTGTCGATCGCACGCGCCCAGCCTATCGTCTGGGCGCGTAGCACCGCGATACGCGCCGATGGGTTGCTGAGCCTGAGGCAGAACGCGTGAGCCGTTTCGATCTCCTTGTCGGTGGGCGCACTGATGGCGCGAACGGGGCCACCGCCGAAACGCGACCAGACATTCGGCATCGTTACCGCTGCGACGTACTCTTCAACGGGTGCAAGTTCACGATCGAGAGCGATTTCGAGCAATCGGGAGCCGTTCAGATTGGCGGGCATTTGATCGAGCGGGCTTCGCAGGGCAAGGGGCTCGGCGGTAGTCGAGAGCTTTGGTGCGAGCCCGTAATCGAGGGTCACGAATAGCGTGGCGATGACGGCCCGCGTATGCATCCTCACCTGGTAGCAATCGCCGCGCGCGAGGAACATCGTGATCGAGCGCGCATGATGGACGACGGGTTGTGGCGACGCGTGGATGCCCGATGGCAAGCCAGACACACGAACCGCAGTGAGCGAGGCGGCCGTATTGGACGGCGCGTGGACGTGGACGGGAGCGACGTTCGAAAGCTGGTTTCGCCACTGGCGTCCATTGCGCGCTTCGAGCATCCCCAAGGCAATGGCAAGCGAGTCGCGTGCACCCGGCAGGTCGGATATCGTGTCGATGCGGCCGCCGGAATCGAGGGAGAGGCGCAGCGCGCGTGCGGACAGCATGTGATCGATCTGACCTCGTACCCTACGGCCGGAAGCGAGGCGCGCGGCGTGGAGCGTCGTCAGCTTCCTCGGTTGCAGTGGCCTGCGCGAGCTGGACTTCGCCTTGCGTGTCGTCGTCGCCGACGATACGGTGGATCTGCTCCGGGGTGAGTCCGTGAGTTTCCTGGGAAAATTCCTGCGTAATATGAGCGGCCTCTGCGCGAGCTGCACGCAGTTGGGCTACCTGTTGCTCCAGGGTCAACGAGACGGGGCCACTGGTTTCGCCCTGGATCATGTCGGACTTGATTTCGCGGATGCGTTCGTGGGCACCTGCCAGCTTGCGATGAGTGTCGTAAATCTGGGCCATGCGCTGGCTGCTGACAGGACCAGCCGAGAAGATCCGCTGGGGATCGAAGCTGCCGGGGCCCGTCTTCATGTACAGGCCGGTGCCAGCCGCAGTAAATGCAGCCGCGGCGGTAACGCCGACGGCGACGCCGCGTCGAAACGCAGTGCGCAGCCGTTGCGCGCGCTGCGTGAGCGCAACGTTTCCGTCGTCGAACAGGGTATCGGTAGCTAGCAGGTGTTGCTCGAGGCGTTGCAGGCTTTTCATGGCGATCTCCGTGTGTGCTGAAGGGCAGGCATTCAATGGTGAACCGACACGCGGCCGACGAGTTGGCGGATGAGTTCGAGCCGCCGGCTGAACAACGGGTCAGGGATTGCGCGCCGATCGCGGAACACGTCGTCTTCAGTTGCCGCTTCACAAGCCGTCAGCGCGTGGGCTAGCCGGACCAGCGTGTGATGCTCGCGGATCACGGTGAGCTCGGTGGACACCAGTTCCGCGAACTCTGTTTCGTTTTCGGGCGAAACGGTCTTGGCCAGCAGCAGGGCGCGCGCGATCCGGATTGTGGCTTCACACAGCAGATCGGCTCCGGCGTGGGTGGCGGCAAGGCGGTTGAGCTCGGATTCGAGCGCCGGTTGCTGCGAGCTTTCGACGAGCTCTGCGAGCACGTCGTGGATGGCGGCGTTCTTCACATTCGGGAACAGCGCGGGGCTCGATTTCGGTGATGCGAAGGCAAACGGCATGGTGTTTACTCTCCTCATTGAATATTGTATCGTTGCAATCATACGGAATTACGGGAGCAGATTCTACCGGGATTCTGACGGCGGAGCGCCTTGCCGCAATGCGCGGCTTGCCGACGGTAGGTGTTGCAGTCAGCGGGCGTACGTCTCTTCACGATCCAGCCATTGCCCGATGCGTCGTCGTACCTCGTACACGCGTCTTCAACCGGATGAACAGGCCCCCCTGTCATCCGGTTTTTTTCGACTCCGCAACGAGGCAGCGAATGCCGAAGCCATATGGAATTGAATTGCTGAGTGGCGATCGCGCGATCAACGGGCTATGCTCGGCCGATTGGTCAGGCGTGCGCGCGCTGGCAGCGGGTTGGTCGCTACGCGGTCGACCGGTCGAGCGCGCACTGATGGTTCACGACGAAAAGGGGATGCTGTTGCGGTTGGGCGGCGAGTGCGGCTGGACCGTGCCACCCGAACCCATACTGAAATAACGATGTGTGAGTCTCGCCGCGCGTGGCGGGATTGACGGCGGATCAACGCCCCGTATCCGGCCGGTCGCCGGAGCCTAAACTGTAGAGGTAACGATGGCGAGAATTCCCGAGGCTCTCCGCGACGCGCTCGAGCGCGAGTTCGGCGCGCAGCCCAATGGTCAGGGCGAATACGTTCTCAAGGTGGCCACCTGTTCTACGCGCGACTTCACCTACGAACTCCTGCCGGTGGACGGACGGGACGCTGCACTCGAGCAGATTGCCGCATCGTATCGCCTGGCAGATGGCCCGCAGCACCGCGCACTGGTGGTGAAGTCGCTCGATGAAGCGCGAACGGTTGGCGTCTATTACACCCGGATTGACCGGCATGGGCGCGTATCGAACGACGAGGCCTTTGCGATCGAGCGATTCGAAGGCCTCGATGATCCCGGTGCATTCGAGGTCGTCGCGCCCGCACTCAGCGAGGCAATCGCTGCACAGGAAGCCGCGCCGGTGTCACGTCCGGCCCGGCCGAAGTTCTAGGATCCGGGCGAGGGCGCGTCACGGCATCGATTTTCGAATCCGAAACCAGGGAGCTTAGACTGCTATGCACGACGATTCCGACGATTTTGATATCCATCATCTGGCGTCCTTCGCGAATCTCGATCTCGATGACGGTGGCGACTCCATGGACTCAACGCGCGTTCGCTTCAATTGGGGCTTTCATGACGGTACGCGCGACGCCAGTCACGACGAACCTGCACGCGACGTGTCCAGGCACCACGACCGCCTCTATGCCGTCGCGTATCTCCGCGGGCATCAGGACTTCACGCTCAGCGGAGTGCGTGTCGATACGTCAGACGACGCGTGGCAGGCATTCACGGCTGACGTGAGCGCCTGGCGAGCGAGTTCGGCGGCAGCACTCGCGCCGGAGCAGCCGGGCATGCGCAACGCGCCCGCGCCGCGCATGCGGATGTGACACGCACCGAGCGGTGGGATGCGCTTCAGCCGCTCGGTGCAAAAGCGAAGTCACCCCGTTCCGCGCAGAGGTGCGTTTGATTTACGAACATCCTTCTCCGATTACCGTCACCACGGCCCCTGAGACGAAGTCGACCTTGCTATTCGCTGTTCTCGATATCAGCAGCATGAGCGAGAGACGTCGGCGATGGGGCATGCTGATACCTGGTGTGCGAGTGAACCAGGGAGGACCAGAGATCAGTCTGTGCGATAGCGCACGCGTGCGCACTGCTTGTCCTTTATCCGCCTGACAATTGACCTAGTCTCGATCTAGATAACTGGCCAGCGGTGTCGCGGTGGACCGCGCGCGGCCGGAACATCGCTGAGCCTGTCGTTCCTACGCCTATGGTCGTAAAGGAAAAGGAGACCGCAGTGAACTCGCTCGTTCAACAGATGCAGGCTCTTCGGTGCGTTGGAGTGACGCTAGGATGCATACCCCTACTGCTTACCATCGCGTATCTTTTGACGGGATGGCAACGACGTGCCACCGAACTAGGTTCCTACATTAGAGGTACAGTAAATGCGAGCGACGTCTTGGACGTCGACACGGTCGATACGGCGAACAATCCACCCAGAAACGGGGGTGCCGACGAACATGAGGCGGATAAGCGGCCGCTACGCAAGCTGATTGAGGACCGCTACAAGGAGGCAAATGCCTGGCATGGCTATGCCGTGGCACTGGTGGTTTTTTATGTTGTGTACAGTGTTCTGCTCTACTGGACGTTCTTTTCATGGGGCGAAGAATTAACGGCGGCACATTCAGGTCAAGCGGTGTCGCCTGCATTCTGGCGCGTCGTCAGGCTGGGTGGAACAGGAGCATTTGGAGCGACCCTCGCAGCAATCTGGCACCTGCACTGGCGCGTGGTTCGACTCGATCTCGTGCCGCGCACGCTTTTTCAGTTGTCTGCCCGGCTATGCGCGTCGCCATTCCTCGCGATCGCGTTCTCCACTTTATTCATCGATCAACTAGCGTTTCCGCTTGCATTTTGTGCCGGGGCATTTGGCGACGAAGGCATCCGATTGCTGAGGGTGAAGGCCTATGGTCTGATGCGCTCCAAGGGCAGCGATGCGTCGCTGCCTCTTTGGATCATCCAAGGCATAACAAGTGATGATGAACTGCGTCTCAGTGAAGAGGGAATCGCCGATGTCGAGCATATGGCGAAGGCCCCCGTCCTGACACTCGCGACCAATACGGGGTACAGCCTGCAGCGTCTCGTTGACTGGAAAGATCAGGCCTATCTCTGTTGCTATGTGGGGTATGACATATCAAAGTGGCGTGAACAACTCGTGCGGGGATCCTTGGACATTCTCGGCTTGGCCGGCCAGTACTACCAAACTAAGAACTATGGCACTGGTGCCGACGCCGCCGCTGCAAACATTGAACGTGAGAGCGACCGACAGGAAGTACTGCAAGCGCTCGCTAAGGCGTTGAACATCGACAAAGCCTGCATCGAGCGACTAATCGTCTCTATATACAACGACAAACGCGTCTATCAGTTGTGGCAACTTTCGAAGTCCTTCTCGCGCGACGATGCCGCTGATCTGGATGGAGAGGCGATTGCCAAAGGCGAACTGCGAGAAACGGCTTGACTGTACTCTGGCCCGCTTCCGGCTAACCATTTCGATATTCCCGTTTCCTGCGTCCCCGCACGCACGCTCCAATGCGTCACCGCTGGAGGTGCAACTGAGCAACGCGCAGCGATGTCGGTGGACATCATCTTTGGCCTTAACTACCAAGTCGTGAGCTATGCCGGTGTGATCGCGGCGTTGCCATGATCGATCACGCCGCGATCCCGAGTTGCGCGTTCGCGAGCGCATCAGAACGTTCGGACTTGTCGCCACGCAGACATCCGTCGATCGACGTCCGCGAATCGCGCCCGGCCCGGTGCACCCTCTGCGTGGCGGGGTCCCGGCGCGAATATGCGATCGCGGGTTCATTACCCGAATTCAATCTCCTGGAGCAGCCTCGCCGCCCCCAAAAAGGTGAGCCTTTACGGGGGTGCGGCAGCGCGGAATCCAGTCACCAATAATTCCGTATCATTTGCTTGATACGAAAAATGTCATTGTGCCGACGTATTCCGTATGGTATGTTTGATACAGAATTTTACGAGGTGGTTCGACGGTGCGGGCCCGCGAAACCGGCGTGCGGCGCGACCAACCCGGAACAAGGAAATGCGGTCGCGGCGACGAGCCGTTCGTGACCGGAAACGAATCAGCGACGGACCAAGGGCAAAGATGAAGCGCCAGCAGGCGGGGTACTCGACCATGAAGAACAGGCCAACGGGGGCCGCGATGCGACTGCGCGTCGGGTCAATCATGACGATGGCCGTAGCGACCGCTTGCGCGCTGGCAGGCTGCGCCCAGCCTGCCCCGATTGATCCGGCTGCGATCCAGATGGACAAGCAGCTCGACGAGTCGGCGCGCAACATCGACAGCATGCTCGACAAGGTCGCGCGCGCTGGTGCGATCTCTGCCGCCGTTCCACAGGCCGGCACTGTCATGGTGAGCGGGCAGTTCATCACCGTACGCTGGAAGGGCAACGCGGCCGAAGTGCTGCGCAAGATTGCCGAGGCGAAGGGTCTGCGATTTGCAGAAGTCGGTCGCCCCATCGCGTCGCCGGTGTCGATCGATGCCACCAATACCGATTTCGTTTCCGTGCTGGAAAATATCGGCACCCAGCTCGGTGGCCGCGCCGACGTCGTGTTGAAGTCGGATGCGCTGGAGATCCGCTACCGTGCGAGCTGAGCGCGGCCCGTTCCCGGCTACCGTTATTCGCTACGTTGGAGGGGCGTGGATCGGCCTCGCATACTGCCTGGCGAGCGCACCGGCGGCCGCCCAGATGGTCGATACCTCGTCGATGTCACTGCAAGACGTGGAAAACCTCACGGCGGACAGTGCGCCGGCTGCATCCACTTTGACGCCGATGCGTGCACAGGTACTGCGCGAGACGGCGTTGCCGCTCGGCAGCCACAAGGGGCTGGCCGATCGCTCGAAAGTCATCATCAAGGAACTGGACGCGCGCGCGACGCGCCTCGATACGATGTATCGCTTCGGCGCGCTCGTGACGAAGAAGGGCGTTCTCCCGCCCGTGATCGTCGAAGCCGTTGACGCGATCGAAGGCACGACGGACCAGCTGCGCCGCGCCGACGCGATGTATCGCATCGTCGTCCCGGCGCACCTCGTGACCGTGCCACCCTCGTGGCGAGACTACCTCTATATCGGCCTGCGCCTGAAGGCACAGGCTGATCCCATTCCGTTTTCTTCTGTACTGCCGAAGACTGCCGCCGAAGAAGCCTACTGGAAAGAGCAGGTGCAGCTCGGCTACCGGCAGGGCACACAACTCGCCGACCAGATCCTGAGCACCAACCTCGCCAGACTCAACCGTGACTACGTGGGGATGCTGCGCTACTCGGAGCTGCTCAATCGCGGCATGGTCTCTGAGCCGGACATTGCCGTCGCCCAGCAGGTGGTGACCGGCGACAGTCAACGCATGAACATTGGTGACACGCTGGTCCGCGTGACCAATCACGGCGGCCTCGTGACGGACGCCTCCAAGTGGCGCGTGATCGTCGCGCCGGCCGCCGCCTCTGGTGCGTCGGTGCCGTCCTCGCCGGAAGCGGTCGTTGCTCCGATCAATGTGCCGGCCGTCCGCACGGCACCGCTTGCGACCCCGCAAGATCTCGAAGGGATCCCCCCGCAATGAACGCCGGGAACACGACACAACAGGCTCGCCCCATCGTCGAGCCATTCAAGCTCCCGCCGAACTTCGGCGTTGACGATCTGCGCGAATTTCTCGACTACTGCACGAAGCACGGAGCCTCGGACGTGGTGTTCCAGACGGGTGACTACGTCTGGGGCGAAATCAGTGGCCGCCAGGTCCAGATGACGCCGCGCACGGTGAAGGACGGCGAGATCAAGGCCATGCTGTCGCTGGCGTTTGGCCCCGAGCTGATCGGTGTCCTCAAGGCCGGTAGCGATGCTGACCGCCCGTATCGCTTCGTCATCGAGCGCGATACATTCCGGTATCGCGTGAACATCACCGGCGCGCAAGTCGGCGATGCCGAGGATGGCCTCTCCCTCACGATGCGGAGCATTCCGGACACGCCTCCGCCGCTGGCGTGGCACCGCCTTCCGCAAGAGATCGAGGAGAACCTGTTCCAGCCACGTGGCCTCGTGCTCGTCTGTGGCCCGACCGGATCCGGCAAAACGACCCTCATGTCGTCGCACTACGCGAACGTGTCCGAGACGAACCCCGATTGCAAGATCCTTCTCTACGAAGATCCGATCGAGTTCCTGTTCACGAACGTCAAGAACCTCGGGCCGAAAATCCGCCAGTCGCAGATCGGCAGGCACATTCCGAGCTTCGCACGTGGCATCCGCAACGCGATGCGCTGCAAGCCGATGCTGATCGGCATCGGTGAAGCGCGTGATGCTGAGACCATCGGGGCGCTCGTCGAGGCGGCCCTGACCGGCCACGGTGCATACGGGACGATGCACACCGAGACCGTGGCGGAGACCATCAGCCGCGCGATCCAGGTGTTCCCCGGCAACGAGCACTCCGCGATCGCTTCGAAGATCCTCGGCTCGTTGCGACTCATCGTCGTGCAGATTCTCGTGCCGACGCTCGATGGCAAGCGCGCGGCAGTTCGCGAATACCTGTACTTCGATTCCAAGATCAAGGCCGAAATGAGCGACATGCCCTTCACGCAATGGGGAGCGTATCTGCGCCGCGTGGTCGCGGAGAAGAAGCAGGACATGGCAACGGGATTGCGCGATCTGCTCGAGCGCAACCTGATCGATCTGAAATCGTACCGGCGATATGCAGGGGAATCGAACGCATGAAGGTCCTGCAATCGTACTGGCGCGATGGCGCGCGCATACCTCGAATCATCGGGATCGACGCACGCGCGTATTTCCCGCTTCTGATCGCGCTCTATCACCCCCGCAAGTGGACGTTCATCCTGGCGTGCATCGCGATGGTCGCATTCGTGATCATGGAAAAGAAGGGGTACACGTTGCCCGTCCTGCTACGTGCAATCCGTCACAGGCTACGAGGGACGGTCGTTCACGCGCGCGCGTGGTGGCATCACCGGAGAAACTACGAATGAAGAACAGCAAACGCGTCGCAGCGGCACTGCCGGGGGCGTTCGCCTTGTGCATGGGGACAGCGTCCGTCGCGCACGCAGGGTTTGTCAATGAGACAGCCCCCGTCGCGGCGGCCGTCCCCGCCGCACAACCCCTCACGCTGTCGATGAATACGCCGGCCGTAACGCCGCCCGTGGCGGCATCGCTTCAGCCGGCGCAGCCCGCCCAGGCAAGCAAGGCCGCGGACGGCAACGCGGTCGCTGGCGTGCCCCCGGTGATCGGCGAGGGTGCGCACGTGACCCAGATCGGTTTCCACCCGGCCGACGTCACCATGCCGCGTGGGAAAGGGCATGACATTGCGCTCTCGGACATGCTTCCGGTGGTGGTGCCACACGATTACCACGTCGACCTGGGGAACGTCGATCCGACCTTGCTGGTGAACTGGAGCGGTGGACTCCCGTGGGACACCGTGCTGACCAACGCGGTGAGCTCGCTCCCCGGTGTGCACGTGACGTTCGACTGGGATCGTCACCTGGTGAATTTCCATCGGGGTCCGAAAGGCGGTGCACCTATGCCCCCCACTGTCGCACTCGCGTCTAACGGCCCGGCTGGCTTGCCGGCGTCGCCGACGGCTGACCACAAGGACGTACCGGCGAACCCTCACGGGGAAATCGCCCCCGAGGCACCCGCCGCGCAACTTCCCGGCCCGGAAGCCGCGCCGTCAGCCGAGACCTACGTTCTGCTCGGCGGCCAGTCGCTCGAGACACAGCTGATGGGCTGGGCGAAGCGCGCCGGCTGGTCGGTCTCGTGGAATACCGCCGATGACTGGATCGTTCCGCACGACCTTTCGTATCACTCAAATTTCGAGGATGCCATCAACAGCGTCTTTACGCAGCTCGCCTCGAATGGCGCGGACGTACGCGCCGATATCTGGCGCGGCAACAAGGCCGTCGTTGTCGACAAGGCAGGGGTGAATCAATGAAAGGCAACTACACATACGCTCTGCGCGCGATCTCCGCAGCAGTACTGGTCGCTCTCAACGGCTGCGCGGTCCACGATATCTACCAGCAACAGAACGCGCTCGGCAGCGCAGGGCGTACCCAGGTCGAGGCGGCTGTCGCGTCCCGACCTGTTGTACGCGTACACGACGGCGCATGGCTGCTCGGTGACCGCATCGACGCGAGCAAGCCGCAGCCTGAACTGTTCGACAAGCATGTCCAGTTCACGCCCGCGAATGGCTCGACTGCGACGCTGCAGGAGATCGCCGACTTCATCACGACCGCGACCCATGTACCGGTCATCATCGACAACTCCGTTGCCGCTGCGGCGAGTACTGTCGTCTCGCCTTGCAGCACGGGCAGCCAGGATTCGACGTGCCTCACGCGTGTCGTCACGGACGGCCGCTCACTGCCGTCGCCTGCGGCCGGCGTCGCGTCGCTGCCAGAATTGCCCGCGCCTTCGGCCGGTGCATCGCTGTCGTTCGCTGGCGCTGGCGCAGTCCCGTTTCCGACCTATCGGGGCGATTTCAAGGGCTTCCTCGACGTCGTGGACACACGCTTCGGCGTTTGGTCCCACCAGCTCGACGGGAAAGTGACGTTCCTGCGCACCGAAACCCGCACGTTTTCTCTTCCGGTCGTCCCTGACGAACAGAGCATGACCGGGTCGATCTCGACTGGGGATATGAGCGGCGGTAGCAATTCGGCCGGTGCCGGTTCGATGGGTGGCAGCGGGTCGATGTCCGGCGGGTCGTCTGGCACGAGCACGAGCGGGGCCGGCGGACAAACAACGTCGCTCGCGGTCCACATGAATCCGTGGCTCACGTTGCAGGCGACCGCACAGGCGATCGCCGGCAACGGCGCGAAAGTGGTGGCGGACAAGGGGCTGCAGATCATCACCGTGTCGGGTACGCCGCCCCAGTGCGATCGTGTGGAGCAGTTCGTCAAAAGCCTGCGTGCACAGTTTGGCAAGCAGATCGCGATCACGGTCGACGTCTACCAGATTACGGAGAGCGAGGAACACAACTACGGCGGCAACCTGAAACTGGCGTACAAGTCGGCGTCGGGGCATACCGGGTTGTCGCTCACCAGCGCGTCCGCGCCGACGATTACGAGCTCGACGACGCCGATGACACTCGGTGCGTCCATTCTTGCAGGTCCCATGGCCGGCTCGAGCGCGGCATTTCAGGCGCTCTCGACGCTTGGCAAGGTGTCCGAAGTGGTCAGCCGTGCGGGTACAACGCAAAGCCACAAGGTGCTCGCGCTTCAGGCGGCGACGGAAAAAACGTACGTGCAATCGACGCAGTCCAGCCAGACCGCAAGCGTGGGGACGACCTCGACCACACAGACCGCGACGATCGTGCCGGGTTTCACGTCCGCGTTCACGCCGACCTATTCCGACGGCAAGATCCAGCTGGACTTCGACATGACGATTTCGGGCCCTGCGACATTCACCCCGTACCCCGCTGGTAGCGGTACGAGCTCGTCCAGCAATATCTCGAGCGTGCAGCTGCTCAACATGCCGCTCACGCGACTCCAGCAGTCCGTCACGCTCAACCCCGGCGAATCGCTCGTGTTGACGGGTATGAGGCAGCAGGATGCGACGACAACCAATAACGGCGTCGGCAGCGCGTACATGCCGCTGCTCGGTGGCGGCCTCGACGCGCAACGCCAGGACATCATCATCGCCGTCGTCGTGACGGTCAAACTGCTCTGAGGATCGACGACATGAATGGCCTGCCGCTCTCTCGCGAAATGCCGATGCGCACAGTGGCTTCGCCGCGCACTGCACCCAGTCTGTTCGCTGCCGGCGTGACCGTCGCAGCACTGGCACTCCCGGCCGCAGTGGTACACGCAGCCACTGCGCCTGCAGCCGCCTCCGCACCGACGGCCGGACAGGTGTCAGCCGCGGGTGCAGCACCGGCTTCGACGCCGATCGTGGCCTCTGTCTCCGACGCGACGGCAAGGAGTGGTACTGCGTCGCTCTCGGACTCGCAGAAGCTCGCGGCAATGAACGCGCTCATTCCGCTCCTGTCCGCACAAGCCACGATCGAGAAGCTGCGCGCGGACATCGCAAAGTCGTTGTCCGAACAGGCGAAGGCGGGCGTGCCGGTACCGACCTCGGACCTGCCGACACTGCCGAACGGTATGACCGGCGGTACGGCCATCGTGGTACGCCCGACGACGAACGCTCAGCCCGCTGCAACGCCGGCTCCGACGGCGCGAGCAAGCTCCGGCACCACTGGTGATCTTCATCAGGTCGCTCAGGGTCACGCAGGGGCCATGCGCCTCGTCACAATCAATGTATTCGATCAGAAGTGCCTGGCGATCGTCGATGTTTCGGGTCGCCGCATCCAGGTCGGTGAGGGCGACAGTGTCGAAGGCGGCTGGACCGTCACCGCGATTTCGGACAGGACGGTCACGGTCGCACGCGGTCGCGAAACTCTCACGCTGAGGATGTGACGTGGCTGAACTTGTCAACCTGCCGGGCATCCGCACACCGTTCGCCGCCGGCCTGTCCTGGCGACACTCGGACGCAAAGCCTACGCACAGGGAGTTGCGCGAAGTCGCGTTGACCGACGGGCGCTGGGGGATGGTCCGTACGAGCGCGTCCGGGCACTTCCAGGTGGGCTCGTGCGACACCGTTGAGGGCGCAAAGACACCCAAGGGCATCCGGCCGCTAGCGGCCGTTGTCGCCGATCACCACCGCGAGCCGTGGATGGGGCTCTACCCGCTCGAGAATGGCCGCTACTGGTACATCGCTGTGCGCGACGGCGGAGCGGTGATCTCGGGTGGCGATCGCATCGGTACGTTCGACGAGCTCATGCGGGTGCGCGATGAGCATGCTTCCAAGATGGGTCCGTGGAATGAGGTCAACGGAACCCTTGCTGATCTCGTCGAGATGGTGTCGGCGACGCCGCGACAGCCCCCCCTAAAGGATCTGAACCGGCATCCCTGGCTGCCTGTAGCCTACGCGGGCGCTGCCGTTCTGACGTTGGGGGTGGGCCTCGGCATCTACGAATATCAGCAGGCCTCGGACCTCGAGCAGGTGCGCGCGGTGCGCAAGGCGCGCGCCGCAGCCGCCGATGCGTCGCGCAAGGCGTCGGCCGACGCCGAAGCGCGGATCCTGCCATGGACGCGTGAACCAATGACCGACGAAGTCCTCGACGCATGTGGCCGCGCGTGGGCAATGCAACCGCTGACACGCGGTAAAGGCGGCTGGGCACTTTCTGCGTGGCACTGCGTCAGCGCGCGCAACGGGATAACGATCAACACCAACTGGAATAACGTGGGGGGCCTCGCAGCCGATGCGCCGGGACAGCTCGACATCTCGGGCATCACCTCCAAGGACACGGTTTCCCTGCCGGTCGCCTTTGGCTCACCCAGCGCGCACGCGCTTGGCAATGAGCTGGCGCGCCGCGCCGTCTGGACCCTCGCCGAGCAGAATGCCATCACGTTGAAGCTTACCGACGCGCCCGCGACGCCAGGTCTGCCTGGCGTCGTGCCCGAGACCGCGAAACCCTGGCTTGCGATGCCAGCGCAAATGAGCCTTGCAATGCCGCCGTGGACGCCGGGCCTCGATACGCAATTCGGCGACATTCCGGGGCTGCGCGTTCACAGCATCGACCTGGTGCTCGCGACCGGCAACTGGGCGATTGACTCCACCCTCTATGCAATGCGGCCCGCCGGTGCCACAGAAGCACCCGTCGCGGGCGTTGGTCCACAGGCAGCGCCGCGGCCAATGAGGAGCGCGCACAAGACCAAGACTACGGAGAAGCCTGCATGAACCTGATGGATGGCGTCAAAAATCTGTTCGGCAACAGCAGGAGCTTCACGCAGGCCGCTGCAGAGCGCAGGCCTGCGGCAGGTCAAGCGAATCCGTACGCCGGCATATTCGCCGAACCGCCGGCTTCGGTTGAGCCACATGTCGCCTATCGCTTCGTATCGACTGCAGGCAAGCGGTTTGATGCGATCGCCGTCGAACTCGGCTTTGCCGACACCTCGAAAATTGAGCGTGTCGTCGCGCATTGTCGCCGTGAGCAGCAGGCCGGTCGTTCTGCTTCGCTGGCCGATGCTGCCGTTGCGCTCGGCGTGCTGACGAGCGAGCAGGTGCAGACGATCGTTGCCGCACAAACGCTCCGACTCCATGTCGATGCGAACGCGTATTCGACACCCGCCTGCATAACGTGGCTCAACGACCTGGAGCGTCGGGGCTTCCGCCTCAAGATCGAACGTGTCTCGGCCAAGGAACTGCTTTCACTGCGCGAGAAGTTCAACTCCGACCACGGTGCCACAGGAGACGGTCGCGATCTCGACCAGATCGAGAAGGGTATCGAGCTGTTCCTCAGCGCCGCCGCAATCGGCGCAAACGACCTGCGGATCCTCGTTCGTGAGCGCGACGCGGAAGTGCAGATCCGCTGGCGCGGGGACTACCGGGTTTCGGAGACGTGGTCCATGAATCGCGACGCCGGTGAACGGCTGATTCGCGCCATCTACGTCGGTCTGGCGACGGTAAAGCCGGCGAGCTACAACCCGCAGGAATTTCAGGATGCGCAGATTACCGCGCGCCACAGCCTGCCGGATTCAGGGCTGGAGAGCATCCGTCTGATCCGCGGTCCGATGTACCCCGAGGACCAGAAATGCTCGTTCATGGTCGCGCGTCTGCAGTACAACCCGGACGCGAAGCCCAGTTTCACGGCAGTCCTGCGGCCGCTCGCCCTGCGTACGCCCGACGCGCCGAAGGGGGAATTTTCAATCAGCGGCATGACTGCGCGACAGCGCGAGCTCGCGCAGGAAATTCTCTACAAGCCGCATGGCATGGTGATCGCCACGGGGCCGACCGGCAGCGGCAAGACCTCCACGCTCTACGAATTCATGAAAGAGCAGGCGCGGCTGTTCCCGACCTCGAGCCAGATCACGATCGAGAATCCACCGGAGTATCCCTATCCGTGGGCGATCACCCTCACCGCGAATGACAACTTCGTGCAGATGATCAAGTACTCGCTGCGGATGGATCCGGACATCATCCTGCTGTCCGAAATCCGCGCTGGGGACGAAGGTGTCGCTGCCGTACAGGCTGCGATGACCGGTCACTTTGTCTGGACGACGCTTCACGTGACCGACCCGTACATGGCGCTCTCGCGCCTCGAGACGATCGACCACGTGCGGCTCACCCGCGAAATCACCTGCGATCACGAGCTCATGGTCTCGCTCATCGCACAGCGCGTCGTTCAGGTCCTGTGCAAGGACTGCCGCGTGCGCCTGACTGCGAAGCCCGAGGCGATCCCGAAAAAGATCAGCGAGCGGATCGCGACATGGGGTGACCTCAGTCGCGTCTACGTGCGCGGTCCCGGTTGTCCAGCATGTGACGGCCAGGGTGTCACGGGGCGGCAGGGCGTCATGGAGATCATCGTCTCGGACGAGGAACTGATGGACGACTACCGCAGCCAGGGCATGCGCGTCGCGCGACGCAACCACCGGATCAAGCCGACCTCCGACAAGTCGATGCTTGGCAACGCCATGGACTGCGTCTTCGATGGCCTGTTCGATCCGATTGACGTCCACCGTGGCGTCAGTCCAATTCTCGCTCACGCGGAGGGGCTATGAGCCAGCTGCTATCCTGGACACAACGCAAACGGCTCTACGAGCGCGCCGCTGCGCAGCTTGAAAATCGCCGTACGCTGCCGGATATACTGAAGGAATACCAGGTATCACTCGAACGTCGCAAACGTATGAAGTCGGCGTCCGCCGTGTACGACATCTGGCGCAAGGTGCGCAACGGCGACACGCTGGTTCGGGCAATGGGAGCTGGCCTCACTGACCGCGAGCGCAGCCTGCTCGATGCCGGTGAGCGCATCGGCAAACTGCCGCTCGTGATGCAGCTCATCCTTGAGATCCGCGAGCGCACTGGCGACATGAAATGGAAGCTCATGGGGAGCATGTTTCCGCCAGTCGTGTACCTCGTATCGATCTACCTGACGCTCTTTGTCGTCGGTAGCACGGCCCTGCAACCGTTCCTCGACTCGATTCCGCTTTCCAAATGGACGGGCTGGGCCTACGCGCTCTACCTGATGGGTGAATTCGCGGTCAGCTGGGTCGGTCCGACGATGCTAGCCCTGCTGGCGATCGCGGGTGTGGCTGGCGTGCGCGCGCTTCCACGATGGACCGGGGAAGGGCGCATCAAGGGCCGGGCGTTCTTCGACCGGTACATATTTGGCTTCGCGGAGTACCGCGAGCTCGTCGGCTTTGAATGGCTGCTCTCCTATGCGGCGCTGGTGCGCGCGAAGGTGCCGGACGCGACCGCGCTCGCGGACCAGATCAAGACGGCGAGTCCCTGGCTTGCGTCCCGCCTTCGCCCTATACAGATAGGGATCCGCAATGGTCTGAAGCTTGACGACGCAATGCGTCGGTCGGGACTCGGCTTTCCCTCGCTGGATCTGATCGACGAAATCGGGGCGTACGTCGGCACGCCGGACTTTCCTGAGCGGATCGAAGCGGTTGCGCGTGCATACGCGAAGCGACTTGAGCGCGCGCTGCTCGTGAAGATCGTCGTGACGACGGCCGTGTTCTCGGTCGTCATGTTCATGATCATGGGGATCATCCAGCTCGGCTCCAACGAGCTTTCGTCGCTGCTGACGTCGTCAATGGGCGGCGGCATGCCGATGTGAGTGACCATCGTATCGATCTGTCTCACGTGCTTTCATTTCATAGCAGCAAACAAGGGGGAATTTCATGGAAAACGTCGTCGCACGGGTAGCCGTTACGCTGCTCACCATTCTCGGTATTGCCTTCGTGGGTACGCTCGGGTATTCGCTGTACAGCTACTACAAGATCCAGAGCGTGTCGTCGGATATCAACATGCTCATCACGAACGCACGCGGGGCCTTCTCGCAAAACGCGAATGGCTACACCAATTTCACCAACGCCAACCTGACAGGCATGAACAACGCGGGGCTCTTTCCGCCGGATATGGTGCGTGCTGCCGGCCTGATGGATGCCTGGGGCAATGACGTCACGCTCGGTTCGGCAAGCGGCGCGACGCAGGGCAGCGTGCAGTTCGGTGGCGGCGGCTCGGAAACGTCGCGCCAATGCGCGGGTGTCGTGACGACGCTCAAGGACTACGTGTCGTTGACGGTCGGTGGACAGGCCTTCACGCAGGACAACCTGCCGGATTCGGTCTCCGCCGGTACGGCGTGTGCCGCCGATCCGACGATCACGGTCGTCTTCCAGTGAGCCAGGCACTAACGTAACGACACACACTGGACAGGACAGCGCATGTCGGAAGCAATGCACACCGCACTCGATCAACGAAGCCAGAAGACGATTGCCGGCCTCACGTTTTCGGATCTTTATCTCGAGCCGAATGGTGCCTGGTTCAAGGCGTCGCCGCGCGATCGCGAGAGACGGGCGCTGTCGTCCCACCTGGCCGACGAAGCACTTGAATTGCGCAAGGAGTTGCAACAGCAAAAAGGCGCACTGGCGTTTCGAGCTCACTGGAGCGGCATTGACCTGCGGATCAACCGGCTCGTGACACTCGAGGGCGACGTCTACATCTGCCGTCGCCTGCATGATCCCATTGCTTTCGCGGACATCGGCTATCCGGAGCGGCTGCGTAAAGCAATGCTCACGGATGCATTTTCGCGCGGCGGCCTTGTCCTGTTCACGGGCGCGACCGGTGACGGCAAGTCCATGTCCCTTGCGTCATGGCTCATCGAGCGCCTGAAGGTTTTCGGCGGCACGGCGTGCACGATCGAGAACCCGATCGAGATGATCCTGCAGCGCCAATATCATGGTGAGAAGAACGTCACCGGCACGTGCTATCAGTCCGAGGTGCGCTCGGATGACGAATTCGGCCCGATGATCATTCACCTGATGCGCGCCGCGCCGACGATGATCATGCTGGGCGAGATCCGCGAGAGCAAGGCGGCGCGTGAAGCGGTCCTGGCCGGCACGAGCGGCCATCTGGTTGGCTCCACACTGCACGCCAACGACCTGCCGACGGCGCTCGAGCGCATGAAGAACATGACCCGTGAAGCTGGGCTCGACGCGTCGTTCCTCGCGGATTCGCTGTGTGCGGTCTTCCACCAGAACATGTCCGTCAACCGCTTCGGTGACGAAGAGCGGCGCACGGTCAATGTCTCCCCCCTGATCATCTCTGGCGCAACGAACGAGGAAATGATTCGTGCGAATCTGCGCGAAGGAGACTTCTCGTTGCTCGCCTCCGAGATGCAGAGGCAAAGGCGGATTGCCGACAGCACGGGTGAGGCAATGAGGTTCTAGGATGGGATACATACTTCTTCCGCTGGCGATCCTCTCGGTGACGTTTGGCATGCAGTACCTGTTCGCCCAGCAGGCATCCAACGTGCCGGGTGCGGGCATTGTTGGGCTGATGGACACGAGAGCGGCAGTTGTCGCGCGGCAGATTGAAGTCTATGGCGCGGCGTGTGAGAGCGCAGCGCTCGCGAGTCCGGGAACCATTTCGAACGCCCTGAGCGTCACGCTGCCAGACGGCGCGGCCACGCCGCCCCAGGCCAACTGCATGGCAACGGCCAATCCGGGTGGCGGCCGCCGCGTGTACGCGTACATGCCCGGCATCGGTGGCGCATACGGCCAGGTGGCCGCAGACACGCAGTACAGCGCGTCATGGTATCGCGTCAGCACGGCCGGCCAGGCGGCGAGCCTGGTGGGTGCCGCGGCCATCACGGTTCCGGCCACGATCCCGGTCGGTGCCATCACCCTGTCCATTGTGGTCAATCCCTGATCGCGTACAACGAGGCCAGCTATGGAAATTGTCATTGCAACCCTGATGGCGACCGTGATCGGGCTGCTTTCGACCACAGGCGTCATTCGCTATATCCACATGGGCGCGCAGAACGTCCAGAATTCTGTTGCGGCTCGCGAACTGTCGATCTTCTGTGACGCCGCGACCAGATACATTCAGGATTACGGATCAACGCTGCTTTCTACCACCAACGCGACGGCGGCGCTGCCGGTGACGGCTGCGATGCTCAACGCTGCGGGAGAGCTCCCGCTCGGCTATGTGGCAACCAATTCGTTCCAGCAAACGCTGCAACTCCAGATCCTCCAGCCGACCGCCGGGAAACTCGAAGCACTGGTGGTATCGACGGGCCCCGCGATTGCGGACCCGAAGCAGCTGATTGCGGTGGCCGCACAGTCTGGCGCCCAGGGAGGGTTCATCCCTTACGCTAACCAGGCCGGCGATGCGTCGCTGCAGCCCACGAGCGCGTACGGGACGTATGGTGCCTGGAAGGTGCCCCTCGCCGGATTCACGAATCCTGGTGCGGGTCATCTCGCCGCGTTGCTGGCGTTTAACGGCGCGTCGAACAACAACGACTACCTGTATCGGGTGAACGTCGGGCAACCCGCGCTCAACAGCATGCAGACCGACCTCGGCATGACCGACGTTGGTGGAACAGCGCACAACATCACGGGCATCAACACGGCGACCGCGCAGACCTATTCGGTCAACGGTCAGGGGAAGTTCAGCGCGGATCAGGGCGGCTCGCTCGATCTCGGGGGCAACAGCACGACCGCGGGCACCGGGACGCCGTACATCAATTTTCACCAGGGCGGACAGCCCGCCCAGAACTTCAACGTCCAGGTCGTCAACGACGCAGACAATCACCTGACAATCAACGCAGCCGGCGGCACGGCGGCCGTCGCCATCAATGGCACGCTACAGCTGGCCAACATCGCGACGGACAACGCAAGCTGTCCGAAGAACGGCCAGATGGCCGGCAACGTCGATGGTTCCGGCCAGATCTTCGAGTGCCTCAACCTGGTCTGGACGCCGATCGGCGGCAAGTGGATGCGCATGGCGTCAAATGCCGTCGCCAATGGTGGCGTCGTCGCCGCGCCCGTGTGTTCAGCCGGTGGCGTCGGGCGGCTTGAACTGGCGGCCCAGACGTTCTACGTGGACCCGACGGCGACGGTGAATGTTTATGCGAGCCCTGCAGGCGGCACAGGCCCGTGGACCGTCAGCATCGTCGATGGGAGCGGCAACGCGATTGCCGGACAGGTACTGGCCGAAACGTACTGCCAGTACTAACGCGAAAGGCGATGAAGCGAAATTCCGTATCAAAGGTATGATACGGTATTTTCAACAACGTTCGGGGGGGCCATGCGCCTGTACTCCATTGCATTGAGACTGTTGCTGCCGCTCCTGTGCCTTGTCCCTGCATGTAGCGCAGAGGCGCAAACGTGCCAGACAGGCAGTCAGGATTCGACCTGCCTCACGCCGCTGCACTATGCTGCGCAGACCCAGCCACAATGTTCGAGTGGGGCAGGCTGGACGACTGTCACCCCCTCGAGCTGGAAAGGCTCGTATTACAGTACGCCGGTCTGCAACTACCAGCCGCCGCCGCCTAACTGCTCGACGGGCCCAGGCTGGACAACGATCTCGAATCCGACGTGGACCGGTTCCGCGTGGACCGATGCAGTGTGCGTCTACACGTCGCCGCCGCCCGGTTGTTCGACGGCGGCAGGATGGACAACGTCCGTCGCCTCACAATGGACGGGATCGTCGTGGACGGCTGCGCAATGCGTCTATACGGCACCACCGAGCTGTCCGAGCGGCTATACACAGACCGGCCCATCCTGGGACGGCTCGCAGTGGGTTGGATTGAGCTGCACACCGACGGCACCCCCAGACCCTTCCACGATGTGCACGGCCGCCATGCCTTCCGGCTACACCGGCAGCCTGAACTGGTATACAGGGACTGCCGATATCGCCCAGGCGTCGCATATCTATGCACTCGTCAACAATATCTCGGGATACTCGAGCGCGTGGGGATCCCAAATGTTCAACGGGCCGTACTATCCCACCTTGTGCTCAACAGCCAACCAGTATGAGGCGTTCTGTTACATCAACAGTAACGGCTCGCTGAATGCACTGCTCGTGTTCCAGTCTCCCCTGAGTCCGAACGCTGGTTGCAACAACCACTGAGGCGGCAGCGCACAAGACAAAAGAGTCGGTAGCCCCGGAGGGCCTACCGACTCTTTGTCATTTCAGCCCGCGCGGTCCGCGAGGGGCGAGGGCGTTACGAACGGCTGCTGCTTACCCGACGAGGTTGCCGGTCGTGAAGGTAAAGGTACGCGAGAACGCCGCGCCGTTGTACGTGCCCGTCAGCGACACCGTGTAGGTCGTGTTCGCAGTGAGCGGCGTCGCCGGGTAAGCCACGCCTTCATAGGCAGGCAGCAGCTTGTTCGGGTCCGTGCTCGAATCCAGCACCTGCAGGGTGATGACAGTCCCCGAGGTGCTCGTCATCGTCCCCGTCTGCATCGTGATCTTGTCCGTCGAATTGCCCACGACTGCAACGGGTGCACCAAACGCGCCGGACGTGTTCGGCGGGGTCGGCGTCTCGCCGTTGCCGGCGTATGCAACGCCCGTCGTGCCCTGGCACGGGAATGTCAGCGGCAGACTGCCGCTCAGCGGCTGCAGGTTTGCCATGCTGACGGACGACTGGATCTCCGGATAGCCGTTGTACGTCGTCTCGTTCCAGCCCACGCCCAGTTCCGTCATGGGCCACGCCGCCACAGCGATGTGATAGACACCCGACATCCATTCAAAGGCGATCTGCTGGCCATACGCCGTTTCGGTCAGCTTCGAGTTCGTGTAAAACCCTGCACTCGCGCCCGTCGCGTAGGTGGAGGTCGGGAAGCCGAAGTGCGTCGCCCGATCGGTGTACGTCGCCCCCGTATAGCCAGGATTGCTCGACGATTCGGTATCGGTGATCGTTCCGCCGTTCTGCCCCATGTAGCTCGCGTGCGCCTGCGCTGCAGAGTCGAGCACCGTATTCTCGGTATAGGCCGGAAGGCCGCACTGCTGACGTTGCTGGTTGATCGTATCGAAAATCGCCAGCTGCGCGCTGGCCGCAGCGTATTGCGGCGTGCTGACGTTCCCCGTCGTCGGGCTTGCCGTCGAGCCGCTTGAGCCGCTCGAGCTGTTGTTGCTCGTGCCGCTTGAACCACTGCCACCGCCGCCGCCACAGGCAGCAACAAGCATCGACGACACAACCAGGCTGGCTACAACGGCGATCTGCTTCGGTTTGTTGTTCTTCATTTTTCTTCCTGTCGGGTTGATCTACGACCCAACTTTATGGTGCACAAGTGCACCATGTCAAGGGGTCATTTCATCAATCGCCCTATCGTCTGCTTCGCACGCTTGAGCACCGCGTCGGGACAATTGCGCCGGCGCGCGCTTGTCGGTGCAGCCAGATAGGACTTCCATGTGGAAAGTGCAACGGGAAAGGCCTGTCCTGCGTTGATCAGGGCTAGCGCTTCAACCTGCGTGAGACCTGATTGTTCGACCATCTCACGCAATTGCTCGTTGTTTCCTGTCTCCGATCCGACATCTTCAAGCGGCATCTGCGAACTCCAATTCATTGGTGCACAAGTGCACTACAGTAACATGCGGCCGGGACCTCTACGATTACGGCCGTGGCTCAGCAAACTTGATGGTTAGGTAAGGTAAGGCTGCGATTCAAACAGCAATCTATTCAATGCGCATACTTCGCGCGTCTCTGGTCCCCGCCCAACCTGCAGAGGGGCAACGTCGTTGCGATGTTCCGATGGTACGCAGAGGACTATCAGGCCTGCTGCGCACGACTGCGATCCGCGTGCGCGATCCAGACGCAACATGCGCAACGGGTAAGGGAAGGAAGGGACTCGCGCGCGTCGCGGGCAAGAGTGATTAGCTCACGTATCTTTGCGCTGGCGCGCTTCCGCAAGCTCGCGTTCGATCTCGGCGGCCAGTTCCGTGAGCGAGATATCAAGCCCACGGCAAAGCGCGCCCATCGTGACGAGCGAGGGCGAGTTCTCGCCACGCTCGAGCATCGAGATAAAAGTCCGGTCAAGACGTGCGAAAGCAGCCAGGTCTTGCTGGGTGATATGTCGGGCTTTGCGCGCACGTCGCAAGGCTCTGCCAAAGGCAAGGTTAATACTGAGCATTCTGGCCGCGGTTGATCGGCCAGATTGTCCTAGCAGCAACGTCCCCTCATGTAGAACATATTCTACATTTCGCTCGTTTCGGAGCAAATACGTGCAAATTTCGGGTCAGAAGTCGATCCGATTCGCTTCCGGGCATATCTTTAGACTTCTTAAAAGTGTGTATCATAGTATCGATACGCACTTTATTGAGTGCGTCACCGCAAGGATCGTCTGGCGCCCGGCCGGCTGATCTTTTCGCCGGTGGGTCCCGGTTGGACCGCGCCGGTTCAATCGATGAAGGAGCGAAGGTATGTCGAAGCTGGACGCAATTACCGAAAAAGTCGGGGGCCGCGCTGCGCTGCCGCCAACCGAAAACTTCGCGCTGCTCGTGACGGGGTACGGTCAGGACGATCAGAACCGCGACACCGTTCAGGGCATGCGCCTCGATACGGGTGAAGAGATTTCTGTTGTCCTGCGCGCGTATCGCGGCACCACGAAGGCGGCGCGCGCCGAAGTCAAGGATTTCGTGGCAGACGAGGGCGAGATCTCGGCGATCATGAAGTCGCTCCCGACCGACGAAATGCGCCGGCAGGTGCTCAAGGGCATCAAGGCCAAGACCGAGCCGGGTGGGACGATCATCGTGCAGCGTGCCTACACGGAGCGCAAAACGGGCATTGTCAACGCCGGGTGGCTGCAATCGGCGGCGAAATACGCCGATCACTGCAAGATCGCCTCGAACGTGATGGTGCGCGTCGATCCGCCGATTCACAAGCGCGAAGGCGAACGTGAGTATTCCTCTGCAAGCGCAACCGTCCTTGCGCCGCAAAAGGCGCAGGTGGTCAGATCGGAGGAGGAGCTCAAGGCGGCACTCAAGACGGCCTTCGCGGGACTGGAAGACGTGAAGGGCCGCCCCCTCGTCCTCGTGCGCGTGTCGGATGGCACGAACGCGAAGACCATCGAATACCCGCTGCCCATCAAGCGCAACCCCGAGTTCGGCAAGGCTGATGCGACCCAGCCGCTGTACCTGACGGCAACGCCCGGCCAGGCTGCGACGAAATTCATCAACGACCAGGGCGAGGACTTCAAGGCGCTGATCGGCGACCCTGATCTCCAGATGGAAGTCATTCCCGGCACGGTGGTCCAGATCGGCCCGCAGGCCAAGGCGTCGTTTGAGAACAAAAACGACGGTCTCGATGCGGTGAACGCGGGCTACCGCTTCGTCAAGGACGACCCGAAGGAGGCCGGCTTCACGGCGTCGTACATCATCCTGCACGCCGTGGGCGACAACCAGGTGTTCTCGGCGGTTGAGCCGCTTTCGAACAAGCCGCCCCTCTATCATCCGCGCGACGTCTCCACCGCGTTCTACCGCGGCAGGCCGACGGTCGTGCAGGACAGCAAGGCCGACGTCGCCCATCCGGTCGCCGTCGAAACAGCAAGTCCAGCCGATGCGGCACCGGCAGACGACGAAGTGGAGTTCGACGTCTCGGACGCCGTGGCCGCATCCGCTCCGAGTGCACCGCGCCCGCGCCCGTAACCGAATCCCCGATGCGAACCCTCGCATGAAGTAGCGAAAGCCGCCAGGCCTGACCGCCGGGCGGCTTTCCTTTTTCCGCAGCACCGATACCGACAAGAAACAGGATTCGTATATGGCCGACACCGAACCGATGATGCGATGGCTGGATTTTTCAGCGCATGGCGTCAAGCTGCGTCTGTTCCGCCTCACCGACAACAGCGTCAACCTGGTGCTGACTGGCGTAAAGCCGGGCTCCAGCGAGTGGGACGCGGTGCAACCGCTCGGATTCGTGCCGTCGGCATCTGGCAAGACCCTCGTGCGGCAGGGCAGCGACGTTCAGACACGCGCGCTGCGCGAGATTTTCCCGCGAAACGCAATCCGCGACCTGCCCACGTCGCAGGTCTGGCTGGCCGTTAAGGGCCAGGCACCGATCAGCGCCCCCGCGGCGGTGCGCGATCAGGCCGTAGTGGGCCGCAATCGCGACGGTGCGACGGTCCGGTTGCGCGAAGACGGCTCGCGCTTCGTGCAACTCGACGACGGCACCACGGGCATCGACGATCAACAGCTCGCCGAGTTCGTGCAAACCGGGCGGCTCGACGAGGCAGCCGATATGGCGGCTGCGCTGCTGCGTGCGCCGGCAGGCGAGCTCTACGAACGGGCATTGGCGCGCTGTGCGGACGCGTTCGTGGGTGAAATGCTCGCGGGCCGCAACATGGATTCGTCGGATCTGCGACACTTCGGCGGGGTCATCCATACACAGGCGGGCCAAGCACTCGCGCCGCTCGACGTCTCGGACGTACGCCTGCGCGGCATCCAGGAAGCCGTCGAAGCCGCCATGCAGCGCAGCCTCGCGGTCCATCATCAGGACGCCGGCGAAGCCGCGTACCGCTTTGCTGTCGGTCTGACCGAACGGCAGCCCATTTTCGCGTTCCGTACGTCCACGTCGGTCGCAAAGCAGCAGTATTCGACACCGCTACCCATGTCGATCGCCGCGCAGTTTCTGCTCGGCGATACATCGGGTGGCAAGGTGTACGAGCCGACCATTGGCAACGGTAGCCTTGTCACAGCACTGCCGGTTGACACGGCGATCACCGGCGTCGAAATCGATCCGGCGCGTGTCGGTCGCGTGAATGCGCTCCTCGCCGGCCGGCCCGAGGCGCAGATTGTCGCTGGCGACGTACTGAAGGTGGCCGCGGAGCTGCCCGGCGACTTCGACTTTGTCATCTCGAATCCGCCGTTCGGCGGCCTGCAGCCGGCTGTGCGGTTCGAGGACGTACGCGTCAACCGCATCGACCATCTGATCGCGCTCAACGCACTCGCACGACGCAAGGAAGATGGCCGGGGCGTGTTCATCATCGCGGCGGATCGCGAGAGCCTGATCAACCCCGGCAAGATCGCCGGCGGGAGCAAGAGTTTCTTCGCGTGGCTTGCGGACCACTACGAGATCGAGGACGCCGTCGAGCTCGACGGCGCGCTGTATCGCAAGCAGGGCGCGGAATACCCCGTCCGGATGGTCACGGTCGGCCGTCGGCGCACACCCGAACAGGCCGCGGATCTGCTGCGCACGAAGGCCGCTCGCCTGGGCGATCGCCTGCCGGTGGTGAGCACATGGGACGAGCTCTGGACGCACACGCAAACGCTCGCACATCGCCTGCAGGCGGGTCGACCGAACAAGCACCCCACCGTCTACGACAAGGACGCACGCCTGCGCCGCGAACTGCGCGCGGACGGCCAGGCGCTCGCAGACGCTACCGGGCTTCAGGAGCGGAACCTTTATACGGGCAAGAGCGCGGACCAGTGGGAGGTCGGCAAGCATGGCGAAGACGACTTCAAAAGCCTGCACGTTTTCACGCCGCTCTACACGAACAAGCGCCGCTTTGCTGTCGTGCGCTTCTTCGAACGCCAGTACGCAAGTGGCACCTACGATTCGCCCGAGCTCGCCGGAAAGGCGCTGCGCGCCCTTTCGCGCGACGAGTTAATCGCGATCCCGTCGAGCGTACGCGATCGCGCGCCGATCGATGAAGCTACCGAGGACGCCGGCGGCGCAGACGACGTCAAGAATTTCGGCTTCTCGATGCGGCAAGCCGGCCTCGAGATGGACGGTATCGATCCGCGTCAGTGGTCCGTTGATCTCGCCAGCGGACATGAAGTCCACGCGCGCCTCACCAGGGATGGCGTGGTCGAAGTGAGCCGCTTTGAGAGTGGAAACCTCGCCGACGAATGGTCAGGGCCGCTCGGCGGTGAAGCCACCCGCATGGTGCTCGAGCTCGTGCGCGTGGCGATGAATCTCCCCGTCGTGCATGAGCCCGCTCCGGCCGCGGATGCGCAAGCCTCCGATGCGGTCGTCGAGGATCTTGCCGAGGAAGATACACCCGTCACGTTCGACGAGGAAGAATACCGCCAACACGCCATCGCCTACCTCAAGTGGCTCCGCCAGAAGGGCACCCGGTCGATCGATCACGTGATGCCTGGGCTGCACAACGGCCGGGCGTTTCAGACCGGCGCGCCGCTCGTCAAGGCTGGCTACCTGTCCGTCGATGGTCGCGTCTCGTTCCGCCTCAAGGATCTCTGGAAGGCGAGCGAGCCCGCTTCGGAAAGCGTCGCCGAACCGGCCGCAGGCAAACAGGCCACCGGTAGCGGTGCTCCCGTATGGAAGACCCGTGGATTCAAGACGCTTCCGCTTGTCATTTCGAAGGCGCGCGACCTCGCGGATGACATTGGCCTGAATGCAGTGACGGGCGACGGTCGCGAAACCGGGGAAGAGGTGTGGGAGCGCGGCGATGCGCTTTCGGATGCGCACGTCTCACTGCGCGCCTACTGGCCGACGGAGCGCGATGCGGGCAGGCTGGTGGTCGAGCGGTCCTTTAATGGCGTCGCCGGCATCGGGACCTACGACTCGGTCGACCTTGCAGAACGCGCAATCCAGGCGGAAACCCGCGAGGCATTCTCGGCTGTACCGACGATCGAGCGGCCGGAAGCCGCGGCCGTTGCGCAAGCGGAGACCGGCGGCGCTCAACTTCCGATCCCAGCCAACAGCGCGGACGCAGCAACAGACGCGCAAGAAGGCGTGGCGGCCGCCGGCCAGACCGTCAGCGACGAACCGGTCGAACACGAAGCCGTCGTCAACGACTATCAGGCTCCCTACCTGCCGGCCTCGAGGCTGAATGAGCCGACGGCGATGATTCCGCGCAACCTCGAAGGACCGGTGCGCCGTGCGCTCGCCCGGCTCACTGAAGAAATCGGTATGGACGTGGATACCTACGTCTCGACCAAGCTGCAGATGAGCCCCGAAGAAATGGAACTCGCGTTCTCGGCCGAACAGGTCGATGCGATCGCACTCGCGATCAAGCGCACCGAAGAAGGCCGCGGCTTCATCAATGGCGACCAGACCGGGCAGGGCAAGGGGCGCGTACTGGCTGCGCTGGCTCGCTATGCCGTGCTCAACAATGTGCCGGTCGTGTTCAACACCGAGAAGGCCAACCTGTTCTCGGACTTCTGGCGTGACCTCAAGGATATCGATTCCGCGCACCTGTTCCGGCCGCTGATCCTCAACGATGGCGAGGCCATCCGCAACATGGAGACAGGCAAGGTTGAGTTCCGCTCGATCAAGCCCTCCGAGCTCAAATCGCTCATGGACGGTGACGTGTCGCTGGCCGACACGGGCTACAACCTGATGCTGTCCACGTATTCGCAGTTCAATCGCGAAGCCAACGCAAGCAGAAAGGCAGCGTGGCTTCCCGCTGCAACGCGCGGGGCCATGATGCTGCTCGACGAGTCACACGTGGCCGCCGGCGACTCGAACACGGCCGTCAACATGGGCATCGCAATCGAACACGCCGCCTCGGGCGTGTACTCAAGTGCGACGTTCGCCAAGAACGCGAAAAACATGCGCGCCTACGCCAAGGTCTTCCCCGCAAGCGTGTCGCTCGAATCGCTCGCCGACACGCTGCAGGCCGGTGGCGAGCCTTTGCAGGAGATCCTGTCGTCGATGCTCGGCGAAGAGGGGGTGTTCATCCGGCGCGAGCACGACCTGTCCAAGCTCGAGTTCAATGTGATCCTGACCGACCAGACACGTGAGCGCGACGAAGAGTGGGCCGATGCCCTGTCGGACGCGCTGCGCAGCATGGCGTACTTCTCGGGCGACGTGACGCGCGTGACGAAACGCATGGACAAGGACGTCAAGAAACGCCTCAAGGAACTGCCCGAAGCGGCACGCAAGGGCAACCGCATGGGGGTCTCGTATCAGGGCTTCGGTTCGCGCCTGTACAACATCCTGCGGCAGTTCTCGCTCGCGATCAAGGTCGATACCGTGGCCGACCAGGCGATTTCCGCCATGCAAGATCAGCGCAAGCCGGTCTTCGTGCTCGAGCAGACGTTTGAAGCGTTGCTCAAGGAGTCTCTTGCGGATAGCCTGACACGGAACACGATGGAAGGCGAGGCGGATGCTGACGGCGAGCTGGAAAAGCCCGGCGTCGCGGCACAGCTCGCCGAGAACGTGGCCACGACTGGCATGCAGAGCGCCGATCAGTCCCGCACGATCGACGCGTTGAGCTTCCGGGATCTGATGGGCCGCATCGCCGGCCGGCTCGAATACATCTATGTCCGTGACGACTACGGCAATGGGCACTATGAGCATGTGCTCGACCAGGCGCAGGACACGGAGGAGTTGCTGGCGATCAAGGGCGTCATGCGCGAGATCCAGGAGAAGATCAGCAAGCTGCCGGATATCCCCGTGTCCCCGATCGACACGATCCGGCAGAAGCTCAGTGCTGCTGGATTCACACACGGCGAGATCTCGGGGCGGCAGTTCCAGACGGATCCGGTTCCGGGAGACCCCAGCAAGATTCAAGTCACGGTCCGCCCGGATGAGCGTATCCAGTCGCTCGCCCAGTTCAACAATGGCGGTATCGATTCGATGACGCTCACGACCGCTGGTTCGACCGGCCTGTCGGCTCACTCGAGCGCCAAATTTGCTGATCAGCGTCAGCGCGAGCTGTTCGAACTCCAGATCGCGAATAACGTCGCACAACGCGTCCAGTTCTTCGGCCGTGTGAACCGCCGAGGGCAGGTGAACTCGCCGCGAATCACCACGGTTATTTCCCCCCTTCCATCCGAAATGCGCGTACTGGCCATGCAGAATGCGAAGCTGCGCAAGCTGTCAGCCAACACGCAGTCGAACCGCAACAACCAGGCGGAAATGCGTGACGTGCCAGACATTCTGAATCCGGTGGGCGACGAGATCTGCCGCCGCTATCTCGAAGAGAACCCGGATATCGCCGCGCTGCTCGACATCGACCCGGAAGAGCAGGTCGCGAGCGACGATGAAGCCTGGTTCGCCAACAAGCTGACCGGCCGCATCGCGCTGCTCCCGGTGGCGCGCCAGAAGGCGGTATATGCGGATCTCACGCGCACGTTCAACGAAACGCTCAAGGAGCTCGAGGCGCGCGGCGAGAACCCGTTCCAGACGACGGTACATGACTGGAAAGCCACGATTGCCAGCAAGGAGCTCTTTCGCACCGATACCACCGGCGGTAGTGGTTCGGTATTCGACGAGCCGGTGTACCTCGCGCGTGTCGAATGGGAAGTCGATCTCGTGCCTCACACCTCGGATGACGTCAAGCGAATGCTCGAGCTGTCGCGCCGCCACCTGGTCGAAAGCGACAACCGCTTCAGCCTGGCGGAGAACCGCTACGCGCTCGGCGAGCACGACCGCTGGCAGTTCAACCTTGAAAAGATGCTCAAGGACGTGAACGACTCCTTTGACCAGGTTCAGAAGAAGGCGCTCAAGTCGCTCTCGAACTTCAATACGCTGCAGGAAGCGCTCGACGCGAAGGACCCGAACCCGATCAAGAATTCGGAAACGCGACGCCTGTGGCTGCTCAAGACGCTGCCCGGACTGATGCCGGGCGGCATCATGTCGTTCGCCAACGAAGAAGGCGAGGCCGTGAAGGGCATGGTGACCGCATTCTTCCCGCCGGTGTCGCGTACGGAGTCACATCTGCTCGGGCAGTACGAGGTGCGTGTTGTGGTACCGGGTTCGAACAAGCACCGCGACTTCACGCTGAACTACCTGATCGGCGATGTCCAATTCTCCCTGGTCCGCGTACTTGGTTCGGACTACCGCAACCCGCTTCGCGAGTTCGACGTCGCAAAGCCGGGTCGCGTCACGTATTCGCGCCAGGTCCTGCTCGGCAACATGTTCCAGGCCGCGCAGTTCTCCGCCCAGCACCGTCTCGGCTCGGCGGGGATCTTCACCGATGACGCCGGCAACCGGCACCGCGCGGTCATCCTGTACAGCTACGTGACCCGCGAAAACGTGATGGAAATGCCGGTCTCGCTGAACAAGGCGCAGATCAAACGTGCGCTTGAAGTGGCATTTGCCGAAGGCTACTCGGCACGGATCACGTCCGAGTCGAATCCCCGCGACGAGGCGGCCACCGCGATCGTGTTCGATCGCTCACGGCCGTCAGAGATCACGATCGTTGCGCCTGGCACGAAGATGCACGGAGGGCAGGTGTACACGAACGAGGACCTGCTGGCCATCACCGGCGATTTTGCAGGCAATCGAACGCAGATGCGCGCCACGGCCAACTTCCAGAAGATGGAGGCGATCGTCGACGTGCTCGTCGATCGGTGCGGCCGATCGTTCTGGATCGATGCGCCGTCAGCCAACCGGCTAATGCCGCAGGCCCCGGTCGCTGACGAAACGCAGCCGCACGATGACGTAGCGGCAGCTGCCGCCGCTGACGACGAACCGGCGACCCGTTCCGCGCGCCCGCGCGTGGCAGCGTAAGGAGACGACATGGGGAGCGAACGTCGCCCAAACGATCTTGCGGCCTTTGCCGAAGCTCAGTACGCCCACGTCACGACGTGGGCCAACGAAGTTGCGCGGCCGTGCCGCATCAGAGTGTGAGGTATCCAATGGATCGAGTCCAATTCCTGTCTGAAATCGGTCTGGGTCACCGGATGGATCTGCGCACCGCGGAGCACATCCCGACGCGCATTCGATGGATCATGCCGGGCAACGGTGCGGCCGGCTTCACTGCGAGCGCCCGACTCGACTACAGCGAAGATTTTGCACAGATTGAGTTCGGCATTTATGAACACGTCGCGGGCGAGAGCAGCTACATGAGCGGACGGGCCGAGGTGGACGCCGAGCGCGGTGCAATCGATCTCTCAATCGACGCTGCGTGGCTTTTTGACCGGTTTTGCGAAACTGTGCGGCTGATGGAACTCGACGAACTCACGTTCGATTCGAGCGAGTCTGGCCTGTGAATCTCCCGGAGGCGAGCCGTCCGGCTTGGCTCGCCTCCGGGAGTATGATAGATTCCGTATCATTACT
Organism: Paraburkholderia sp. BR10872; assembly: GCF_040965835.1. Classification (NCBI taxonomy): domain Bacteria; kingdom Pseudomonadati; phylum Pseudomonadota; class Betaproteobacteria; order Burkholderiales; family Burkholderiaceae; genus Paraburkholderia; species Paraburkholderia sp. BR10872. The sequence continues at coordinate 95,858 of NZ_JBFRCN010000019.1, forward strand.
TTGATACGGAATTCGCACAAATGATATGAGCAACGCTGCTGCCCGTCTTGCCGATTCGGCACGGATCGCGCGTCTGATTCCGCGTGTCGAGGCATGCGTCGCCAACCTTCTCGACGTGGAACCTCATGGGTTGGCGCAGCAGCACGGCGTCGTCTATGCAGCATGGCTTGCGGATGCGCTCCACGGGCGCATCCGACTAGACGCCCCCACCGAACAAGGGATGCTCGACATGGCAACCGAGTTTTGCGACCTCGTCGAGCGTGAATACCGGCACAGCTAACGCTCGTTCACTCACCTCCACCAATGTTAGGAGAAACATGGCTACCGCCCCCATCGCGCAATCGATGCGCGCAAAACGCCTTATTCCCCGTCTGGACGCATGCGTAAGTCGCATTGATACCAACTCCGAGTTGTTCCAGCACGTCGCGGTTTATGGCGGCTTCCTGACAGACCTGCTGGGTGGTCGGGTGCCCGGCGGAACGGACCAGAACGATGAACTGCTTGGCTTGGTCGAGGAATTCTGCACCTTGATCGAAGCAGATTCCCCTGCCGCACACTAACCGGAGGCATCCCTCATGAACCGAGAAGAACAGGCTCGCGGAATTTTCTCCCGTTTCACGCGGGCGCTCGCGAAGGTGGATCTTCGCCTCGCTGTCGCGATTCCAGCCGCTGTCGGTCTGACGACGGTGTTCGCCGGAGTCGCGATGGAGGTGCACGGTCAAACCGCGCTGCTGCAGCACAGCGGTATTGCCGCGCTTGATGCATACAAGGACGCGATGAGCGCCATGCAACTCCCCCTTCGCGACTGGATTGAGCAGGGATTGGCTGGAAAGCTGCAGGCGTTTGGCGATGACACACAGGCCCGCGGATTCGTCACCATTGCGGTAGCGCCAGTGGTTAGTGCAGCCGCTGTCTCTCTCGCGCGAGGGTTTGAGAAGATGAAGCAGGCTCTGGTCGCGCGCGCAGAGAGCCTGCGTGACGACGCGCATAGGGGCACCCATGGCGCGGAGCAGCCGGACAGCGCCGGAAGGTATGCGTGGGCGGAAGTTCGGGCCACAGAAGCAACGGAAGGCTCGTGGCGGGAGCCGGCGCAGGTTACGACCACAATCCCCGATCGCGTCGGCACCGTCGAGATGCTTCGCCGCCTGGCGCTTGCGCACCGTGTCCGGCTGGATGACCTGGTGATGGAAAATGGAGAGGTGCGTCACTACAGCGACCCATCGAGTCCGCCGCGACCGCTGTGCAAGGTCGGCTCACCCTTCTGGGCAGCACTCGAGCGCGATACCCTCGTGCTCCACCGATTCGCCAGGCAACACCAGCTAGACGCGGCAGCACTCTACGTGCGCGAGGATGTCGTCTACGAACAGAACCACGAGGCCTTCGTGGATCGCACGGTATGCAAGACCGGTTCGCCCGAATGGGCCGCTGCAACGCGAGAACAGCTGACGCACGAATTGAACACGATCTTCGACGTCGCGCAGCCCACGCAAGCGCTCCGCATGAGGGACGACAGTCAGGCAGTTTCCGAACCCGCGCCCCGAGCGCGTTTCCGTCCTGCGTGAGCGCGGCCAGGGCCGAAGTGGTGGGACGGCTTTCGGCCCTGGAAGCGATCCGAAATAGGACCACCACGCAGATACTGCAGGCAATTTTTCGCCACAGCTACCCATGCCAACGCGCACCTATCTGACCGAAAAGCCTGACGTCGCCAAGCACGTCGCCGCGTTTCTCGGCATTGAATCCCGCCTGCCGGGCGCATACCGGCTCAAGAACGGCGACTACGTGACGAACAACATCGGCCACCTGATTCATATCGGGAATCCCGACGACTACCTCACCGACGCCCAGCAGCAGCTCCGCGGATTTGATCAGCTCCCCATCATGCCGGCCGAATTCCGGACGTTTCCCGATCGATCCAAGATGGACCAGATCAAGGTCGTCGTGAAGCTGCTCAAGGAAGCGGACATCATCGTGAATGCCGGCGATATCGACCGCGAGGGTCAGCTCATTGCGGACGAAATGATCGAGTACGCGGGCTTCGATCCGGCCGGCCGGAACAAGCCTGTCGAGCGCGTGCTGATCACCGCGCTCGATGATGAATCGCTGCGCCGCTCGCTGGCCAGCGACGCTCGCCAGAGCAACAGCGAGCCGCGTTTCGTGAACAGCCGGCTCGCAGGCGTTGCGCGTCAACAGTGGGACTGGCTGGTTGGCATGAACGGCTCGCGCGCAGTGCGTGCCGTTCTGGCAATGCTGGGGATCCGCCCGAAGCAGGCCTTGTCACTCGGGCGCGTGCAAACGCCCACGCTCGCGATCGTCGTGCATCGCGAGCTCGAGATCCTCAATTTCAAATCTGTCACCCACTATGTCCCGAAGATCCGCCTTCCGGATGGAACAGTGCTGACCTGGGCGGGCCGCGTCGAGGGAGCGCCAGACACGGGCATCGACGCTGAAGGACGCATCATCGATCGCCGCATCGCCGAGGCCATCGTCGCCCAGATCATGCAATCCGGTGTGAAAGGTGTAGTGACCGACTATCAGCAACAGAAGAAAGAGCAGACACCGCCGCTGCCATACAACCTCGCGAAACTGCAAACCGAAATGTCCGCACGCCACGGCTTCTCGGCCAAGAAGACCCTGGACGTGACGCAGGCGCTGTACGAAAACAAAAAGATGGTTACGTACGTCGGTACGGATTGCCAGTACCTGCCCAAGTCCATGCATGCCGAGGCCACCGAAAAGCTCGGCGGAATCTCGGGCATGTACACCAAGCTCGCGAACGGAGCCGACCCGAAGATCCAGTACGGGTGCTGGGACGACTCGAAAGTGACAGCTCACCACGCCATCATCCCGACTGGTGTCACGGTGCCGGGGATGTCGCAGGACGAACAGAAGGTATTCGACGCAATCGCGCGCCGCTACATCGCGCAGTTTTACCCGAAGCACCAATACCTGAGCACGCGACTCGAGGCCGACTACGGTCAGGATGTGTTCAGGTCCACCACGCGCAAGACGGTGGTCGACGGCTGGAAAGTCGTCGACCAGCAGGCCGACGAGGACGCGAAGGAAGCCGATGCGATGGAGGATAGGGTCCAAGTTCGTGCTCGGCTGAAGTGAGACTCTCGGGGAATAGTGGGCTCACAGATCGAGGTGCCTGCGTATCGCCTTTGCAGCAAGGTAACCACAACAACTCGCAAAACTCCTTCCTGAAGCACGGGAGATTCGCTATGGAACATCTGGTCGATTCGATGAACGTTGACTACTCGATTTTCTCGTTAGCCTCTGGGGAGGAAACCGTATGGGTACGTGACGTACCCGTCGAGGCTGTCCGGATTGATGGCAATGACAATGAGCCGTTGGACGCGATCGTAATGCGCTGTATCCCGACCGCGAAGCGCTTTGTTGAGGCTGCGATCGCTGCAGGCTTCGTCTTGAAGAAGGACGTCATTGAGGGGCGCGTCATTGTCTCGGTCGAACGAACGGACGATGCGGACAGCAGGGGAGATGTGTACGTTGAAACATTCACCGACCTCTACACGTTCACGCCTGCAAATCGCAGCCTGGCCGCAGGCCCGCAATTCGTTCCGGTTCCCGTCGCGGATTTCCTCGAGGATATCGAAACGCCTTCTGCGATACAGGTGCGACTCGTTCGAGATCTGATGCTTGCCGAGCACATGCAGCATTTGGAAATCACTCAAGGATAGGCATCGGATTCTTGGCCCCTTTTACGATTGGCCGAGTGTATAGTACCGGCATGGTACTAGACACTCATTCGAAAGGGCTGTTTCAGCGCTGGCTTGAAATTGAGGCGGCCGCCGGCAAGCCGCTCAAGCAGACGCTGGACGAAATCAACGCCGCATGCGGAACAGCATATCGCCACAATTGGCCCACAAAGATGGCGGATTCCGCGTATTCGCTCGAGCGCATTCCTGTTGAAGTCCGGCGCTACATGATGCGCCGTGTCCTCCCCGCCGAGCTGAGTGCACGCGGCGTGACGTTTTCAGCCGAGGTCCTCGAGACACTTGTCAGCGCGTTGACATAGTACCGCTACGGTACTATCATAGCCCTAATGATCGGCGCTTAGCTGCCGATATTGAGACAGGGACGAAGCGATGACGTGCTGCACGCGTGACTACAGAATCTATGATCGTGACCGGAATCGGAGTGCACAGACCTTGCGCGCGCAATGGTGCTGCGTGCAGGCGGAGCAAGTGCAGCCTGCTGTCATCACGACGCCGGGCACGCGCCTCAAGTGGTCTACCCTCAAGGACTGGATGGACGCGTGGCAGCGTATCAACGCACGCGCCGCAAGTTCAGGGCGGCATCGGCAGCGTGCGGCACACATCGCTGGACTCGCGTCGAACATGGAAGTCGTCAATCGCGAAAAGCACATCACGACACTTGCGGCAGCGAAGCACCTCATCGAGCGTGGGGGACTGCTTCCACCACGGGGCATGCGCGAAGGACATCCCGCGACGGAAATCCTTCAGCGTGTGGGCACCGTACTTAACGAACGGCGCCGCGAAGCTGAACGTGAAGCTCAGAACACCGTGAGCACAATCGTCTGGAAGGCAGCAGCCTGACAACCATGCCAGCAGTGGTGAGCCGCAGATAACCGGCAACCGAGCAACTGCCCCGACGCTCCATCGGTGGGCACGGGGAGGACCGTACATGACCGACATCATTCGCTTCAGCCCCGCAGTCGTTTTTGCGGCGGAAGTACTAAGCCCCGAATGGGGCCGCGAGCATCGTCACGGGGCAGGGACGGCCGGATCGGTATCCCGTGCGTCGCGAACGCAAGGCGACGAGTGTGAACCCGTCACTCACACTGCCTCCGAAAAGACCGGTGCGGCCTCTGTGCAGATGGCGCTGCTCTAACGGAACAGCCAGGCAACGATTGAAACGCTCGTCGGTGCGCCGCACTGACCCACCAGCACTATTGCGCAACTACGAACTGAATGGAAACCAACCCGACAGAAGTTTCAACGGTCGAACAGGCCGAGGTGGCGGTGCAATCCGGCACCGGCGACGCGGCACCCTCCGCTATACCCGCGCTCCCGTCGCTTGAGCCCGTCGCGCCCCTCGCTCGCGAAAAAGCGGCGCGCATCATCGAGCGCTGCGGCTATGAGATCACCGGCTATACGCTCACCCATCGAGCAGGCACACGCAAGGCAATCGTTGACGGCACCGCGATCCGCTGGTTTCCAGATGCAGCGGACTTCGAGCGTATGCTGCGGTGGAAGGAGCCCGTTGGACCGGCGACCCCGCCGGATAGCGCGCTCGGCGACCCGTTGCTTGTCAGCGGTCAAGCTGGCGCAACGTCCCCAGCGCCAGTCGCGCCCACTGTGCAGCGCGCCGTTCTCGCCGCGCCGCCTTCCTTGCCGCTGCTCGATACGGTTGAGGATGCGCTGGGCGCGATCGCTGCGGAACTTGGATGCGTGAGGAATGACACCGTGCCGCATAACGCGGGCTGGTTTGTGCCCGGACGCTCCAACGCCTTCGCCAGTGCACTGGATGCGATTCGCGCGCTTTTCGGCAGCCTCAAGGCAGGGGGCACCGTCTACACAGCGCAGCCGCGTCCGAGCACTGAATCCAGCGCCCCAGCGCGCGTAGGAAAGGTCGTGGAAGCCGAAAGCCACGAGCAGGCCGCCCTCTTTTGAGACGATCGATCTGTGCAGCGGGAGCAACCATGAGCACGCATGAAAACGCAGAGGCCCTGGTCGCGTGGGTGCGACAACGCACCAGCGCGACGGTGAGCGACATCACAGCCGCCGGCCTCATGAACTCGCGGACAGCCTCTGACGCCGTGCAGTACGCGCTTCGATGCGGAGCGGTCGAGCGCGTTGTCCGCCGCGGTGCGGGTGCGAAGGACCGCGTGCACTATCGAGCCACAGGAGTGGCCTTGCCAGTTCCGCGCACGCGCGGAGCCGAACCGACCTTTGACGGTCTGCTCACGGCATGGGGCATCGTGCTCGAGCCGCCACAGCTGCTATCGGTTTCCTCATGTACGCATCAGATTGCGGATGAGCTCTAGGATGCGCGGCAATCACCACTTCTGGGGTCGACAGGACTATCGCGAGCCGCCTCCCATGCCGGTGGAGCGGCGCGAGCTCGTGGCGCTTTGCGACGTGTCGCTTGTCACCGGCACGAAGACGTGGTGGCGCGTGAACGTCGCGGGCGTACTTCTTGGCTACGTCTCGACGCGTGCTGCTGGACAGGTCTACCGCGCGCCGGACGGGGATGGCTGGATGTTCGCAGCGGGCGACTGGAACCGCACGGATCCGCAACACGGTCACGCGATTCTCTCGCTGCTCGATGCGGCCGCACACGCATAGGAGATAATCAGCATGGCTGATTCAAGACGCAACGCCGATCCGCGGCGCGCACTGCGCGAGCTGATTCGTGCTGCCGATCGCGCGCTACCAGAGCGTCGCGCCGCAATCCAGGCAGCGATCGCGCGGGCGGCTGAATGCGCGGGCGTGAGTGTGACGGCCTTACGGGACTATGCGCTCGCGCCTCGGCAGTATGATTTCGACGGGCTGGCTGGATGCGTCGTGCGACGGCGCAGCCGCGTGACCGGCACGCTGGCCGGTCTCTATCAGGCGGAGCAGGCCGGGATGGATGCCGATGCGGGCCGTTGGGTGACGGTTTGCGAGGATCACAGCACGTGCGTCAATCACGCGACGCTGGCCCACGGTCGCGCCCACATGGGCGATCCGTCAATGTGGTGCGAAGTGTGCCGCGATGTGCACAACGAGACAGGGAAGAGTTCATGAGTGCCCTACGAGCAAAAGCAGGTGAACTGGTCGAACGGTTCATTGATGAAGCGATCTCGTCAGGCCTGACATGGGATGAAGCCGTCGCCGTGTTCGGTCTGGCCGCGAAGGCGTCCGCGCAGGCTGCGGCCGCGGCTGGCGAGGGACCGGAGGCCGACTGTGTCGCGCACGCGCGCAAGCGGTTTGAAGAGGCGTTTGCTCAACCGCTCCATGTCGTCGTGGCCGCCACGCCGGCCACGTCAGTTGACGCCGCAGCGAGCGACAATGCCTTGCTCGCGACTGCCCATCGCCGGCAGGTCGTCAAGCATTAGGCCGCCGGCGCATCAATCCGGCCTCGTGGCCGGACCTGCCCCCGCGCCGGCCACCCCACTAGACCAAATTATCCGAGCTCATGCATATGGAATACGTAACCGCAATCGGAATCGTCCTTCTTGGCTTGTGGGCAATCGGGCGGCGGAAGAAGCTCCCCGAGAATGCGATTGAGCGAGTGCCGGCGAGCGCAATGGGAGCACTCGCGTTTTACGGGCTGGCGAGTCTCAACCTGGTTTCCATCGCCGTGCTCATCGCGGTGGTGTTGTTCAACTGGACGCCTCAGGGCTCGGCTACTCTCACGTGGATTACTATCGTGTCTGTCGTGTATGGGCTCTCGGCGATGTGGATCGGCTACACGATTGCGATGGCTCGCCTGAACGAAAGTGCCGGGCATACGAAGGTAAAGAACCTCATCAAGTTCCGGATCGAATGCATGGGCGCTGCGTCCACAATCGCAGCTGCGCTGGCGATTATCCTGAACACACTTGCGCTTAGCCACGATACAAAGTTCGCCGCGATCGTGTGCGCTTGCGCCTTCCTCCCGACGGCCGCAGGCGCGACGGGACGCAAGCTTGCGCTTGCCCGATATGACGCAAGGTGACCGGAGAACTGGCATGGCGGAATTCATACCCCCTCAGGAACCGGTGCCCGGTGCACACCTACCGAACGTCGAGGCGACTTTCATCGATTTGCACAGGCTCCTGTCTATCTTTCTGGCGAGCAGGGGCTTCGCGGATCTGATCGAAGCGCCGGCTGGCCACGCGCAGGAGTTGCACGATCCCCTATTCAAGCTGCAGGGCTGCGAAGAAGACGAGATTTCACGCATCCTGCTCAGTCTCGCCATTACGGCAAGAGTCGTCGACGACGCCCATGCTCGTGTGCTCGAACTGGTCGCCGGGACCTGCGGCCGCCTGATCCCGGACGTGCGCAACCCCGAACGTTCGGTTAACCTCGAGCTGCGCGAAGCGTGCAACAAGGTCATCCATGCACAGCGGCGCAACTTCGACATCGAGCACAACGACAACGGGCGGCAGTACCTGACGCCAACGATCTACCTGTACGGTCAGCAAGGCGCGACCGAGTGGAAAGCTGTGCTTGATATTGTCGAGTTCGCAAAACAGTACGCGTCCTGCGTCGCTGCTGTGCGCGGGTGAGCGACCTCGAGCGAGCCACGAATGCTGCAGTCGCAATTTGATGGCTCATAGCTGGGAAAGCTGAAAAGAAGGGAACGAGAGAATGGCGAGTTGGAGAGAGTACGAAATTGCCACGATCCTGGATGGGCGTTGCGGCTGGCCGCATTCACTCTGGACCGCTCGCCGTCACCTCATTCATATAAATTTTGTCGCACAACGGGGAATTGATACATGAAGTACACCGCATCGGAAATCAAGAATATCAGCAGTGCCACAGACAATGCTCGAGCCACGGTCACTGATTTTTGCACGGAGGCGATTGACGAGGCGCGTGAGCGGCTGAAGCTCGTCAACTCCATCGCGAATCTCACTTCAATCCTTGACGCCCGGCAGCTCGCGATCGCCGCTGACGCAAGAGCGGGTATTCGCCACATTCATGCAGCAATACTGGACGTGCATGCGTACCACGACAAGCCGACCGCATCAATGAGCGGCAGGTTCGACGAGGCGCTGAAAGAAATTGGAGAAATGAAGGAAAAGGTCGAGAAGTTGTATCGCTGGCTCGACTCGCTGTACTCGCACGATTAGTGTGCCGGTGAGGACCGGCTTCGAAGCGTGGCCGGGGCCCGTCACGCCTGGCCATCCCAAGGGATCCTCGTGCCGGGGCACAACCAATACTGGTCTCGCAATTACCAGTTTGTCATGAGCGGCTGCAAATGTCTCAGGATGGCGTGAATCTTCGGATGGGCTGGTTTGGCCACTGCCCGCCCCTCATCATATTTCTTCAACTTCCTGTCTATCGAAAGACCTGCACGAAGCATGTTCTTGGCGGACCCAATGGTATTGAGTCCGTGAGTAATGGGAGTGCCCACTCCAGGGGACAACAGTCCCGCTATCTCGCCTTTCTTGCTGTCAGGCTGATGAAACCTCAGGTCGTCATATGCGTATAACGGCTTGCCCACTTCAGCCAATGAGCGCACGGAGCCGCCCACCGGCGTCAGTGTTTGCTGGGCGTGCCTCCCTGGATCGTTCTGTCCGTAGACGACACGCGCGTTCGGGAAGACTGTTGCGATCATTGCCGCACACATCTTGCACGGCTTAAGCGTCGTGTAGATAAAGAACACTTTCTGGTGGAAGTCGTTGTTTGGAAATTTCTTGACGATAGCCTGGACGAGATTCACTTCAGCGTGGAACGTATCATTGAAATTCTTCTTGTTGTATGAAATCGCCAATACCTGCCCCGCATCGGTTGCGAAGATCGCTGAAATATTGTGTCCCATCTCCGTATAAGGAGAGCGAAACATTCCACGGAATCCGGCGCGGTTATAGGCCAGCGCCATGTACAGGCGGTGATAATAAGGCGCTTCGGACTGGTCGTTCAGGTCGGCATTGGGTGGCTCTCCGGTGGATGTCACGATGACACTATCGAGTGCCGCCCTCTCGGCGACGTCTGCAGGCTCGAGATGGATGAACTGGCAATCGTCGAAGAACCGTGTCGCGGCAACTTCCTTGAATTCCGGGGTTTCTGTTGGTCGAGCTACCGGCAGACAATTGATTGTCCCCTCAAACGAATTCAGGAAATCGATCATTCCTCTTGTCATACCGTCATCCATAATCGACACCGGCGGACAAAAAGCGACAGAGAAGATATTGTCAGTATTGAAATGACGCGATCCAACACCCTGGATCAGATTGACGATAGGTGGCCACTTTTTATAGCGCGTTGTGAAGTAGATCTTTTTGAGTTCGTTGTTGAAATAGCCGACCACGACCTCACGGCTTTCCAACTTGTTCTCACAGATAGTTATCAAGACTTGTAGCTGAATATCCTTGTAGCTCATGGTCTCCCCTCAGGTGGCGATACGCAGCACGCAGTTAACCGATGTTTCGATACGAGTTGATGGTCAATTGCTCTACGCTCCACAGTCGGGAAACCGGGCACTGCAGGAGACTCCTCTCCGGTCTCTGCGGACTTGACAGCGACTGATCTGCGCCGTTTCAGGATAGACAAGATAGCCAGAAATGTAAGCGGAAAAGGTGGATTTCTCGCACGTGTGGATCGGAGGCAGGCGAAAAATATCCATCCCGCATTCGAAGGGCGGCAACGGGTATGGTGTGCGAATGAACGCGTGTATCCAACTTGAATATATTGGCGATTTCTGCGCCGAAAGGCGACGCAGCGGACCGGTCGAATCGCGAATCGGTTGATGGCGACGGGACGGCCCGAGATTCTTCAACCGGCCTCATGCAACTGCACCTTGCACAGTCTGAATCAACGTTTGGATATTTCGAGTCGAAACGAACGTATAGCAAACACCATGGAAAACCGCCGTGTCTTACAGCGACGAATACAGTGCTTTTCGCAAGGCAACGTGCCCCAAGGCGGAGACTACTGAGGGGTGCTGACGGCTACCCGGCCTTGCGCCGGTTCGCAGGGTCGAGGTCCAGCAGCGCGAACGAACATCTGTGCGTATTCGTGATCGCTCACCGGCCGCCCGTGGAAGAAACCCTGTTGCCGGTCGCAGCCGAGCGTGCGCAGGAACTTCGACTGATTCTGCGTTTCAACACCTTCGACGGTTGTGATCATGCCCATTGCGTGCGCCATCGACACCACGGCGTGCAGGATCTGCGACGAGCTCTGGGACTCAGGCAGATCAGCGACGAACGAGCGGTCGACCTTCAGGTTATGGAGCGGGAACTGGCGCAGATACGATAACGATGCATAGCCGGTCCCGTAGTCGTCCATTGCGATCATGATGCCGGCGGCCGCGAGCCGCCGGAGCACATCACCCTCATCACCGCTGTCGCGCAGCAGCAGCCGCTCCGTGAGCTCGAGCTCGAGCGCGGAAGCTTCGATTCCCTCGTGATGCAGGCTCGTTTCAACCACTCCCACGAGCTCGCGACGCACCTGCACCGGCGAGACATTCACGGAAACGAAGAGCTTCGGCGCAAGCGTACGACGCCACTCTGCCACCTGACGGCACGCCTGCCTGATCACCCAGTTTCCGATCGGGATAATCAATCCGCTATCCTCTGCCACCGGGATGAATTCGACCGGCGACACCGGACCGAGCTCATGGCTGTTCCAGCGGAGCAATGCTTCGGCCCCCACCACCGTGTTATTCATCCCATCAACGATCGGCTGCCAGACCAGATAGAGCTCACCCAGGCCTATCGCCCGTCGCAACCCTCGTTCGAGGGCCCGCCGCCGCATGACGGTGCGCATAGACCGGCGCATGCGGGACCAGACTTTGCTCATCTACATTCCTTTTATGGGAAGGCCCGGCGACCAGCCGGAAGCAGTTTGAAAAATGTCGCTGCCAGTGGGCGAATCAGGCCATGCGCGACAGATGCGACACGCACAATGCGTCGAACCCATCCTGAACGAGGACGGGAAAAACTCGATGCGCGGGCGAATTCGACGTGACCCGCGACCAGCGCTGGACGAGGTAGGGCCGACGGTGAGTCATCCGGTAGAACGCGTCAGCGAGCACTTCGGCCCGCCACGCGCCTTCCCGAGGTATCGCGAGCGCACAAACCTCGCGCTCCTTGAGTCCGGCAGGCGCGAGGCATGCCGACAAGAGCTCGGTCGAACTGGGCGCGCGTGCCGGCTCACCGACCGGATACAGAAACGGAATGCGCCGTTGCTCGACCTCCGGTCGTTCACCCACGTCCGCGAACGCTTCGGCAACCTGAACAACTTCTGTGTCGTTCAACGGTTCATCCACATAGAAGAGCAGCATTGAGGCTCCTTTTCACAGACACGGCTCGGGATCGTGTTCGACCCAGCGGTACAGGGTGATGCCGCCGGCCGCGGTCTCACACACGTGAACATCGTTGCGCAAGTAACGCCAGACCGGAAAGCCGTTGACGCGCGCGCCGGTATCCATGCGCGCGCCGTACACGTCGTAATCGGCGAGGGCAGGGCCGGTATCCTCTGACGCCATCCGTCGGATGCAGGCTTCCCGATCCGGATATAGGCCGATCAAGGCGTCGATGAACGGGGTAAGTGAGAAATCACCGTGCGCGTCGATGGATTGCATCGCGGTCGCGTCGCCGGGATTCACTGCGGCCGGAGCGGACGCGACCGCGTCGGCTCAACTGGCGTATCGGGATCAAGCGCCGGAAGCTGGCCCGTCGCCGTGGCGATGGCTTCGCCGTAACGCGGATCCGAATCCGGGAGAGCAACCCAACGAAGTTGCTCGTACCGGTCCTTTTCCACGACATCGACGAGAAATGTGTCCCGCGCGTAGGGCGAGCGGAAGACAGCAATCTGGCCGACGCTGCGAGGCCGCCCCGGATGACGGGTACCTCCGTTCGCGAGCTCAGCCCCTGTCGGAATCTCAGCCGCAGCAGCCGGAGCCGCCGGTTCGATATCGTCCTGCGTAAGCCGCCGGAGATGGCCAACGCGCCTCGTGAAATCGTCGACTTTCGACATCCCGTTCACCTCGCTCCCAAAGCTTCCTGATTCCCGGCTTCGCCGGTTCCCCGTTCATGGTCAAGCCGACAGTTTCCTGCCCGCTGCGGTGTCTCAACCCGGCAGGTGTGCCCGTCATTTATTCCGCATCGTTGCAATGATACACACTTTTAAGGATCGGCAGCGCACGGGTCTGGCGCGACCTGGCGCGTCAGGTGCGCCTGCTCGTGGCGTGCGACGCGCGCCACGCCTGCTCAGCGGCCATCTTCATCAGATCCGCCACGTCCAGATCCCACTCGACGGTCATGGCATGGCGCAGCCACGAGACCGGTACGAAGAGATCGCCGTTGTAGTAGCCAACAACGGCGGGCGGATCAGCCCGCGATCGACGTTCAGCCTCGTCGAGGCCGCCAGGGTGCAGGATCGCGGGCAGCATCGCTTCAGCGATGCGCTCGCAGAAGCCGAGCCAGCCCAGAGCCGCGCCCTTGCTGTCAACGATATGGAAGAACGCAACCTGCGTGCGATTCCCGTCCAGCGAGCGAATACTCATGTTGCGTGCTCCATCAATACGGCCGTTCGTCGTCGAGCGGACCCGCGCCGGCAGCCGTGCCCGGCGGCGTGCGCGATGCTTCCGCCTGCGGCTGCGCGCTCGTCTGGGCGGCCGCATCTGCCCATCGCAAGCACCGGCCCTCGAACGCGGAGACGGCGATTTCGGTGAAGTACTTTGCTTCGACCGCGCCGGCAGGCTGATGCTTGCGGGTACGCGTACGCCCCTCGACGTACACGATCTCGCCTTTTTTCAGACTCCGTAGCTCTTCGGCAGGCTTGCCGAAAACGGCGACACGATGCGTTTCCGGAATCTCGCGCAGTTCGCCCGACGTGCGATCGCGCACCTCGCCATAGGTAATCACACGCAGGTTCACTAGCGCATCCCCGGACGGCATCGAACGGCTTTCTACATCGGCAGCGAGTTCGCCGAGCAGCATCTGGCGGTTGATTGTGAGCCTTGCACGATTTGCAGTCATTCATTCACTCCCACGACGGATTGAGGCTCCCGGCATGTGCCGGGAAAGGAAGAGGGCACGCACGATACAGCGCGGCAGCCATTCACTGCGTACCGACAGGCGGCAGGGTGAGCGCGAGCGCTACCGGCCTGACCCAGACTGGCGTTGACGACAGCTGGAAGGTTTCGCCCGACTCTGCGAGCAGCAGCGTTGTGCCCATCACCTCCGCCACGGCCCTGGCCGCTTTCGGCGGTACAGCGTTGCCGATGCGCTCTCGCCACGCCTGGTCGGAGAGTCCGTCGAGCTCGAGGTATTCCTCCGGCTCGACCAGCGATTGCAGCGCGGCCAGCTCGAGCGTGGTGAACGGGCGATGCCACGTGCCATCGTGCGAGCGGATCACAGCAACCGTTTTCTCGTTGGCTGCGGGCAGCACGCCACCCGCCCCATGGTGTGCTGACGGCGCAGGCACCATGCGCGGATCCGCAACAGCCTGGCCGCCCGCGCTCGGACCCGTGCCGCCCGTCACGACGCCCGCTGCCTGGTCGTACGAAACGACACGAAAGCAGTTGTTGTGCTTGATACCGGTGCGCACATCGGCGACGGCAAAGCGGCCCTGATTCGGCCACTGCTGACCGCTGATCGTGCCGCTCGCGTCGCCCCAGCGCACAACACCGTAATTCTGGCCGTGATGCCAGCGCGTAGACGGTTCCGCGCGGGGATCGGCCACGGAGAACATGCCTTGCCCTGGCGACTTCACACCGATAATGGCCCCGGTCGGGTCCTCCCACTGGACGACGCCATAGTTGCGGTACTGCAGCGCGTCGACCGGAGCGCGAGGATCCGCGACCGAGAAACTGCCATTCGTTGCTCGACTCGCGCCTGCAACCACGCCCACCGGCTCATCCCACCGCTTCACGCCAAGCATGCCGTTGTGCATCTCGGGCACAACCAGATAGTCGCGCAGATAGCCGTTGTCGATGGCGAGGCGGTTCAGGCTTCGCCAGTCGCTGCCTGCTTCAACAAACGCCAGACGCACCCATGTCTTCCACTGAAGTGAAGGAATCCTGTGCATCGGACCCGCGGCCGAGTCGCCAGGAAGCGGCATGCGGCCGAGCACTGTACCAACACCCTGCAGGCGGCGCGTTGAGGGTTCGTAGAGGAATGCGGGCACCTTCTCCATGTGACGCGCGACGAGCAGGAAGCGTTTGCGGCTCTGCGCGAGCCCGCCGATCTCACCGCAGTCGTGCGTCGTTTCATTCACCGCGTAACCGTAGTGCCGCAGGATCTGCCCGATCTGGTCGAGCAGGTGACGGCCTCGATTCATCAGGCGCGGCACGTTCTCGAACACGATCAGCTCGACCGGGTCATCCTTCCACGCCTCGCACATCAGCCACACGCAACGCAGTGTGAGCTCGTTGAGCGCCTGATACTTCGGCGTGCGGCTCAACGTCTCCGAGAGCAACCCGGATGCGCCCTTGCACGGCGACGAAATGAACACGCAGTGCGGATGCTCGTTGCCGGCCGCGCGCCGCACGTCGGCCGGCGTCACTTCGGACCAGCCGGCCGGCGGCTCAGCCTCGTTAAAGGCCGTGTACTGTGCACGCGTGAAGAGGTCCATCAGCGTGCAATCGACGCCGACGAGCGACCGGAAGTCACGACAGGCGGCGGCGTCGTTGTCGATCCCCCCGATGCAGCGCCACGTCGCGGTTTTCTCGCCGATCTGCGAGACGGCCTCCTGAAAGCCCTTGGCACCGCCGCCCAGGCCGCTGCACATCGTGAACACCCTGTACTCGCGGCGGATCATGCTTCACCCCAATCCGCGAGTTCGGCAGCTTGCGCTGGCGCGTCGTTATGACCCGCCTTTGCGGCGCGCTGGCGACGCAATTCGTCGCGACGCTCGGCCTTGGCGAAAACGGCGCGCACGTCGTGGTGTGCGTCGAACAGGCCCTTGAGACTTGCCGCGTCGAGCGTGATGGTCTGGCCTTCGAGTTCGGCTTCGTTGCCCTGCAGGAGCGTTTCGAGTTTTTCGCGCTCCCCCTCCGGCAGGCGCTGATAGAACGTCGAAAGCGAGGCAACGACCTTGCCGACCACGTCGCGCGGAATGGAAGGACCGTGAAGCGTGCGCTCGGTCACCTTCCTGCTACCGGCGTTCTGAGCCTTGGCAAGCAGGGCGCGCAGGACTTCGAGCGCGCGCGAGCGGTGCCGGCGCAGCACGTCGACTACCACATCAGCCGACACTTCCTCGCGCACCAGCATCTGCTGGATCTCGGTGTCCGCCTCGGCGAGCATCACGCACTTTTCGACGAGGGTTTCGGACTTGCCAATGTGATTGGCAATGCGTTTGAGCGGCCACCCGAAGTTCTGGAGCCGACGGAAGCCGTGACCCTGTTCGAGCTGCGACAGCGGAAGCCCCTGCTGGCCGGTGCCAACCATGTGCGCGACGCGGTCAGCGTCGTTACCCGAGAACTGGCGCACCTCGACGAACAGGATTTCGACGCCTTCGTCGATCAGTTCAAGGATTGCAATCAGGCGGTTGTGACCATCCACGAGAATGATGCGGCCGCCCTCGATCCGGACATCGAGCGGCGGGAACTTCGCGCCCGCGCGCATGGCCGTCTTGATGCCGTCGATGTACTCGCGCCGCGCCGGCGTCATGAACCGGATATTGAAGCCCTGCTCAACCTCGATGATGTGCGGATCGAGCTTGTAGTGCGTCACCTTGTTGACGCCCTCGATCTTGCCCTCGGCCATCATCTTGAGCGACACCATGTCGGCGAGCTCCTTTGCCGGTCGCTTGTCCTCTACCGCGTCTTGCGCTGCCATTGCCATGCCCGTTCTCCTGTCGCCCGCCAGGGCTCGATTCGTCCTGCACCGGACCGGCAAAGGATCGCTGCCGGCGCCTTATGTTCTGCATCATTATATCGATACAGAATTTACCAAGGCAAGACCAGCAACAGGGTTTCCGCGAAAAATCGTGATGGCGCGCGATTCGCGCGAACTGCTGCAGCGACCTGCGTGATCCGGTCCCGCCTGACCACGTCGTCGTCTTCGTGTTGATGGTTCAGTCGTCAACGCGCGGGGCTATCCGTATGAGCGGCTCGACCGGGCAACTGCGGGTTATGCACAGATTTTGTGGATAACCCTGTTGATCCTGGCGGTGACATCGGGCACCGTCCCCCAAAGTTCTGGGGTTCACGCCAGCAAGTCCGACCTGCTCCTGTTTCGGGCAACTCGGTGGGTCGCCGGTCGGTGGCAACGGGCGCGCCGGATATACTTTGTGCCGCACCCTTGGCGAGGCGAGGCATGGAGATGATTGATGATTTCGGGGACGTCGCGGAGCTCGAGGGCAAGCACCTGTGCGCTGCCTGCATCGGGGAAACGTATCTGCAGGCTGAAGTCTCGCGTGACGGTGAGCCCGCAGAATGTTCCTATTGCGGCGGGACGGCCCGCGCGTATAGCCTGGCGGTTCTCGCCGACTGCATCGGGCAGGCCTTCGAGCGGCACTACACGCGAACGGCCACGGAGCCCGACTCAGTCGAGCAATCTCTCCTGGGTGATCGGGAGTTGGAGTACAACTGGTCTCGCCACGGCATGCCGGTGGTCGAAGCGATCGAATACGCTGCCGGGATCCCCGAAGAGGCCGCCGCAGATGTGCAGCGCATCCTCGCCGATCGTCACGCGAACCTCGATGCGTATCAGATGGGTGACGAGTGCGAATTCGACAGCGAGAGCCACTACGAAGAGAAGGAACAGACCGATGTGCTCTGGCAACTCGAGTGGCAGGAGTTTGAACGTCTCCTGAAGACCGAGTCGCGGTTCTTCAGCGCGGGGGCGGAGGCGGTTCTCAACAGCGTCTTCGAAGGACTGGACTCACTCTCCACAGACAAGCGCAAGCCGCTGCTCGTTCGTGCCGGTCCTGCTACACGCCTGAAATCTGTCTACCGCGCAAGGGTGTTCCTGTCCGAGGATAAGCTGCAGGAGGCGCTAGTGAGACCCGACCTGTCATTGGGTCCGCCTCCCTCCGGCTGCGCGTGCGATGGCCGGATGAATGCCCGCGGTGTTACCGTATTCTATGGCGCAACGAACGCCTCGGTCACCATTGCGGAGGTCCGGCCACCGGTTGGCAGCCGTGTGCTGGTCGGCAGGTTCGACATCGTGCGACCACTACGCCTGCTGGATCTCACGGCACTCGAAGGTGTAACGCAGCGCGGAAGCATCTTCGACCCATCCTTTGCCGCCGCGCTCGAGCGCGCGGTGTTCCTCCGCTCGCTGACGGCGCGCATGACTCGTCCCATCATGCCCGGCGATGAAGCTCTGGACTACCTGCCGACGCAGGCCATCGCCGACTTTCTGGCGACCCGGACGAACGCCCCGCTGGACGGCATCATCTTTCCGTCGGTTCAGTCCGCGCGGAGCGGGAAGAATATCGTGCTCTTCCACCGCTCGTCGCGGGTCAGGGAGATGGAGCTGCCAGCTGGCACTAAGCTCGAGCCACACGCCTGGCAAGTAGGGGACGAGGGTTGGAAAATTAGCTACGGTGTCACGGAAACCGTGCCGTCCGAAGTTCCGCCGCAACCAGTTAGGAAGGGTAAGGGCCTGGGAATGCTCGACGACTTGCTCGAATCAGCGCGAGATCCGCTCTCCAGCGATCTCAGATCTCCTGCCCTGGTAGTCGATACGGAGAGCATATACGTATACCACGTGAGAGCCGTGGATTTCCGCACTGAAGCAGAACGTGTTTCCAGACATCGGGTGATAGCGGTAAACGCGAAGCGGAGTTCTTAGGATGTGGCGACACCTTCACGTGAAAAACTCGGTACCCCGAAATTTGCACTCCGGTTTGTGGCGGTTAGAGCGTGCTCATCGGGAGGGCGACGTGCCTGCGGCATCACGCGCAATCTTCAGAAGCCCCTGCGCAATGACGACGTTCGCGTTGTGCCTCACCTCATCCGCGCCGTTCTTCAGCATCATGACCGGCATCTGGGCGGCGATCTGCTCCCACTCGGCCAGTAGCGCAGCGGGGTTCGGGTGCGTCTTGAACAACACGCCCAGCGCAGCGGTGAATACCGTCGCGGGATCAGCACCATCGGCCTGAGGCAGTTCCATCGCATGACCCTCCAGTCTGGAGAATGCCGTTTCGGCGTGACGCGAAAGCCACGCCCGACGCATCAACGATTCAAAGGATAGAACATGCAGAAGATCCTCGAAGACATTGCCTCGCCGGAATGGTGGTTCTCGGTCGTGGTCGTCGCGTTGCTCATCGGGCTGGCAGGGGTGTATCTGTCGCGCTTTCTCGATGGCGCAGGCAAGCAGCTGCTCACAGTGCTCGCCGCGAGAGGCGAGAAGGCGGAGCGGGAAAGGGAGGAAAGAATTCAGTTTTATTCGCAGCATTCGGACCTTGTGCCTTTTCTCATCGCCAAGCAGCAGGATTTGCGCGCATCTCGCACCAGCATTGGTACATTTTCCGTGGTGTTCGTTCTCTTCGCGATTGCTGTCCAGACGAGTGGTCTCGCGCACGCGCATCCGATGTTGGCGCGGATCGCCGCGGCGGCCGCCCTGTTCTGTGCAACGCTCACTATGATGGCCAGCATGTGGGTCAGCCGCACATCATTTAACCTCCTCCTGTCCATCCTCGGTGTCGAGCAGGAATTGCTGAAGCGCAGGGAAGCAGATATCAGGGAGAGCGCAACTGACCACTGAGGTGTGCCGCTCACGTAAGGCGCATTAGGAATGCCACTGTTGCGACAATAAATGACCGGTAACTTCACTCACGCAACGCGTCCACCATTCCGGCAGCGTCACAAGTATCGAGGAACAAAATGGCAAAAAAGGCCGTAGTCCGATTCCACGGGAGAGTGCTTCCCGAGTCCATGCAAGTGACGGTTAACTTCACGCCAACCGTCCATTGGAAAGCGGATGAGCTGGGGTACGAGGTGGACATGGTCTGCCGCGTCGACAAATCGGTAATCGATATCGAATGCATCGTGTCCGACTGGAAGGTCGAACATTTCCCCGATCTGTATCGCCGTGCGTTGGACATTTGCCGTGCGAAGATTGACGTCGTCGGATTCAAGATGGCCTATGGTCTCACCGTCTTGCTCGACACTTTCGAAACGCCAGACGGCACCGTGACACCCATCGTGCCTAACGCTCCGTATTTGGAGGGCATCTGCACGGCGTTCTCTCTCGACATGGGATTCGATGAGGTATGCATGCAGGTTCTTCAACGGCCGCTCCTTTTCATGGCCTTCCGCGAGCTGATGACGGCAATTTCATTGCCGCATGTATCGCTAGTCGAGTGTGCTCGCGCAATGGATCGCATAAAAAACATGTTAGCGCCACCCGGATCGAAAGATAAGGCCGCGTGGAATCGGATGCGCGAAACCCTTCGGGTCGACGAAGCGTACCTCAAATACATTACCGATGCCTCGGCCAATCCGCGGCACGGGCAGCCAGGGCATACATCGGGTTCAGTGACGACCGAAGTGACGCGTCGCGCGTGGGTCATAATGAACCGGTACTTGGAATATCTCGTGCATGGGGAAAAGCCGCTCGATCCAGTTGCTTATCCAGTCCTCGACCAGTAATCATTCCATCCAAAACACTTCGCGCGCGGTGCGTACTTCTCACTGCACTACCAGGAAAGTCGCGGCGGCTCTTTGATTGGCTTTCGTCTTGAATGACCGGTTGGACCCTTGAAACCGCAACGGGGTATCTCCATACTGCTGGACACCTGTCAGCCTGCCCGCTGGCGCCTCACGTACGATGACGGCGGAGTCCGCCGTCATCGTCTATCTCACTCTTGACGGGAGTATTCCTTGACCACCGTGCTGTCTTTTCTGCAACCGCAGGACGATTCGTCGCCCCTCCTCGTGCGGGCCTACCTCTCGACGTCTTATCTGACCGGCGCAGCGCTGCTGGCGAAGAAGGCCTATGCGATCGAAAACGATCCGGATGTTCTGAAGCGCGGGTTTGGCATGGTGGAGCGCGACGAACACCACGCCTGTGCGAGCGCAGCAATCGTCATGAGTGTGCTCGGCGTCGAAGCCTTCGTGAACGAACTCTTTGCGGATTGCGAAGTCGCCGGCGGCAGCAACCTGTTTGGCCTGACCGCATTGCAGGCCGGCAAATTGGCTAAAGTCTGGCGCGAGCCTCGGCAGACGAAGAGCAGGCGGGGCGGCCAATTCCGAAGGAACGATCTCGAATCGAGGCCTTCCCTCGAGAAGTATGCCGAGGTCCTGAGCAAGCTTGAACTGCGCGAACTCGGCTTCAAGTCAAAGCCGGTCAAGGCGATGCGGACGCTGATTACGCTGCGCAATGCGCTCGCGCACTACAGGCTGGCGACCAATACGGTGAGGCCGCAACACGAGCAACGGGCGCGGGATCAGCTCGAGAAGGATTTGAAGCAGTATTTCCCCGACCACGACCAAACCGACCACAACCCGATGACCGGCCTGAACAATGGCTACTTCCCGGACCGCGTGATTGGTCACGCCGTGGCTGAATGGAGCGTGCGGACCGCCGTCGGGTTCCTCGAGCACTTCCGTGAGCGGTTGTCGGTGACACCGCAGACTGGACACCGTTGGCCGACGCAGGTAATGCTGACGACTCGCTAGGGCAGAAGCGCGGTCGCGCCTGCCCTTCAGCACCACAACGCGGTCAGCGGCAAAGCTACAACTAAGTCCGCTGTTCAATGCGGAGCAGCCACTAATTGCGGCCTACCGCTCATCCGCCATTGCGAATGCGCTGCTCACGCGGCCGGTGACTACGCCTCAAGATATCGACCCCGCGCCTAGAGTTGCCGTGCAGTACCAAACCCGAGTGCAGCTGGGCGGCTATAGCCTTCGTACTTGATCTTGAGCCAGTCACGCGTGCGGCCGGCGCGGTACGGTGCGCTCGAGCGCTTCGCCACCATCCCTTCGAAGTCATGCAACTTGACCTGCTCGAAGACCCATTCGCCCGCGTCCGCAGTACCGACCACGTAGACGAGGCGGTTGGTGTTCTCGAAGGTTTCGCGCAGATGGACTTTTCGCTCACCGAGCGCTAGTGGGCGGAGATCACGCTTGCCGTTCGCGAGCATATCGAAGACGTAGAGTCGGGCAGGATCCTTGAGCGCAGCGGCGCGTACCCGAGTGAGTACCGACGTGCGGGCCCGCTGTTGAAGCCGTTCGAAAGACGACCGGCCATCAGGTTCGTCGACTGTGAGCTCCGTATCCCAGACGAACGAACCTGGAACCGCCGAGACCGCATCGACAATCTCTGGAAACGAGCGGTTGAGGAGCTTGCCCTGCCGAGAGACGAGATCGACGCGATCATGCGACTTTCGGACAAGACAGCGAAAGCCATCGTACTTCAGCTCGAACCACCACCCCTCGCGCGAAAACACCCGACGCTCGCGCGTGGCCAGCATCAGGTCAGAAGCCTCGATGGCTTTCGTCTCGATCACGACGTCTCCAGAGCACCCCACCTGTTGACTGTTTCATCTGGGCCTCTCGGTCACTGGGCCGATGCGTTGCATCTCCTGCATCAAACGTCGCCGGATTCGTCGGATTTCCTTGCGCGCGTAGTCGATTGTCGCGCTGTCCTTGTCGACATGCCAGAGCGTTTCCGCGACCATCGCCTCAAGTTCCGAGAGGGCGTGGCGGGCTGTCTGCACTTCAAGTGCCAGCTGTTTCACTTCAGGAATCGGATGCTCACGCCATGCGCGGCGAAGATCCTTGTAGGTCGGGGTGACGAAAGGCGGTAAGCCGAAGCGCGAGCGTTCGCCGCGCACCCGGCGTTCCTTCGCCCAGTCCACATCGCTCTCCGGCAGTTCCACGATCGGACTCTCCCCGCGGCGACGATCGCGTTTGGTGTGCTCGAGCTTTCGCGACCGCATATCGTCGTAGGCGAACCAGTCGCACCTCGCCTCGTCATCAGTCATCCAGATGGGCGTCTCGACAAAGCAGGCACGGGACTCGTCCCAGTACGCCCACTTCCATTCAAATAGGGGTTCCATCATCATTCCCGGTAACACTGTATAAATATACAGTATCATGCAGATCCACCACGCGCTAGGCTGTGCCGGATCCAGCGAACGAGGAGACGTGAATGTGCACGAACTACGCGGCTGCTCGACGTGACACCTTCTTCAAGCACTATGGAATCGAGCCCCCGAAAAGCGAGTGGCGCGACGAGGTATGGAAGGACTATCCCGCGCCGATCATCCGCCGGCTTGATGGCGAGCTGCAGGCTGACGTTGCAACGTTTGGCATCGTTCCGCGCCGGCACATACCGGACGGCGTGCGAGTCTTCGACACAATGAACGCTCGGGCGGAAACAGTAGGGGAGAAGCGCAGCTTCAGCGGTGCGTGGAAGAAACAGCAACTGGCCTTGATTCCGTGTGACGCTTTCTACGAACCGAACTACGAGAGCGGGAAGGCCGTGCGCTGGAGGATCGGGATGGCAGACGACGCGCCGTTTGCTATCGCGGGTCTGTGGCGTGAGTGGAACGACCCGGAGGGCCGTGCGCTTTCATTCACGATGCTCACCGTGAACTCCGACGAGCATCCGCTGATGAAGCGATTCCACAAGCCCGGCGATGAGAAGCGCTCGGTCGTGATTGTGCGGCCGTCGGACTATGAGGGGTGGCTCGTCAGCAGCTCGATGGACGAAGCGCGCTCCTATTTGAATCTCTATCCGGCGGATGAGATGCGTGCCGTCGAGGATCCGGCTCCACCTCGCAAGAAAAGGACGACGGAAGCGGCATAGCCTGGATACCCTGACACTTCGAGCTGAGCTTATGAGTCACTTTGACGAACTACCGCATCGCCACCGGAATCACGAAATCGAGGACAACGCAATCGCCGCCTTCCAGATGCGGCTGGGCGAAAGTGGCGCGTTCATTCTTCAGGCGGCGGACCGCAAGGACTACGGGACCGACTGCCAGATCGAGGTGATCGCCGATGGCCGCGCCACCAATGCGCGGGTCCATGTCCAGCTCAAGGGAACTGAGGGTGCGCTGAACGCCAACGGCTCGCTCAGCGTCGGGGTAGACCGCACGAACCTCAACTACCTGCTGATGCAGCCTTACAGCTTTTACGTCGCCTATCACGTGCCGACGCGGTCATTGCGCATTCGCACGGTGGAAAGTGTTGTTCAGCAATATGAGCATGGCGGAACGAACTGGAGCGACCAGGCATCGCTGACCGTGTCGTTCGTTGATGAGCTGACGCCGACACGTCTTGACCGGATCGCGGAGCTCGCCCGTGCCTGGGCAAGGGCATCACGCGATCGGCGGATCGGTGCAGTCGGCGTGAGCGCGACGGACCTCTCCAGTCATGTTCTCGCGTCTGCGCCGGACGTCCATGTGCCCGACGATCCGGCGCGGGCGCGCAACCTGCTCGTGCAGCTGTATGAGCAGAACGCAGACGATGCGATCAGCGCCGGATTCGCCAGCTTCGCTGCCGCTCTGGGCGCTGGCAGCGACGCAATGGGCATTTGCTACATGGCCGAGATCAATCTCGGCATGGACGACCTGAGCCACCACCCGGAGCGCATCGAGGAGGCCATCCGCTTTTTCCGCGCGAGGCTCACTGACCGTCGTCATCAGGTCAGCGATCTGCAATACACGATAGGAAACGCCTTTCACGCTCTCCAGGACGAGCCGGAAGCAAAGCGCGCGTTCGAAGCCGCCCTCGCCGACCCGATGCTCGCTGCCGCCCCCGAACTGGCTGCTCAGATCCACAAGAACCTTGGCTCCAGCTACGCGCTGCTCGGCGACCATGACCCGGCGATGGATCACTACCACGAGGCTTTGCGGTTGAATCCCGAACTCGCGGAGGCTCACACTGCTCTGGGCATCCACTATGTCCGCGTGGGCAGGTACGAGGATGCGCTGCATCATCTCGACCAGGTCGTCTTCTCAAATCAAAAGCAGGGGCGGACTTTCACGGTCACCGGCTGGCGCGCCAATGTCCTTTTCAACCTTGGCGATGGCCGGGCGGCGTTTCGCGAAATCAACGGCCTGGTGGCTCAGGCTGACCGCTTCCGCTGGATCTGGCCGTGGTGTCGCGGTCTGGTTGCTGCCTTCGGGCGCTCGAGTGTGGACAACGCCCGCCAGGCGTTGCCCTTCTGGCAGCGCTACGTCAGGGCGAACCCCGAGGATCCCCAGGCGAGGTACGAGCTCCTCATGACAACGTTCTATCTGCGCGGCAAGGGAGAGAACGTCGGGAAGACGTATGGTGAGTTCTGCGAAGAATTTGACCGGCACATCGCCCAGATCGACGCCGACAATGCCGCGCTGCCCTGGGATCGTCTGGGCCACTGGGCGCAGGAAGACGACGACTGGGCGGAAGCGGAGCGCTGCTTTCGCCAGGCTTATGAACTGGCAGGCGGCGAATACGGCTTTTGTCTCGCGATTGCCCTCAAGGAACTGGGGCGGTTCGCTGAGAGCGTGCCGCTGCTGCTGGAGCAGGCTCAGACCGTTCAGCCGGACGCCATGAGCTGGTTCCAGCTCGCCGCTTCATACGCCAGCCTCGGTTGCTGGCCAGAGGCGATCGACGGTTACGAGAGGACTCTCGGGCTCGACCCGGACCATGACCTGGCGAGGTTCGATCTTGGCGGGGCGCACTGGAACGGCGGTGACCCAGCAATGGCGGCGGAGGTTTGGGCGTCGGCGATAGCACGCTTCCCCGAGCATGACCTTAGCGCCAAGCTGATGCACGATTTTCCTTCGTTGTTTGGCGATCCCGCCGCTGGCCAAACCGGCGATGGCGCTGGCTAGAGGTTTCGCGCCGGGAACGGGACTCCGCCCGGATCCCTGACAACCTGGTTCGGTCGCGTGTCAGCAAGCGCCGAGCGGAGCCGATTATCAAGCGTGCTGAGCGGTGTTACCGTAACGGCTAATGGAATTTCAGCCGGCGCTCGAGCCGGATTCTGCCAATGAAAGTATCGACGTTCCAGGGTGACGTGCCCTTCGCAATGCGCCTCGCCCGAAAAATGCCCGTGCATAAAGTCAGCATGGATGAAGCCTACCGGTCTATCAGGAACCGGCTCGCCCGCTACAGCGCAACCTCGGTTCTGAACGCCGCATTGCACATGCTGTGGAATCCCCCTGCAGACCCGCTGGAGGAACTGAGAAGCGCCCCATGGTTAACCATGCTGATGGTCAAATGGGCGCTCCAGGACAACGCCGTCAGGCTACAAGGCGGAGCCGCGATCACGATAGCCGAGATGGACGAAATTCGGCAGAAGTTGTGGGACATGCCCGACCATGTGCGCGAGGCACATCCGAAAAACGTCTTCCTCATGCTGCGCAGCCTGATGCATCCACAGGTAGAGTTCCAGCGAAAGGAAACCCGGAACTACATGCGCTGGGCCGCACTGTATGCACGGCTGCCGAAGAACGGTACGGACCGACAGCAGTTCCGAGCCGCCTTTGGGATGGAACCGGACGATTTCCTCGTGCTCTCGTTCGCCCTGTACGCAGCCGTGCTGAACGGGGATGTCCCGCTACATCGCGACTGGATGATGCCTCTGCGCGCGACGTACGGCGACAAGGTCGACGGGATTTTCGATGTGTTTGCGCGGGACGTAGTTGCCCTGCGCGAGGAGTTGCAGAAGGACCCGGCACAACGTCTCCACGGAATGAACGAGCTGTACGAATTCCCGTACTTGAAGCGCTTTCCGCTGCTCCAGTTGCCTAACGGCCTGATCCATTGCTGGCATAGGCTGGTGTTCGCGCGGGGGATCGAGGAAATCGTTCACCTGCGGCTTACCGATCTTTTCGACTCTAGATACACGGCCTCTTTCAGTCGGGTGTTCGAGAGTTACGTCACCGAGCTCGCGGGAGAGTCGGGGTTGAGCCTGATGGACGAGGCCGAGTACAAGCGTCTTGTTGGCCCGCAGATGCCCTCGGTCGAAGTCATATTCGACGGCGACGATGATTGCAACGTCTTCGTCGAGGCGAAGCTGAGCAAGTTCGAGGACGACAGCATCGTGGAGGACAGCCCGTTATGGGCGCATAGGAAGATGCGGCGAGTGCGTGAAGCGCTTGAGCAGGGATGGAAGGTGGGGAAGGTCGTTCGCGAGAACAAGGCTCTGGCGGCGCGCTTCGCAAAACGAGAGGACTTCCTTCTGATCGTCACCAGCCGCGAGCTCTTCATTGGCGGTGGGCAAGCGCTGCAACGCCTGATACCGGAAGAACACAGAGGTTATCCCGACGCGGCCGCCGAGCACACGCTGCCGCTCTCGAACGTCTTCGTGATGGGGATAGAAGAATTCGAGCGGCTGGTGGGTGCGGTGCGCAAAGGTGAGGTCAATCTGCCACGGCTTTTGCGCGACGCCGCGATAGCGAATGACGACGGGGCAACCTCACGGATGTTCTTCAGCGACTTCTTTCGGATTCAGGTCGGTCCGACGGGATGGACGAGCCCTCGACTGATCAAAGACGCCCAGGAAAGAGTGGACGCTCTGATTGCTGATGCGATGAGCCTGCCGTCGTCTGAAGACGCATAGGCCTGCCTACGGCGGATCAGGCGGGTGCGGGAGCTGGAGCGGTACGTGTGAGCGCAGCGTGCCAGATGCTCGACGCCGGACCGGGGCACACGGTGGATAGCGCGAGTGGCTACCTCGAAGCTGATGGAATGAGAGAAATCGACCATGCTGACTGATGTCTTTTTTCGCAGGTACGCAAATCGCCCGCTTTTTGAAAGCGTCGGACAGAAGGAATCTGCGCTGTTTGTTCAGGCATACAGAATCGTCAATGAGCAGATCTGGAAGTACTACGGGTACGACGAAAAGGTAGACGAGACTGTCAAGACGACCTGGACTGGTATTCACGACCGCCTGTCAATGGAGTTCGGGGTCAAGGAACTCTCGCCGAAGTACTACTCCTACCAGACCGAGTGGATGGGCAAGCCCTGGACGAACTCAGGTTGGAACGACATGAACTTCGTGGTCGAGCAGTGGCTGAATTTCAATTTCATTGACGGCCTGGACCCCGACATGTTCGTCAAGCATCGCCTGAGCTTCGTCGAATTGGCCTTCCGCACTCGAGAGGAGCAGGTCACTCAGGCGAACGCCGAGTTTCCGCAACAGCTGGCCCACGCCGAATTGCAGGACAAGTTGCGCCGGAAACCCATGACGCTCCCTGGCAAGCTGGCCGACAGTGTGCGGGCCATCAATGAGGGCATGAACAGGGCGTTCGCGGCAAACGTACATGAGCTGAACGAGCGCCTGAAACAGGCTGGTATGCCATTGCACTACCACAACGGGTTCTTGCAGATTACGCAGGATGAGCAGCTCCAAAACCAGGTCGAGCAACCATTCTGGCTGTTGGTGAAGGATGCCCAATGGAAGAACGTCAGCATTGATATGGCTGAGGCGATCGATCGCCGAGACACGGGCGGTCGCGATCCATCGTTCTACGCCGCGAAGGCGCTTGAAAGCACCATCAAGATCATCTGCGAACTCAAGAAGTGGGCTACCGGTAAGGAAAAAGGGGTGTCCGACTTCCTCAATCACCTTGAGAGCAAGGCGAACGGCGCATTCATCGAGGGCTGGGAACGGCAATCCATGCAGCGGTTTTACAGTGACGTGCGGAACGACTTGGGGCATGGACCCGGCTCGAAAGACATGCCAAATTTCACTCCGCAGCAGATCGAACAAACCATCGAGTTCTGTATGTCGTGGGTCAAGAGCTTGATCAAGCGAGTGTAGTTGCGCTACCCCTTGACTGCGAAGCGGTCACTCGGGAGTGATCAGCCGAACGACTACGACGGGTGGACATGGTGCCAGGGACGATGCCTCCCGTAAGAAGTCAACGGAGTCCCCGCCCTCCCAGGGAAAGCCGCCGCAACGCGAAATCTGAAGTAATTCGACTCGGACCGATGGTGAGACACAGACCTGCCCTGCCGGTTCAGGTCGATTTCCGCGCCTGCCAATGCCCTGCCCTCTAATACTCGGGTTGCACTGTTGTCTGTGCGCTAGCGCTCGTTTGGCGCAAATCTTGGGCGCGCCGAAATTTCCACTGACCTATGCTCAAAGTCATGATCGCGCGTGGGGGTCATCGTGAGCATAGCTGTTCGCCGCACAGTGATCGTCCTTCTCTGGATCATCACGATCGTGATGATCCTTGCACTTCAAATTGGGACTCGGCCACCCGGCGCGGCCGCGCCCGGTGTCGGAACGAAGCGAGATCTTCCTGAAGACGCTTTTCGGCCCGTCGTCCGATGTCCCCCTGGCCAATCGCTCTCCTGCAACTCGGCGGGATGCACGTGCATCAAAGTAGTACCACTGACCCTAGGGGGAATAGTCGTACACGGTCATCCACAATACAGAAATGAGAGTGCTGGAGGCGGAACGCCGGGCCGCAGCAGCGTCGGTGGCGGTGGTGGAGCCCCCCCTGTCGTTTGGGCCTTCGCCCCCCCGGCAAAGCCGGACATCAGCAGCGGTACCGGCGGCTTTTCCGACGTGAATTCCGCACTCGCGGCGTCGAAAGAAGCGCCGGCGGCATTCAATACGCCGCCCCCAATGAACATCGACGACCCGTCTGCGCCGGTCCAGCTAACCATTGCCCCGGAAAAGACGCGAGAAGCGGTCGCGAAATTGGTTGAGGCGCCCGGTATCGTGGAGAGTCACGACGTACGAATCTCATCTCGGATGAAGGCAACCCTTTCTGGCGCAGCAGACGCCGTCGCGATCACGGAGCTGTCGCCGTCGCTGCAGGCGGTTAGTGATGAGGCACCCACAACCTGGAAATGGACCGTCAAGCCGCTGAAGCCCGGAAAGATCCCTCTGCACGTCGAACTCGAAGCCGAGATCAAAGTGGACGGTGTTGTAACACCCCGTCTTGTAGACGTGTATGACGGCTCGATGGTCGTGACAGTAACTGGGATTCAGCGCCTTGCGGAATTTAGTAAAGACAATTGGAAGTGGCTATGGACCGCGATTCTTGTCCCGATAACGGGATTTTTCTGGAAACGAAAAGAAAAGCAACCAGAGGTCTCCGCCGACGACTGACCGTGAAGAATTCTGCAAGACCCGAAAGTAAGAGCGTCACCGCGATCCCGCTCTGCCGCGTACCGGCGCACCGAGGGCAGGACGCATTCATTGCGGCCTGCGCCACCGCGACTTGCCGGCAAGGTCTTCGCTCGCGTCACGGTGGCGTCGTTGCCGCGTCATCGCGGCGTCAGCGACCGGTCAAACGCGCCGCCCGATGCGATCCGCGGACTCCGGGCGTCGCGCGCTCGCACAGCAGGTGCGTGGGAGCGGCGGCAACCGGTCGTGACAGGGCCAGCAAGATGCCTTACGATCGGCATAAGGCCCTGTGCAATCCGGGAGATTCCAGATGGAAGTTGTGTCGAGCTCGCACGAACGACTTGACCGGCGTAGCCTGGCGATGCATCGCCTGATCGCCGACAAGATCCGCGCCGAGCCGAAGCTGTTCGAGATCGCGTCTCAGAATATCGAGCGCTGGTCCCGCACGCCCGGACGCAACGGCCCGCTGCTTGCGGCCTGGTCGAGGCTGCTGGAGCAGGGGATCCCGGCCGCCCTGGCCGTGGCGACCGAGGATAGCGAGCGGGCAAGGGAACTGCGGCAATCCACCCCGTTCGCGGGCGTACTCTCCCCACAGGAACGCTGGAGCTTTCTCAGGCAATGGAACGCGACCAACTCGAACATGTGATCCGCGCCGCGTCGGCCATCACGCAGGAAACCGAATTCGTGATCGTTGGCAGCCAGTCGATTCTTGGTGCATTTCCCAATGCGCCCGAGTCGCTGCTGCAGTCGAACGAGCTCGACATCTATCCGCGCGTGAACTGGGAAAAGCTGTCGGACCTGATCGACGGCTCGATCGGCGAGGGCTCGCCCTTCAACGAGACCTACGGCTACTATGCGCAGGGCGTCGATCCCCGCACCGCGGTGCTGCCGGTGGGGTGGGAAGGTCGTCTCACCCAGGTGGCGACACCGGCCACGGGTGGCGGCGTCGGCTACTGCATTGACGTGCACGATCTCGCGCTGTCCAAATACGTGGCGGACCGCCACAAGGACCGAGCCTTCAACCAGGAGCTGATCCGCCACGGCATGGTGGATCTGGTGAAGCTCAGGAAGCGCGTGGATCTGCTGCCGGTCGGGGACGAGCGCAAGACACTGATCCTGTCGGCGATCGATCGCGATGAAAAGGCGGTGGCCGAGGCCTCGCCGCCGCCGGCCCCCGCCGCGCGCGCGGGCTTCAAGCCGTAAGCCGCGGGTCGGCTCGCCAGTCGGCCCGTTTCCTTTCCCAGCTACGCGCGCAGTCCGGCAGCCCGCCGGGCCGCGGTGGTGGCAGCGTGCCCGTGGGCTGAGAGCCGCTCCAACTACACGACCGAAATCTACCGACTTTTCGCCGTCAGCCACGGCCAGCCGGCGGGGAATCCAGGATCCGCACGCAGTCAGCATGCTGGGACGTTCCGCGAACGTAGCCATAGAGGTCGCACTTTTGCTTGAGTTGCTCAAGGCGCGGAGATGTTGTGGCTGTAACCGAGGTGGTCGCCCTGAAGTTCGACCACACGACAGGCACCATAACCCAGCTGATCCCGGCAATAGCAATCACGCACCCCGCCCAGAAAGCGGCGTGCTCGAGATGGGTGCAGGTCAGGCTATTCACGCAAATTCGTTTGGCTTTCCACGCACCGAGCCGTGCATCCTCGAACTCCTTGAATGTCCGGTAATAGGGAATGCTGCTGGCGACGAGCCCCCCGAAGACTCCGGCAATCGCGAACGCCACCGCGCT
>NZ_JBFRCN010000020.1:0-126934 GCF_040965835.1 Paraburkholderia sp. BR10872
TCGGCGGCGGCTTCGTCGGCCTGAACGCGGGCGACCTCATCAGCGAAGTCTGCCTCGCGGTGGAAATGGGCGCGGATGCGACCGACATCGGCAAGACGATTCACCCGCACCCGACGCTGGGCGAGTCGATCGGCATGGCCGCCGAGCTGTACGAAGGCGTTTGTACCGACCTGCCGCCGCAGAAGAAGAAGTAAGTTCGTGCCGCGCGGCTCGTTGCGGCGCGCATGAAGAAACGGCGCACTCCGTGAGGGGTGCGCCGTTTGCTCTTGGGTCCTGCGGTATGTGCTACGAGAGGCGCCGGAGCGTAAAAAAGATTCCCGGTCGGCGACCGGGTAAGTGACATGCCGGGCGGCATGCCGGAGCGTTCAGGCCCGGCGCCCGGTGCGCCGCTGCTTCAGCGCACGCACCGGATCAAGCTACAACCTTCAGACCGTCTTCTTGGCCGAGGCCGAAGCGGCAGCCGAGCGCGACGCCTGGGCCGCAGCCTTGCTCGCAGCAGCGGTGGCGGCGTTGAAGTTGCTTTCCGCCATTTCCACGGCTTGCTTCGTCGCCTTGTGGACCGTTTCGTAGGTCGTGTTGGCGGCGTTGATGGCCGACTTGATCACGGCGACTGCGGTTTCCGAGCCGGCCGGCGCATTCTTCGCGACGTTGTCGACGAGCGATTGAACCTTGCGGTTCTGCTCTTCGTAGTGGGCTTCGGCGACCTTCGCGAACTCAGCCTGGGTGGCCGAGGCGATTTCATACACATGACGGCCGTACGACAGCAGCTTTTCGGTCAGCGGCTGGGCATAGCTCGTTTGCAGGGCCAGGAATTCCTGCGCGTCCTTCACCGACAGTGCGCGCTGGGCCTGTTCCTGCGATTCCGCCAGATTCGAGCGGACGGCCTGAAGATTCAATTCGACGAGCTTTTCCACGCCTTCGAATGCCTTGCCGGTGAGGCCGAACAGCGTTTCGAGGTTGGCTTTCTGGGCAGCGGCGAATTGCTCAGGGGTCAGCAGACTCATGTTTACGCTCCTGTATGTCGGCGGCCTTCGTGGGTCGCCTGAAGTAAGTGGCACGGCGCTGGTGCTCTGTCACTCGCTTTGTGCGTCGCAACATTGATTCGATTTTAGGATGCCCCAGAAGAAAGTCAAGGCTTTTTGGTGCGTCGCACAATGTCGATAATTTATTATTAAACAATCACTTATGCCCGACGCATGGCGCAACCGCGACAACGCGCCAATGCCCCGTTGCGCGGGTTCGCTGCGAGTTGGGGGAGGCTGCGCGCAGGGGGGCAAGCGCGCAAAGGCGGGTTCTGGCAAGATGCGGCATGGATCGCGTGACAGCGCCTATAGGATTTCACCTGGGTGCGTCCACCGAATTCCTGGATGGAACGTTAATGATCCATTGCGGTCGAACGCGCGTCGCGCGGCACGGCGGCACTGGTAGTCAGACAAATCTCACCTGTTTTTTTCCTCAGTTCAAGTTCCTACGACGAACGCCGTTAACGCAGCAAGCGCATTTTGCGTCTGCCGCAAACGTTTTCAGCAAGCGGCGTCGCGGCGAGAGGAGTGGCTTGGCAATTGTCTGACTCCATCGAATGCGGGAAGTGCATTGGCCTGCTCAATCGAAGGTCATACTTCGGTTTAATGAGCGCCTATAAGTGCTTCAATTTGCGAATTTTTCGTGGTTTTACTACACTTGGCGAACGATCCCGCCGCTCCATCAAGAACACCAATGAAATCCGACAAGCTCCTGTCGTTCTCACTGATTCCGTCGTCGGTTATCAGCACCGCATTGTCGGTTGCTGTTTCCGTCGCGATCGGTGCGACGCTCGTGGCGCCTGAGGGCGCCTTTGCTGCGTCGCAAGACGCTGCACCGGCCAAGACGGCCAAGGCGAAAAAGGCCACCAAGAAGGTTGCGAAGGCCGAGCCGGAAACGGCCAGGGCCAGCAAGAAGGCGGGCGCAACCGGTACCGTCGCCGCCAAGGAAGACGATGCGCGTCCGGTGGCCAGGAAACGCCGCGTCACTTATACGATGAACGGTCGCCACCACTCGGCGGTGCGCCGTGTCGCGTTCGAACCGCGCCAGCCGAGCGTCGGTCAGGCGTTCGGTTTGCACGATTCGCCCGACTCGCTGATGCTGCGCTCGGGCGTGGGGTACGTAGTCGACCAGAACACCCTCGAGCCGCTGTTCGACAAGAACTCGCACGCCGTCGTGCCGATCGCCTCGATCTCGAAGCTCATGACCGCGATGGTCGTGCTCGACTCGAAGGCGTCGCTCTCGGAACCGATCGAAGTCACGGACGAAGACCGCGACTACGAGAAGAACACGGGCTCGCGTCTTTCGGTGGGCTCGGTGCTCTCGCGCGAGGACATGCTGCATATCGCGCTGATGGCGTCGGAAAACCGCGCGGCAGCGGCTCTCTCGCGCTATTACCCGGGCGGTCGTCCGGCATTCATCGCGGCAATGAACGCGAAGGCGAAGCAACTCGGCATGACCGATACGCACTTCGAGAATTCGACGGGGCTTACGAGCCGCAACGTCTCGACCGCGCGTGACCTCGTGAAGATGGTGAACGCGGCGTACCAGTACCCGATGATTCGCCAGTTCTCGACCGATCGCAGCTACGACGTGTTCACGGGCAAGCGCAATCTTGCCTACAACAGCACGAATGCGCTGGTGCGCAATGCATCGTGGGACATCGGCCTGCAGAAGACGGGCTTCATCAACGAAGCGGGTGAGTGCCTAGTCATGCAGACGACGATTCACAACCGTCCGGTGATCATGGTCCTGCTCGATTCGAGCGGCAAGTACTCGCGCTTCGCGGATGCAACGCGCGTGCGCACGTGGCTCGACAATGGCGGCGCCGACCAGCAGCCGCGCATTACGAGCGCCGACGCAGGCGGCGCTGGGACCTGATCCCCGCCTTTTCGGATTTCCCGACAAACGCCCCGCAACTGCGGGGCGTTTTGCTTTCTGGTGCGTGCCGTTCGTCCGATTTCGATCCGTAAGTCAGGCAGCAAGCCAAAAAAAGCGGAGGGCACGCCTCCGCTCTTCCCGATTCTGCTGCGCCCTGCCTTCAGGCGGGCTGCGCGTTGCCTTCAGCAGGCTCCGGGTGATAGCCGAGCGACTCTGAAATCGTCAGCGCCGTCTTGCTCAACTGGCCGAGCCACGAATCCTGCAGGCGATCGGCGGGCGCCGAGAGCGAAAGACCTGCCACCAGCTTGCCGGTGTCGTCGTAGATGCCGGCAGCGATGCAGCGCACGCCCAGTTCGAGCTCTTCGTTATCACGTGCGCAGAATTGCTGGCGTACGTGAGCGAGTTCGCGCTCGAGGCGTCCGAGGTCGGTAATGCTGTTGCGCGTGTGGCCCGACAGGCCGGTGCGTGTGGCGTACGCGCGCACGCGGTTCGCTTCGTCGGCGGCAAGAAAGAGCTTGCCGACCGAAGTGAGGTGCAGCGGAGCCCGGCCGCCAATGGCGCGTACCACCTGCATGCCCGAACGCTCCGAATAGGCGCGTTCGATATAGACGATCTCGTCGCCCTGACGCACGGAGAGGTTGACGGTCTGGCCCGTGAGACGGTGCAGTTCGCGCATCGGCGTAAGCGCCGCGTCACGTACCGAAAGCCGCGCTTTCACGAGGTTGCCGAGTTCGAGCAACCGCATGCCGAGCCGGTAAGTGCCGGGATCGGAGCGGTCGACGAGACGGCAACTCACCATATCGTTCAGGATGCGGTGCGCAGTCGAAGGATGCAGTTCGGTGCGCTGCGCAAGCTCCTTCAGGCTGACAGGGTCGCTGTGCGCGGCCAGCGCGTCCAGCAGGCGCATCATGCGCTCGATCACCTGAATCGAGGTCTTCGGATCTGGATGGGTGTCGCTCATGAGTTCAGATTCGTTTGACGCGTGAGGCGGAAAATGCATTGTATCTCGTATTGTGAAAAAAGTAAGCGCCAGGACCAAGGCTCGCGCTGCACTGCGGCATCGCGGGCGGCCGGCGAGGGCGATGCCGACCGGCGTTGGTCCCGGCGGCGAAACAGCGGATAATCGGGGACGGTTTTCACGAGGAGTCCCCATGCGAGTCGGCTTGTTCGTCACCTGCCTCATCGACACGATGCGTCCGGAAATTGGTTTTTCGACGCTCAAATTGCTCGAAGAGGCGGGCTATGAAGTGGTCGTGCCGTCCGCGCAAACCTGCTGCGGCCAGCCGGCCTACAACTCCGGCGAGCGCGCCATTGCGCGCGATCTCGCGGAAAAGACGCTGCGCGAATTCGAGCAGTTCGACTATCTCGTCGTCCCTTCGGGTTCGTGCGGCGGGATGATCCGCGTGCACTACGGCGATCTGTTTCGCGACGACCCGGAATTGATGGCGCGCTATGGCAAGTTGCGCGAGCGCGTCTACGAACTCACGGATTTCCTCGTGAACGTCGCAAAGATCACGCTGCCGCAAGGGGAGTTCAGCGGGCCGGTGACGTATCACGACTCGTGTTCGGGGCTGCGTGAACTTGGGGTCAAGGCGCAGCCGCGCGCGCTGCTCGCCCAGCGCGGCATCGAAGTGCGCGAGATGAAGGACTGCGAGCACTGCTGCGGCTTCGGCGGCACCTTTGCGGTGAAGTACGGGGACATCTCTACAGCCATTGCAGACGAGAAATGCGCGAACGTTCAGGCGAGCGGCACGGGCGCGGTGGTGCTCGGCGATCTCGGCTGCATGTTGAATATCGAGGGGCGTTTGCGCCGCACCGGCGACACCGCCACGCGCGTGCTGCACATTGCGCAAGTACTGGCCGGCGACGTGTGATGCGCCGCCGGCTGCCTCCGCTCGTTTCGCACGGCATGTGCATCTAGACGCAAAACTCAGCCCCAGACCTCGCCGAACATCGCTCAACCTCGCCCTCACGCCATGCAAGTCCAATCGATGCAGTTCAAGGCGCGCGCCGGTCAGAAGCTGGCCGATCAGCGTCTGCAGCACAACCTCAAGAAGCTCTCGACCAAGTTCGTCTCGGCGCGCGCCGAGGCGATCACCGCGATCGATTTCCCCGCCACGCGCGCGGCACTCAAGGCGCGGCGCAACCGTGCACTCGAAAATCTCGACGTCTGGCTCGAGCAGTTCGAGACCGAGGCGACGCGGCGTGACCGTCCTGTACGCGGAAACGGCGCAAGATGCGGCGCAGCTGGTCGCGGACATCGCGCGGCGCCACGACGTGCGCAAGGTCATCAAGACCAAGTCGATGGTCTCGGAGGAGATGCGGCTCAATACGGTGCTCGCGGAGATGGGTGTGCAGTCCATCGAGACCGATCTGGGCGAGTACATCCTGCAGATCAACGACAACGAGCCGCCGAGTCACATCATTGCGCCCGTCGTCCACAAGGACAAGGACGAGATCGCCGATCTCTTCGCGAAGACGCACGACAAGCCGCGCCTGACCGAAATCCCCGACATGACCCGCGAGGCGCGCGAAGTCCTGCGCCCGCATTTTCTCTCGGCGGATATGGGCGTGACGGGCGGCAACTTCGTCATCGCGGAAACCGGCTCGGTCGTGCTGGTCACCAACGAGGGCAACGAGGGCATGTGCACCGTGATGCCGCGCGTGCATGTGGCGGTGACGGGCATCGAGAAGGTGCTGCCTACGCTCGAAGACCTCGCCACCGCGATGCGTCTGTTGCCGCGTTCGGCAACGGGGCAGGCCACGTCGAACTACTTCTCGGTTCTCACGGGCCCGCGTGGACCCGAGGACCAGGAGGGCCCCGAGCACATGTACGTCGTGCTCGTGGACGGCGGCCGCACCGGCCTGATCGGCGGCGAATTTCAGGAGATGCTGCGCTGCATCCGTTGCGGGGCGTGTATGAACCACTGCCCGGTCTATCAGAAGGTGGGCGGCCACGCGTATGGCTGGGTCTACCCGGGTCCGATGGGCTCTGTGCTCACGCCAGGCTACGTCGGCATCGAAAAGACACTCGATCTGCCGCAGGCCGCTACGCTGTGTGGCGAATGCAATAGCGTCTGCCCGGTGGGCATCCCGCTTTCGGACCTGCTGCGCAAACTGCGCGAGAAGCAGACGGAGCGGCATCTGCGTCCGTGGCGCGAGCGCGCGGCGCTGGCAGCCTGGGGCTGGCTCGCGCTACACCCAACCGCGTACGCGCTGCTCACCAAACTCGGGGTGCGGATACTCGAGCGCATGGGCGGGCAGACAAGGCTCATTCGAAAGCTGCCATTCGCGCGCGGCTGGACCAACGGGCGCGACATGCCCGCACCGGTCGGGCGCACGTTTCGCGAGTTGTACGCGGCACGGCACACGCATCTGGACACGACAAGGCGCCCCGAACAGGCCTGACACTCCCAGATCGGTCAAGTCCAGGTTGCCGACTATTTAAGCTGGCGCAACAGTGTGTTCGTCCGGACCGGGTTTTTCCTGATTGCGACTCTCTATATCATCTCGACTGGCGATAGTGCGTCCGCACCTGTCGCTTCACAGTCGATAGAGAGTCGCATCATGAGAAAGAAAATAACGGTGTACTGGCCGCTGGCGCTGATCGTGCCGCTCGCGGTGATCGCATGGATCCATGCATGGAAGACCGCCGAGCAGCAAATGCCGCTCGCCGCCGATCAGGTTACGGCAGAACTCGCGCGCGCCGTGTCTTATGGTCTCGTGGGCAGCGAAGGCAAGACGCCGGTGAAGGCGATGAACGGCATCGCGACGCTGCCGCGCTCGAACGCGATCTGAGGATCGCGCTGGCGCCAACGCGCCGCGCAGCGTGTACCTCGTGCGCTTTGTATAATTTGAGATTCGCCGTCGCGCGCTGAACGCCTCTCGCTGCCCAGCCCCCAACGAATGAAAAAGGTTTCCGTCTGCTTCGTTTGTCTTGGCAATATCTGCCGCTCGCCCACGGCCGAGGCCGTGATGCTGCGTCTCGTCGACGAGGCGGGGCTGGCCGGGCGCGTCGAGATCGATTCGGCAGGCACGGGTGACTGGCATATCGGCGAGGCGCCGGACGAGCGCGCCCAGCGCGCGGGCGGTCTGCGCGGCTACGCGCTCGCGGCGTTGCGCGCAAGGCAGATCGCCGCCGACGATTTTCGCCGTTTCGACCTGATCGTGGCGATGGACGACGCCAACGTCACCGCGCTTCAGGGCGTCTGCCCGGCGAGCGAGCGCGACAAGATCCGCCTGCTGATGGAATTCGCGCCGCAGGCGGAAACGCGCGTGGCGGTCGATCCCTATTTCGGCGGGGAGGCGGGCTTCGAAATGGTGCTCGATCAATGCGAGGCCGCCTGCGCGGGCCTGCTCGCCGCCTTGCGTCCGCAACTTGACGGCTTGAGATGAGCGGCGCGAATCCGCCGAACGTGGAAATCGCGCCATTTTTTGCGATTCGCTGCGCACCTAATAACCCAGATCGCGACGTTGATACTTGACTAAACTAGTCATGTATTTATACTTGACGAAAATTGTCGAGAATTGCGGTTCCCATACATCATGAGACTCACCACCAAAGGCCGTTTCGCCGTCACGGCGATGATTGACCTGGCACTGCGCCAGGAGCAGGGCCCGGTGACGCTTGCGGGTATCAGCCAGCGGCAGCACATCTCGCTGTCGTACCTCGAACAGCTGTTCGGCAAGCTGCGCCGTCATGAAATCGTCGAATCGGTCCGTGGGCCGGGCGGCGGGTACAACCTCGCGCGCCGCGCGGAGGACGTCACGGTCGCGGACATCATCATCGCCGTGGACGAGCCGCTCGACGCCACCCAGTGCGGCGGCAAGGGCGCCTGCGAGGGCACCAAGCAGCACGACGGCCACTGCATGACGCACGAACTCTGGTCGACGCTGAACCAGAAAATGGTCGAGTACCTCGATTCGGTGTCGCTCAAGGATCTGGTGGACAAGCAGCGCGCCCGCGAAGGCGCCGCGCCCGCCGTCCTGCGCGATCGCCGCACCGAGGCGCCGGCGGTGGAGCCGGTCAGGGCGATGCCGCTGGGTCCGAACTCGATCTTCAACATGGCTGGCTCGTAAGTCCTTCGAGCGCCGCCAGAAAGCCGCAGTTGGCAATACACAGTACAGCGCAGCACACAAGATTCCCCGGAGCGATAGATGAATAACGACATTCCCCACCTGCCCATTTACATGGACTACAGCGCGACGACCCCCGTCGACCCGCGCGTGGTGGACAAGATGATTCCGTATCTGCGCGAGCAGTTCGGCAATCCGGCGTCGCGCAGCCACGCCTATGGCTGGGATGCGGAGCGCGCCGTCGAAGAGGCGCGCGAGCAGGTCGCCGCGCTCGTCAACGCCGACCCGCGCGAAATCATCTGGACCTCCGGCGCGACCGAATCGGACAACCTCGCGATCAAGGGTGCCGCGCACTTCTACAAGAGCAAGGGTAAGCACATCATCACGGTGAAGACCGAGCACAAGGCCGTGCTCGACACCTGCCGCGAACTCGAGCGCGAAGGCTACGAAGTCACGTATCTGGACGTCAAGGACGACGGCCTGATCGACCTCGAAGCGTTCAAGGCCGCACTGCGCCCCGACACGATCCTCGTTTCCGTCATGCACGTGAACAACGAGATCGGCGTGATCCAGGACATCGCGACGATCGGCGAAATCTGCCGCGAAAAGGGCATCATTTTCCACGTCGACGCTGCGCAATCGACGGGCAAGGCGCCCATCGACCTGCAAAAGCTCAAGGTCGACCTGATGTCGTTCTCGGCGCACAAGACCTACGGCCCGAAGGGCATCGGCGCGCTGTACGTGCGCCGCAAGCCGCGCGTGCGCATCGAAGCGCAGATGCACGGCGGCGGCCATGAGCGCGGCATGCGCTCGGGCACGCTGGCCACGCACCAGATCGTCGGCATGGGCGAAGCGTTCCGCATCGCGCGTGAAGAGATGGCCACGGAAAACGAGCGCGTGCGCATGCTGCGCGACAAGCTCCTGCGCGGCCTGAAGGAAATCGAAGAAACCTACGTGAACGGCGACATGGAACAGCGTGTCCCGCACAACCTGAACATCAGCTTCAACTTCGTCGAAGGCGAGTCGCTGATCATGGCGGTGAAGGACGTGGCGGTGTCGTCGGGTTCGGCGTGCACGTCCGCATCGCTCGAGCCGTCGTACGTGCTGCGCGCGCTCGGCCGCAACGACGAACTGGCGCACAGCTCGATCCGCTTCACGGTGGGCCGCTTCACGACGGAGCAGGACGTGGATTACGTGATCAACCTGCTGAAGACGAAGATCGCCAAGCTGCGCGAGCTTTCGCCGCTGTGGGAAATGCATCAGGACGGCATCGATCTGTCGACCATCCAGTGGGCAGCGCACTGAGCCAGGCGGCGAAGTCAGCAGCGAACAACGACCCGGCCGCAGCGCAAGAGCAGTCAACTATCAGTCAACTGCGTGCAGCGCGGCAAACTCGAATTGAAGGAGTGTGATCATGGCATATAGCGACAAGGTTCTGGACCACTACGAAAACCCGCGTAACGTCGGCTCGTTCGCCAAGGACGACGACGCAGTGGGCACCGGTATGGTCGGCGCGCCGGCGTGCGGCGACGTGATGAAGCTGCAGATCCGCGTGGGCGCGGACGGCGTGATCGAAGACGCGAAGTTCAAGACCTACGGCTGCGGCTCGGCGATCGCGTCGAGTTCGCTCGTGACCGAGTGGGTGAAGGGCAAGACGCTCGACCAGGCGCTCGACATCAAGAACACGCAGATCGCCGAAGAACTGGCGCTGCCGCCGGTGAAGATCCACTGCTCGATTCTCGCGGAAGACGCGATCAAGGCAGCGGTTGCCGACTATCGCCAGCGTCACACGACCGAAGCGAAGGCCGACGCGGCGTAAAGCGCAGCGCTGCGGCGTAGTAGATGCAGGACGGCGCCGGACCGGAAAGTTCGGTGCTCTGGACTAACGATTCTGGATGCAGCAGGGTTGCGTCGCGACGCGAGGGAAGGCGAGAGCCCAACTGGCGGCGCGAGGCGCGGCGAAGATGCTATGGCAATTACGTTGACTGAAAAAGCGGCACAGCACGTGCAAAAGTACCTGACCCGTCGCGGCAAGGGCGTGGGCCTGCGTCTTGGCGTGCGCACGACGGGCTGCTCGGGCCTCGCGTACAGGCTCGAGTACGTCGACGAACTCGCGCCCGAGGACAACGTCTTCGAGAGCCACGGCGTGAAGGTCATCGTCGACCCGAAGAGTCTCGCCTATATCGACGGCACGCAGCTCGACTTCGTGCGTGAAGGCCTGAACGAGGGCTTCCGGTTCAACAACCCGAACGTGAAGGACGAGTGCGGCTGCGGCGAGTCCTTCCGCGTTTGAGCCCGCGTCGAGCGGTGAAAAGGCGGCCTGTGCCGCCTTTTTGATTTTGACGGCCGCTGGTTGGCCCTCTCAGCCCTTCACAGCTCCACAAGAACGTTCCAGCCGATGAACACGCCTTCCACGCCTTCCCGATCGCTCTCCGACAGCCACTTCGTGCTGTTCGGCCTGCCCGAGCAGTTCGCGATCGATGCGAACGCGCTCGACCATGCCTACCGCACGGTGCAGGCGCAGGTGCATCCCGACCGCTTCGCTGCGGCCGGAGAAGCGCAAAAGCGCATCGCCATGCAATGGGCCACGCGTACGAACGAGGCGTATCAGACGCTGCGCGATCCGCTCAAGCGCGCGAAGTATCTGCTGCATCTGCGCGGCATCGACGTTGGCGCGGAGAACAATACCGCGATGGAGCCCGCGTTCCTCATGCAGCAGATGGAGTGGCGCGAGGCGATCGAAGACGCGGTCGGCGCGAAGAACATCGATGCGCTCGACGCACTCGCGGGCGAGCTGCGCGACGACGAACGCGTGCGCTTCACGAAGCTCGCTGCGCTGCTCGACAGCGGCTCGAATCAGCCCGCAGCCGAGGCCGTGCGCCAGCTCATGTTCATCGAGCGCGTGGCGGGCGAAATCGACTCGCAGATCGAGCGGCTCGAAAGCTGAAACCGGGCGCGCAAACGCATATCGGGCGCCTGGCGCCCATCAGGTTAAAAAGCAGATCACACAGATGGCCTTACTGCAAATCTCCGAACCCGGCATGGCGCCGGCGCCGCATCAGCGGCGACTCGCCGTCGGCATCGACCTCGGCACGACGAACTCGCTGGTCGCCGCGGTGCGCAGCGGCGTGCCCGACGTGCTGCCCGACGAAGACGGGCACGTGCTGTTGCCCTCCGTCGTGCGCTATCTCGCGAACGGCGGCCGCCGCATCGGCCGCACGGCGAAGGCGCAAGCCGCGACCGACCCGCGTAACACGATCGTGTCGGTCAAGCGCTTCATGGGCCGCGGCAAGTCCGAGGTCGAAGGCGCGGCCAACGCGCCGTACGACTTCGTCGACGCGCCGGGCATGGTGCAAATCCAGACGATCGACGGCGTGAAGAGCCCCGTCGAAGTCTCGGCGGAAATTCTCGCGACGCTGCGCCAGCGCGCCGAAGACACGCTCGGCGACGAACTCGTCGGCGCCGTCATCACGGTGCCGGCGTATTTCGACGAAGCGCAGCGCCAGGCGACCAAGGACGCCGCGCGTCTCGCCGGCCTGAACGTGCTGCGTCTGCTCAACGAGCCGACCGCGGCGGCGATCGCGTACGGGCTCGACAACGGCGCCGAAGGCCTCTACGCGGTCTACGACCTCGGCGGCGGCACCTTCGACCTGTCGATCCTCAAGCTCACGAAGGGCGTGTTCGAAGTGCTGGCGGCCGGCGGCGATTCGGCGCTCGGCGGCGACGATTTCGACCATGCGCTCTTTGCCTGGGCGCTGGAGCAGTCCGGCATCGAGCGCGCGGCGCTCGCGCCCGAAGACGTGCGCCTGTTGCTCGACCGCGTGCGCGATGCGAAGGAAGCGCTCTCGTCGGCGCCCGAAGCGCGCATCGAGGCAACGCTGTCGAGCGGCCGGCAGATCGCGCTGACGATCGATGAACCGCGCTTCGAAGCGCTCACGCAAGCGCTCGTGCAGCGCACGCTCACGCCGACGAAGAAGGCGCTGCGCGACGCGAAGGTGGCCGCGAAGGACG
Organism: Paraburkholderia sp. BR10872; assembly: GCF_040965835.1. Taxonomy (NCBI): domain Bacteria; kingdom Pseudomonadati; phylum Pseudomonadota; class Betaproteobacteria; order Burkholderiales; family Burkholderiaceae; genus Paraburkholderia; species Paraburkholderia sp. BR10872. Next base: position 11,989 of record NZ_JBFRCN010000020.1, read on the forward strand.
TGAAGGGCGTGGTGCTGGTCGGCGGCGCGACGCGCATGCCCGTGATTCGCCGCGCCGTGGAGCAGCACTTCGGCCAGGCGCCGCTCACGAATCTGGACCCCGATCAGGTCGTCGCGCTGGGCGCGGCGATCCAGGCCGACCTGCTGGCGGGCAACCGCGGCGGCGAAGACGACTGGCTGTTGCTCGACGTCATTCCGCTGTCGCTCGGCGTGGAGACGATGGGTGGCCTCGTCGAGAAGATCATCCCGCGCAATTCGACCATTCCGGTCGCGCGTGCGCAGGACTTCACGACCTTCAAGGACGGCCAGACGGCCATGGCGATTCACGTCGTGCAGGGCGAGCGCGAGCTCGTCGCCGACTGCCGCTCGCTCGCCCGTTTCGAGCTGCGCGGCATTCCGCCGATGGCGGCGGGCGCGGCGCGCATTCGCGTGACTTACCAGGTGGATGCGGACGGCCTCTTGTCGGTGTTCGCGCGTGAGCAGCTCTCGGGCGTGGAAGCCTCGGTGGTGGTGAAGCCGTCCTACGGTCTCGCCGACGACGACGTGGCCCGCATGCTCGAAGACAGCTTCAAGACCGCCGAAGTCGACATGCGCGCCCGCGCGCTGCGCGAAGCGCAGGTCGAGGCGCAACGCATCATCGAAGCGACGAACGCCGCTTTGGGCGCTGACGGCGAACTGCTCGACGAAGCCGAGCGCGCGCAAGTGGACGCTTTGATCGCCGCGCTCGCGCAAGTCGCACAGGGCGAGGACGCTGGTGCGATCGAAGCCGCCACCAAGGCATTGTCCGAAGGCACCGACGAGTTTGCCGCGCGCCGGATGGACAAGGGCATCAAGCGCGCGCTGGCGGGCAAGAAGCTCGACGAGATCGGCTAAAAGCTCGGCCAGGAGCGGGCCTACAGCCTCAACAGCTTAAAGGCGAATGCGTCGTTAGCAAACGGCGTACGCGTGCGTGCTTTCCCGATGTGGCTGAGCGCGCACCGACAGTAGAATGGGCACATGCCGCCGTCGGAGGCGGGGCATGCGCCCGATATGAAAGTTATTGGATACGGAAATCACAATGCCTCAAATCGTGGTGCTGCCCCATGTCGAACTGTGCCCTGAAGGCGCGGTCATCGACGCCAAGCCGGGCGAGAGCGTGTGCGACGCGCTGCTCGAACACGGCATCGAAATCGAGCACGCATGCGAGAAGTCGTGCGCCTGCACGACCTGTCACGTGATCGTGCGCGAAGGTTTCGATGCGCTCGTGCCTTCCGAGGAAGACGAAGACGATCTCCTCGACAAGGCGTGGGGCCTCGAGCCGACGTCGCGGCTGTCGTGTCAGGCCATCGTGCCGGAGAACGACGACCTGGTGGTCGAGATTCCGCGTTACTCGATCAACCACGCGAAAGAAAACCACTGAGCCACTGAACACCAGGAGGAGCGCGCAGCCATGAAATGGACCGATACGCAGGACATCGCGATGGCCTTGACGGACACCCATCCCGAAGTGGATCCGCAGTACGTGCGCTTCACCGATCTGCATCGCTGGATCACCCAGCTCGACGGTTTCGACGACGACCCCGAGCGCTCGAACGAGAAGATTCTCGAAGCGATCCAGGCTGCGTGGATCGAAGACGCGGACTACTGACTTCCGGCATGCCCGGTGATCAGACGAGAAAAAGGCGATTTGCCAGCACGGCAAATCGCCTTTTTTATTGCTCGTTCAGCGTCAGGGCAATCAGCCCGCGACCAACGTGCCGTTCTCGACACGCACGCGCTCGCCTTGCTGGAACGGCGGCGCTTCGTGATACGTGAAGTAGCGCATCTTGCCGTTCTCCATGCGCACGCGCACCGAATAACTTGTCGTGCTGCGCAGGTGTTTTTCGACCGAGTTGCCGGCGAAGCCGCCACCCAGTGCGCCGAGCAGCGTCATGGCCGTACGGCCGTTACCCGAGCCGAACTGGTTGCCGACCACGCCACCGGCTACCGCGCCGCCGACTGCGCCGATACCGGTGCCGTGGCCTTCATGCTTGACCTCGGAAATCGCGACGACCGTGCCACACGTCGAACAAGCGGGGTGGGCCGGCGGCGCTTCCTGGGCGTATTGCTGCTGCGCAGGTTGCGCCGGCTGGACAGGCTGCTGACCATACTGTTGCTGCGCCGGGGCGACGGACACGGCCGCCTGCTGTTCAGGCTGTGCCGGCGCCTCTTGCGGCTCGGCGGGCGCATTCTGCCCGTTCTGCGCATATTGCGAGGCCTGCACCGGCTTCGTCGAGTCAACCACCTGCGGCTGTGAAGCCGTCATGGCCGTCTGACCCGTCTGAACCTGGGCGCTCTGTTCGGCGGTGCTGGAAGCTTTCGGGAAAACGCCGGTGATGGCCGCTGTGGCCGCAAGGCTCGCGACGATGACGGCTGCCGCCGCGGTTGCGATCAGCGGATGGAGGCGGCGTTTCGGTGTGGTCGGATCGGTTGTGTTCATGACAGGCTCCGTCTTTGGCAGAGTTGGCTCTCTTGTAAGAACCAGTTTGAGCCAATCCAGGTGTGTGAGCGTTTCATTTTGTAACCCTCGCGATGGGTCCGGGCCGACGCCGAGGGCGTGGGCGTCGGGCAGCGTTGCGCAGCGCGGTTTTCCACGAGGGTGCAATCGACGTACCCGTCCGGGCCGCTGCGCTCGCCGGCAGATTTTACCGATGGTTACAAACGCATGCGCTGAATGGCCCGAAAGAAACGGGGCGCATACGGTGTCAACCGCATGCGCCCCGTCATGTCAGGCAAGGGTCTGCTCAGTCTTCGCGGCGCAGGTGCGGGAACAGGATCACGTCGCGGATGCTTGCGCTGTCCGTGAGCAGCATGATCAGACGGTCGATGCCGATGCCGCAGCCGCCCGTCGGAGGCATGCCGTATTCGAGCGCGCGGATGTAATCGGCGTCATAGAACATCGCTTCTTCGTCGCCGGCGTCCTTTTGCTCGACCTGCTTCTTGAAGCGCGCGGCCTGGTCTTCCGGATCGTTCAGCTCCGAGAAGCCGTTGGCGATCTCGCGGCCCGTGATGAACAGTTCGAAGCGCTCGGTGATGCCCGGCAGCGTGTCCGAGGCGCGCGCGAGCGGCGAGACTTCGACGGGGTAGTCGATGATGTAGGTCGGTTCCCACAGCTGCGACTCGGCCGTCTCTTCGAAGAGCGCCAGTTGCAGCGAGCCCACGCCTGCGTTCAGGAAGGCCGGCTGGTTCGCGTCCACGCCGAACTTCTTGAGTTCCGTGCGCAGGAAGACGGCGTCGGCAAGCTGCTCGTTCGTGTATTGCGGCGCGTACTTCTGGATCGCCTGCACGATCGTCAAGCGATGGAACGGCTTCGAGAGGTCGAGTTCACGGCCCTGATACGTCAGCACGGCGGTGCCGCTCGCGTCGATGGCGGCCTGGCGGATCAGCTGCTCGGTGAAGTCCATGAGCCATGCGTAGTCGGTGTACGCAGCGTAGAACTCCATCATCGTGAATTCCGGATTGTGACGCGGCGAAACGCCTTCGTTACGGAAGTTCCGGTTGATCTCGAACACGCGTTCGAAGCCGCCCACGATCAGGCGCTTCAGATACAGCTCGGGCGCGATGCGCATGAACATCTGCATGTCGAGCGCGTTGTGGTGCGTGACGAACGGCTTGGCCGCCGCGCCGCCCGGGATCGGGTGCAGCATCGGCGTTTCGACTTCCATGAAGCCCGAGTCGGCCATGAAGCGGCGCACCGAGGAAATCGCCTTGGTGCGCGCCTGGAAGGTCTGACGCGCTTCCGGCGTGACGATCAGGTCGACATAGCGCTGGCGATAGCGCATTTCCTGGTCAGAGAGGCCGTGGAACTTGTCCGGCAGCGGACGCAGCGCCTTCGAGAGCAGACGCAGTTCCGTGCAGCGCACCGAAAGCTCGCCCTTGTTGGTGCGGAACAGCACGCCCTTTGCCGCGACGATGTCCCCGAGGTCCCACTTCTTGAACGCGTCGTAGGTGGCCTCGCCCACGTCGGCGGGCGTGATGAAGAACTGGATCTGGCCCGAGCCGTCGCGCACCGTGGCAAAGCTCGCCTTGCCCATCACGCGCTTGAGCATCATGCGGCCGGCGATCGCCACTTCGAGCGGATTGGCCTCGAGCGCGTCCTTGTCGGTGTCGGCGTAATCGCGCGCCAGGTCGGCGGCGTGGTGGGTGGGGCGGAAGTCGTTCGGATAGGCGACGCCTGCCTCGCGCAGCGCGCGCAGTTTCTCGCGGCGCTCGGCGATGATCTGGTTGTCGTCGAGTTCGGGCGCGGCGCTGGGCGCGTTCTGCTGGGTCGGTTCGGTCATGATGGCTCGGAGTTCTTTGATTCGCAGGTGTTTCGGCGAGTTTTCGGGGCTGCGGCCCCGGCATGGTCCTTCGCGGGACACCGCGCGCATCGCGCGCAGATAAGTGGACTTCGGTTCCTGCTGCGCGTCGCGCGCCTCGCTCGAAGCGGGCGGCGCAGCAGGAGAGGGCGGCATGCGGTTAACTGCTGCGCCCGTGGCGTGCGGCAAGCTTACACGCCCTGTTTCAGGCTCGCGCTGATGAAGGCGTCGAGATCGCCGTCGAGCACGGCCTTGGTGTTGCTGATTTCGACGTTGGTGCGCAGGTCCTTGATGCGGCTGTTGTCGAGCACGTAGGAGCGGATCTGGTGGCCCCAACCCACGTCCGACTTGCCCGCTTCGAGCTTGTCCTGTTCCGACTGGCGCTTGCGCATCTCGGCTTCGTATAGGCGCGACTTCAGCATGGCCATGGCTTCGGCGCGGTTGCGGTGCTGCGAGCGGTCGTTCTGGCACTGCACGACGATGCCCGACGGGACGTGCGTGATACGCACGGCGGAGTCGGTCTTGTTGATGTGCTGACCGCCCGCGCCCGAAGCGCGGTACGTGTCGATGCGCAGATCGGCCGGATTGACTTCGATCTCGAACGAGTCGTCGATCTCCGGATACACGAACACCGACGAGAACGACGTATGACGCCCGCCCGACGAGTCGAACGGCGACTTGCGCACGAGGCGGTGAATGCCGGTTTCGGTGCGCAGGAAGCCGTAGGCGTATTCGCCTTCGACCTTGATCGTCGCGCTCTTGATGCCGGCCACGTCGCCTTCGGACTCTTCGAGCACTTCGGTCTTGAAGCCCTTGCGTTCGCAGTAGCGCACGTACTGGCGCAGCAGCATGGACGCCCAGTCGCAGGCCTCGGTGCCGCCGGCGCCGGCCTGGATGTCGATGAACGCGTTGTTCGGATCGGCCGGATTCGCGAACATGCGGCGGAACTCGACGTCGGCTACGCGCGCTTCGATCGCGTGAGCGTCGGTTTCGATGGCGACGAGCGTGTCCTCATCGCCTTCTTCGCGCGCCATTTCGAAGAGATCCTGGGTGTCGCGCGTGTCGTTCTCGATGCCGTCGAGCACGTGCACCACGCCCTCGAGCAGTTTCTTTTCCTTGCCGAGACCCTGGGCGTGCTTGGAGTCGTTCCAGACGTTGGGGTCTTCGAGTTCGCTGTTGACTTCGACGAGCCGTCGGGCTTTTACGTCGTAGTCAAAGATACCCCCGTAGCTCGCCCGCGCGCGTGCGCAGGTCCGCCAAAAGGGCTTCGATCGCGTTGAGACGTTCCGCTTCCATTTGTATCGTGATCCGGCGTGTAAAACATTGAATTATAGCCGATTGGACCCGGATCAAGGGCGGCGCGGGCGCTTCCGGCGGCCCGCGCTTTTCAGTGCAACGTGCAGTTCAAGGCGCGCTTAGAGCGCAGCGTGCTCCACCACGAGCTGCACGCGCGACACGCCATTCCAGGTGTCGCGCACGAGCCGATAGGCGACCGTGGTGTGCTGCGGCAGCGATTCGGTGTGATTGAACCAGATCGCGTTGAAGCGCTGGCGCCCGCGCAGCAGTTGCAGTTTGAGGTGCTTGTCCTTCACGAGCGCCTGCGAGGCCACCTCGAATTCCCCCGAAAACACGGGCGCCGGGAAGCCCTGGCCCCACACGGCGGCATCGAGCATCTCGACGAAATCAGGCGTGAAGTAGGCGTCTTCGAGATCGCCGTCGGTTTCGACCGTGCGCGCGAGCGCCTCTTCGGTGAGCCACTCGCGGCCCACGCGCTCGAAGGCGGCGGCAAAGCGCGGCACGTCGGCGGCGGCGATCGTCATGCCCGCGGCCATCGCGTGGCCGCCGAACTTCTGGATCAGACCGGGCTCGCGCTTGCTGATCAGATCGACCGCGTCGCGCAGATGGAAACCGGGGATCGAACGGCCCGAGCCCTTCACGAGCTCGCCGTCGTCGTCGGCAGGCGCGAAGGTGAACGAGGGGCGGTGAAAGCGCTCCTTGAGCCGTCCCGCGACGATGCCGATCACACCCTGGTGCCAGCTTTCGTTGAACAGCGTGAGCGTGGCCTTGCCTTGCGGATCGACGTCGGCGAGATCGGCGAGCGCCTGCTGCTGCATGCCGGCTTCGATCTCGCGGCGTTCGCGGTTCATGCCGTCGAGCTGCTGCGCAAGCTCCCAGGCGCGGCCCACGTCGTCGGTGGTCAGGCACTCGATGCCGAGCGACATGTCCGAGAGCCGGCCGGCCGCATTCAGGCGGGGGCCGAGCGCGAAGCCGAAGTCGAAGCCCGACGCGGTTTTCGCGTCGCGGCCCGCCGCGCGAAAGAGCGCGGCGATGCCCGGCTGCATGCGGCCGTTGCGCACGCGCTGCAAGCCTTGCGCGACGAGCACGCGGTTGTTGCAGTCGAGCTTCACGACGTCGGCGACGGTGCCGAGCGCGACGAGATCGAGCAGGCCGTCGAGGCGCGGCTCGGGCTTGCCGTCGCTGAACGCGCCGCGCCTGCGCAGCTCCGCACGCAGCGCGAGCAGCGTGTAGAACATCACGCCCACGCCCGCGATGCACTTGCTCGGAAACTCGCAGCCCGGCTGGTTCGGATTGACGATGGCGCGCGCGTCGGGGAGCGTGTCGCCGGGCAAGTGATGGTCGGTGACGAGCACCTCGATGCCGAGTTCGTTCGCGGCTTCGACGCCTTCCACGCTGGCGATGCCGTTGTCCACCGTGATCAGGACGTCGGGTGGACCGCCCTTGCGTTGCGCGGCGAGTGCGACGATTTCGGGCGTGAGGCCGTAGCCATACTCGAAACGGTTCGGCACCAAGTAGTCGATCTGCGCGCCGAACATGCGCAGGCCGCGCACGGCCACGGCGCACGCCGTCGCGCCGTCGCAATCGTAGTCGGCGACCACGAGCATGCGGCACTCGGCTTCGAGCGCGTCGGCGAGCAGTTCGGCGGCCTCGTCGAGGCCCTTCATGCCGGTGGGCGGAATGAGGCGCGCGAGGCCGGTTTCGATCTCGTCGGGCTGGCAAACGCCGCGCGAGGCGTAGAGGCGCGCGAGCACCGGATGCAGGCCGTGGCGCACGAGCGCTTCGGTGTCGGCGGGCGAGCAGGCGCGGGTGACGATTCGGGTCATGCGTGAGCGCGGAAAAAAGAAGTCATTCGGGAATCATTCGATAAAAAGCGACGCGAACAGGCGGCGTCGCCAGAACTTGCGCAAATCGCCGCGCGTGATGGACAGCGTGACCGAGCCCGTGTCGCCGCATAGCGTCAGGTCGAGCGCGGCGAGCGCGCCCGTTTGCAGCGCCGTGAGCGCGGGCGCGAACCAGTCGCGCTCAAGTTGAGCGAACGCGGCGTTCCAGCGACCCCAGTCCTGCTGGATGAAGGCCGCCGAGAACGGATCGAGCTCGACGAGCGTCGCGCCCGTGCCCGAACCGTTGTTGAGCGCGGCTGCGAGCGCGGCAAAGGTCGCGGGCGCGGCATCGACTTGCGCCTTCGCGGCGAGCGCCAGGCCGCGCGTGGCGGCCGCATCGGAGCGCACACGCGCATAGGGGCTCGTGACGGTGCGCAGCGCGCCCTGGGCGTGGAACCAGATCGAATTGACAGCGGGCAGACCGCGCGCTTCGCGGGCCTCGTTCACGGGATGCTCGAACCACGCCATCTGCACTTCGTTCTGCACCTTCATCCAGGCTCGCGAACGCTGGCCCGAATGGGCCTCGTGCGGCAGCCAGATCTCGATGTTGCGGCCGCTCGCGCGCAAGGGCGACGCGCCCGCGAGCGTGCCGAACGCTTCCGACGAGAGATACCAGCGCTGCGGCGTCGGCGCCTCGATGCGCACGCCCAGTTCTTCGATCAGCGGGCGGGCGACAGTGTAGAGCGTGGCGGCGTCGGCGTCGGCGAGTTCGAGCGAGGCGGGGTCGATCAGCACCAGATGATCGTGCGCGATGCGCACGTGCACGGGCTGCACGCACGCCCACGTGGCGTCGCCGGGCGTGCCGCCATCGGCGAGCAGCATGTAAGGCGCAAGCGGTGCTTCGTCGTCGGCGGCCGGCGCGGAGTTTGCGCGGTTCGCGCTCGCCGGACCGAGCGCGCCGAACTGGCGCGCGACCCAGCGCTCGTGCGGCAGCGTACGCTGGAAGTCCTCGCCGATCACCTGCTCGCCGAGTGTCGCACGCGCAACCAGTTTCGCGAGCGCCGGGTATTCGAGGCCCGCGAGCGCGGTGGAGGCGGCCGCGGCGGACGGCAAGGCAAAGGGGACGAGAAGATGGAGTCGGTCGGCGGGCATGATGGTGCGCATTGTACTTCGGCGCTACGTGCGCCGGGCGGCCCTCGGGCGTGCCGCAACGGCATCGCCTCGACCCGTTATGCTGGTGCTGCGGCACTTGTGGGCGAATTGCGGCTCGAAGCAGAGGGCAGGCAAACGCCTCCCGGGGGCTACGGTTCTCACGCGGGAAAGTTCACGGGGAACTCCGTCGAATATCCGTGACCCGCCGCCAGTGTGGCAAACTTCGCGGTTGATCGCCGCCCGACCCGGCACGATATTCTCCGGCCGTCCGGCGCACTGGCCCCAGGGTCGATACGGCGCCGGAGCGCAACGAAGACGCAAAAGGATTCGCTTGAAACTTCCCTACGAATGGCAGATAGGCTGGCGCTACACCCGCGCCGGCAAACGCACGACCGGCAACGGGTTCATCTCGTTCATCGCGCTCATATCGATGTCGGGCATCGCGCTCGGCGTCGCGGCGCTGATCGTCGTGCTTTCGGTGATGAACGGCTTCCAGCGCGACGTGCGCGACCGCATGCTTTCCGTGCTTGCGCACATCGAGATTTTTTCGCCGACGGGCACGATGCCCGACTGGCAGCTCACCGCGAAAGAAGCGAAGACCAATCCTGAAGTCATTGGCGCGGCGCCTTACGTGGACGCCCAGGCGCTGCTCACGCGCGGCGACAGCGTGAACGGCGTTGCGCTGCGCGGCATCGAACCTTCCGAGGAGCCGCAGGTTTCGGACATCGGCCGGGAAATGAAGGCGGGCAGCCTGAACGACCTCACGCCCGGCAGCTTCGGCATCGTGCTCGGCGCCGATCTCGCTGTGAACCTGGGCGTGACGGTGGGCGACAAGGTCACGCTGGTCGCGCCCGAGGGTTCGATCACGCCGGCCGGCATGCTGCCGCGCTTGAAGCAGTTCACGGTGATGGGCGTATTCGAGTCGGGCCATTACGAGTACGACAGCACGCTCGCACTCACCAACATCCGCGACGCCGAAGTGCTTTATCGCTTAGGCGCGCCAAGCGGCGTGCGTCTGCGCTTGAAGGACATGCAGCGCGCGCCGGCGGTGGCGCGCCAGCTCGTGCATACGCTCTCGGGCGACCTCTATATCCGCGACTGGACGCAGCAGAACAAGACCTGGTTCTCGGCCGTGCAGATCGAAAAACGCATGATGTTCATCATTCTCACGCTCATCATCGCGGTCGCGGCGTTCAACCTCGTTTCGTCTCTCGTCATGACCGTCACCAACAAGCAGGCCGATATCGCGATCCTGCGCACGCTCGGCGCGCAGCCGGGCTCGATCATGAAGATCTTCGTCGTGCAGGGCGTGACGATCGGCTTCGTGGGCACGGCCATCGGCATTGCGCTCGGCTGCCTGATCGCGTGGAGCATTCCATGGAGCGTGCCGGCGATCGAGCATCTGCTCGGCATTCAGTTCCTGCCGCCTTCGGTTTATTTCATCAGCGAGCTGCCTTCCGAACTCGTGGCTTCCGACGTGATCCGCATCGGCGTGATCGCCTTCGTGCTGTCCGCGCTCGCCACGCTCTATCCGAGCTGGCGCGCGGCCAAGGTTCGTCCCGCGGAGGCGCTGCGCTATGAATGACCGTCAATCGCTGATCGCCGCGGCTGGCGATTATCCGTACGTGCTCGAAGCGCACGGCGTCTCGAAGGTGTTTGGCCAGGGCCAGCTTGCAGTGCAGGTGCTGCACGACACCGATCTGAAAGTGAAGCGCGGCGAGAAGCTCGCTGTGGTGGGCGCGTCGGGCTCGGGCAAGAGCACGCTGCTGCACGTGCTCGGCGGACTCGACGAGCCGGGCGCGGGCAAGGTCTCGGTGCTCGGCAAGCCGTTCACCGAGCTGTCAGAGCGCGAGCGCAACGAACTGCGCAATCGGGCACTGGGCTTCGTCTATCAGTTCCACCATCTGCTGCCGGAGTTTTCGGCGCTCGACAACGTGGCGATGCCGTTGCGTATTCGCCGCATGACGCAGGAAGACGCGCGTGCCGAGGCGATGCAGATCCTCGAACGCGTGGGCCTCTCGCATCGCGCGCGCAACCGGCCGGGCGAACTGTCGGGCGGCGAGCGCCAGCGCGTGGCCATTGCGCGTGCGCTCGTGACGAAGCCCGCATGCGTGCTCGCCGACGAGCCCACGGGCAACCTCGACGGCGCGACAGCGGATAACGTCTTCAATCTGATGCTCGAACTCTCCGACCAGTTCGATACGAGCTTCGTGATCGTCACACATGATCCCGACCTCGCGGCGCGCTGCGACCGCATCGTGCGCCTGCGCGACGGCATGTTGCACGAGGAACCGGTCGTACCGGTCTGAGCCTTCCCGCGAGCGAGCGCCATGTGGATCGACACGCACTGCCATCTCGATGCCGCCGAGTTCGACGCGGACCGCGACGCGGTCGCGTCGGCGGCGCGCGCGGCGGGTGTGTCGCGCATCGTGATCCCGGCGGTGGCGCGCGAGAACTTCGACGTGGTGCGCGCGCTCGCGCACCGCACCGAGGGCGCCGTCTACGCGCTCGGCATTCATCCGCTCTATACGCCGCAGGCGCATGACGAAGACCTTGAAGTGCTGCGCCGCGAGATCGAGGCGAGTCTCGATGATCCGCGCTTCGTCGGCATCGGCGAGATCGGGCTCGATTACTTCGTGCCGGGCCTCGACGACGCCCGGCAACAGCACTTCTACGATGCCCAGTTGCGCCTTGCGCGCGAGTTCGGCTTGCCGGCGATCTGCCATGTGCGCAAGTCGCAGGACCAGGTGCTCAAGGGGCTGCGCCGCAACGGCGTGAAAAGCGGCATCGCGCATGCGTTCAACGGCAGCTTCCAGCAGGCGCGTGCGTTCATCGACCAAGGGATGCATCTGGGCTTCGGCGGCAATGTGACGTTCGAGCGCGCGCTGCAGATCCGCAGACTCGCGCAGCAACTGCCGCTCGAGGCCATCGTCATGGAAACCGATGCGCCGGACATCTCGCCCGCCTGGCTTTATCGCGCGCGCAACACGCCTGACCAGGTGCCGCGCATCGGCGCCGTGCTCGCAGGCTTGCGGGGCTTGAGTCCCGACGAACTCGCACTTGGCACGACGGCTAACGCGGCGGCTGCGCTGCCGCGGCTCGCGCTTTCGTCTGCATAATCGTTTCCAGGGTGGCGTGCACAAGGTGCATTTTGCGCGGCGCGACTGACACGGTTTGTGCATTCAGCCCCCTCGTTGCGAGGAGGCGGGATGCGGGCGATGTGGTGCGGGTTTGCGCTGGGCGTGATTGTCTTGCAGCGACAGGCGGCGTTGCCGGGGTGGGGGGCGTGGGTCGCGCTGGTTCTGGCAACCGTGCTTGGGGCCACGTGGGCGGCATGGGCGTTGGGCGGCGCGGCACCGGCGGACGAATCTCATGTCGGCCTGTCTTGCGGGCGACGCTGGCGCATGGCCAGCGGCTGGGCGGCGGTGTGGTTTGCGGCCGCATGCGCGGGCTTTGGCTATGCGGCGTGGCGTGCAGAGACACGGCTTGCTGAGGCGCTTCCCGCTGCCTGGCAGGCGCGTAACATAGCCATCAGCGGCTATATCTCCAGCTTGCCTTCCTACGGAGCGAACGGCGCAAGCTTCCTCTTTCGTGTCGAATCCTGGGAAACGCACAAGGCTGCCACGGCGCTGCCGCATTTGATTCAACTATCGTGGGTGGCGCGCGAGGCGCCGCTGCCGCCGCTCGTGCCCGGCGCACGCTGGCGCCTTGCCGTGCGGCTCAAACGCCCGCACGGCAACGGCAACTTCCGCCTGCGCGACACGCAGGCCGCGCTGCTCGCGCGCGGCGTTCGCGCCACCGGGTACGTGAGCGATCCCGGGCATGCGGTGCGTCTGCCCGTCGACGCCACCGGCGTAGGCGTGCGCATCGAGCGGGCGCGCGCCGCGCTGCGTGCGCGCATCGACGCAGTGCTCGGCGACGCACCGCATCGCGGCATCGTCATCGCGCTCGCCACCGGCGCACAGGACGCGGTCAGCGACGCGGACAGGCGTCTCATGCGCAATACGGGCACGAGCCACCTGGTGGCGATCTCCGGGCTGCATCTCGCGTTCGTCGCGGGGCTCGCCGGGTGGGTCGCGGGCGCACTGTGGCGGCGCGCGCGCTGGCGCGGCGTCGATGCGCCACTCATCGTGCCGGCGCAAAAGGTGGCCGTTGCGGGGGCCTTGCTCGCGGCGGGCGTCTATGCGGCGCTCGCAGGTTTCAATGTGCCGGTGCAGCGCGCGCTCTGGATGCTGGTGGTCGTCGCGCTCGCGCTGTTCGCCGGGCGCGAGCTCGCGCGCTCGCATGTGTTGGCGTGGGCGCTCGGGCTCGTGCTGTTGCGCGATCCGTGGGCGGTGACCGCAGCGGGATTCTGGCTTTCGTTCTGCGCGGTCGGAGCGATCCTCTTCGCGGCGAGTGGCGTGCCGCGCTTGCACAGGGACGCGCCGCAGAATGCTGCCGCGGACGCCGCCGATCCGCTGCATGACCGAACCGATCCATTCGCAGGGCCTGCTGCGCGCGAAGGCGCGGTTCGACGTCTTGCCGCCATGGCGCTTCCGCCTGATGACTGGCGTGGGGCGATGCGACGTCTTGCGTCACGCCTTGGCGATAGCGCCCGCGTGCAGTGGGCCGTGACCCTGGCGCTCGCGCCCCTCACTGCGTACTGGTTCGCGCAAATACCGCTCATCGGCCCACTGGCCAATGCCTTTGCGATTCCCTGGGTGAGCATGCTCGTCGCGCCGCTCGTAATCGCGAGCGCCGCGATGCCCGCGCCGGTCGACGCACTCGCGCTGCGCGCGGCGCATACCTGCCTCGACTGGCTGGTTGTGGCGCTGAGCGCGCTGGAGGGCCTGCCGTGGGCGGTTTTACGGCTGCCGCAACCCGGAGCGTGGCCGCTCGCGTGCGCTGCAGTGGGCGTCGTCTGGTGGCTTGCGCCACGCGGTTGGCCAATGCGCTGGATCGCACCGTTCACATGGCTGCCGCTACTGGTGCCTGCGCCCACGGGGCCGCCGCCGGGCGCTTTCCGGCTCACGGCGCTCGACATCGGCCAAGGCACCTCGGTGCTGGTCGAGACGGCCCGGCATCGCCTGCTGTTCGACGCGGGCCCGGGCCCCGAGTCGACGCAGGCGGGCGAGCGCATTGTCGTGCCGTATCTGCAGGCGCATGGCATAGGGCGCCTCGATGCGCTGATGATCAGCCACGACGACTCCGATCATTCGGGCGGCGCGCAAGCCGTGTTCGACGGTGTCGACGTCGAGGCATTTGTGGCGGGCATCCTGCCCGCGCATCCGCTGTGGGCGAGCGCACGCACAAGGGGCGCGCAGACCGTGCGGTGCGCCGCCGGCCAGCGCTGGCGGTGGGACGGCGTCGACTTCGAGGTGCTATGGCCCGAGCCCGGGCCGCTCGCGGGCAAACCCAATGCGCATTGCTGCGTCCTGCGGGTGACGACGGCGGCAAGCGTTGCGCCCGAGGCACAAGACGGTCGGGTCTCCGCGCTGATCGCCGCCGACATCGAAGCGGGCGTCGAGCGCACGCTGGTCGCGCGCGACCCCGAGCGGCTGCGCGCCCAGGTGCTGGTCGTGCCGCATCACGGCAGCCGCTCCTCGTCGACTGAACCGTTCCTCGATTCTGTCTGGCCGCTCGTCGCGATATTTCAGGTAGGCTATCTGAACCGCTTTCATCACCCGCATCCGGGCGTCTACGCGCGCTACGCGGCCCGCGACATCGTGCTCGCGCGCAGCGACGCGGACGGCGCCGCGCGCGTCGAGGCGCGACCCGGCGCACTTGCCGTCGAGCGCTTTCGCGACACGCAGCGGCGCTACTGGATGGACCCGCCGACGCAGGACTGACGCGCCGATAGCAGGGTGAACGAAAGCGCGAATGACGAAAGAGATCAACAAAATAGAGAGACACGCCGCCTTTGAAAAACGTCATCCATTTCTCGCACGCGAACGGCTTTCCGGCCTCGACGTATCGCACGTTCTTCGCCGAACTGGGCGACAACTATGAGTTGCGCTACATCGAGCGCATCGGGCACGACGCGCGCTTTCCCGTCACCCGCGACTGGCCGCATCTCGTCGAACAACTGCTCGACGACATCGGCCGCACCTACGAGGAGCCCGTGTGGCTCGTCGGCCATTCGCTCGGCGGCTATCTCTCGCTGATGGCCGCGCTGAAAAAGCCGCAATGGGTCAAGGGCGTCGTGATGCTCGATTCGCCGGTGATCGCGGGCTGGCGCAGCAGCATGTTGCGGGTCTCGCAGTGGACCGGGCTCGACGAGCGCCTGTCGCCTGCCGTCGCCACGCGCACGCGCCGCACGAACTGGGCGAGCCGCGACGAGGCCTGGCGGCATTTCCATTCGAAGGCGGCATTCGCGCGCTGGGACGAGCGCGTGCTTTCCGACTATGTCGACTTCGGCATTCCTCAGACCTCGGTCGACGGCGGTCGCACGCTCGCCTTCGACCGCCAGACCGAGTACATGATTTACCGCACGCTGCCGCACACCTTAGGCCCGAGGCTCGTGCACGGCTCGCCCGTGCCGGTGAGCTTCGTCGCGGGCACGCAGTCGCGTGAAGTGCGCCAGGTCGGGCTTGCGGCAACACGGCGCATCGCCGGCGAGCGCTTCGAGTGGATCGAGGGCAGTCATCTGTATCCGATGGAGCGTCCGATCGAGACCGCGCGCGCGGTACAGCGCATGCTTTACGCCATGGAAAACGGAGCCTGAGCGGCCGGTTTTCGGCGCGGTTGCTTGCGGGGCACGGTAGGGCGTGGGGCTACGTGTCGCGCATCGTTTCCGCTCGCTCAAAATTCAGGGTTAGCCCTTGCTTTCAGGTATAATCCGTTTTTCCCGCGAGCATCCAGCGATGACCAAATATGTTTTCGTCACCGGCGGCGTAGTTTCCTCCCTTGGCAAGGGTATTGCCGCCGCCTCCCTCGCCGCGATCCTCGAATCGCGCGGTCTGAAAGTCACCCTCCTCAAGCTCGATCCCTACATCAACGTCGACCCCGGCACGATGAGCCCGTTTCAGCACGGCGAAGTGTTCGTGACGGAAGACGGAGCGGAAACCGACCTCGACCTTGGCCACTATGAGCGCTTCATTACCACGAAGATGCGCAAGGCCAACAACTTCACCACGGGCCAGATCTACGAATCGGTGATCCGCAAGGAACGCCGCGGCGACTATCTGGGCAAGACCGTGCAGGTCATTCCGCACATCACGAACGAAATCCAGGCATTCATCGAACGCGGCGCCGCATCGGCGACGTGCGGCGAGCCGGATGTCGCGATCGTCGAAGTGGGCGGCACGGTGGGCGACATCGAGTCGCTGCCGTTCCTCGAGGCCGCGCGCCAGATGAGCCTGCGCCTTGGCCGCAATAGCGCGTGCTTCGTGCACCTCACGCTGGTGCCGTTCATCGCCACGGCGGGTGAGCTCAAGACCAAGCCCACGCAGCACAGCGTGCAGAAGCTGCGCGAAATCGGTATCTATCCGAACGTGCTGCTGTGCCGCGCCGACCGCCGCATTCCGGACGACGAGCGCTCGAAGATCTCGATGTTCTCGAACGTACCCGAAGACGCCGTGATCTCGGTGTGGGACGCCGACAGCATCTACAAGATCCCGCAGATGCTGCACGACCAGGGCCTCGACTCGATCGTCTGCGACGAACTGAAGCTCTCCGCCAAGCCCGCCGATCTGTCGATCTGGGCGGAAATGGTCGAGAAGCTCGAGCATCCGAAGCACGAAGTCACGATCGGCATGGTCGGCAAGTACGTCGACCTGACCGAGTCGTACAAGTCGCTCATCGAAGCGCTGCGCCACGCGTCGATCAAGACCTCGGCGAAGGTGAACATCGAGTACATCGACTCCGAGCAGATCGACGAAGAAGGTGTCGAGAGCCTCAAGCATCTCGACGCGATCCTCGTGCCGGGCGGCTTCGGCCGTCGCGGCACCGAAGGCAAGATCAAGGCCATCCAGTACGCCCGCGAAGCGAAGGTGCCGTACCTCGGCATCTGCCTCGGCATGCAGCTCGCCGTCATCGAATTCGCGCGGGACGTGGTGGGCCTGAAGCACGCGAACAGCACGGAATTCGATCCGGACACGCCCGACCGCGTCGTCGCGCTCATCACCGAATGGGCCGATCGCGAAGGCAAGGTCGAGAAGCGCACCGAAGACTCGGACCTCGGCGGCACGATGCGCCTCGGTTCGCAGCGTTGCCCGATCAAGCCCGGCACGCTCGCGGCAGAAATCTACGGCAAGGACGTGAACGAGCGTCACCGTCACCGTTATGAAGTCAATAACGGCTACGTGCCCAAGCTCGAAGCCGGCGGCCTTATCATCAGCGCCCGTACGCCGACCGAAGACCTGCCGGAAATGATGGAACTGCCGCGCGACATGCACCCGTGGTTCGTCGGCGTCCAGTTCCACCCGGAATTCACGTCCACGCCGCGTGACGGCCATCCGCTCTTCAAGGCGTATGTCGAAGCGGCAGTCGCGCACCACGAGGCGCGCGCCGAGGAGAAAGCATGAATCTGTGCGGTTTCGAGGTAGGTCTCGACAAGCCGTTCTTCCTGATCGCAGGCACCTGTGTCGTCGAGTCCGAACAGATGACGATCGACACGGCTGGGCGCTTGAAGGAAATCACGTCGAAGCTCGGCATTCCGTTCATCTACAAGTCGTCTTACGACAAGGCCAATCGTTCGAGCGGCAAGTCGTTTCGCGGCCTCGGGATGGACGAGGGCCTGCGCATCCTTTCCGAAGTGAAGCGTCAGCTCGGCTTGCCGGTGCTGACCGATGTGCACACCGAAGAAGAGATCGGACCCGTGGCTTCGGTCGTGGACGTGCTGCAAACGCCCGCGTTCCTGTGCCGCCAGACCGACTTCATCCACGCGTGTGCGCGCTCGGGCAAGCCTGTGAACATCAAGAAAGGCCAGTTCCTCGCGCCGCACGACATGAAGAACGTGATCGACAAGGCTCGCGAAGCCGCGCGTGAGGCGGGTCTTTCCGAAGACCGCTTCTTCGCCTGCGAACGCGGTGTTTCGTTCGGTTACAACAACCTCGTCTCGGACATGCGCTCGCTCGCTATCATGCGCGAGACGGGTGCGCCGGTCGTGATGGACGTGACCCACTCGGTGCAGCTGCCGGGCGGGCAGGGCACGAGCTCGGGTGGGCAGCGCGAATTCGTGCCGGTGCTCGCTCGCGCGGCCGTGGCCACGGGCGTGGCGGGTCTCTTCATGGAGACGCACCCGAACCCCGCGCAGGCGAAGTCCGACGGCCCGAACGCCGTGCCGCTGAACCGCATGGCCGACCTGCTCGAAACCCTCGTGACGCTCGACCAGGCGGTCAAGCGCACGCCGTTCCTCGAGAACGACTTCAGCTGAGCTGGAAATTACGTAGTACGGCGCGCCGCTTCGATTGCATGAGCGGCGCGATGGAGGAGCAGCGCGGCGCACCGCACCGCGCTCGATTTACAAGGCAGCGTGGCAGCGCATCGGTCACGGGAACGTGAGCGTCGCGCTGCGGCAAGTTGAACCTGGCGAGCGCGCAGCCTGTCCCATGTGACGGTGTGCCCCCGAACGAGCATAGAAACTGTGCCTCGCGGGGCGATGCAGCAGGCGGCGCAGCTCGCGCAAGAATTACTGTCATTTCCTGAGGAAACCATGAGTGCAATCGTAGATATCATCGGTCGCGAGATTCTGGATTCGCGCGGCAATCCCACCGTCGAATGCGACGTGCTGCTCGAATCGGGCACGATGGGCCGCGCGGCAGTGCCGTCGGGCGCATCCACGGGCTCGCGCGAAGCGATCGAACTGCGCGACGGCGAAGCCGGCCGCTACAACGGCAAGGGCGTGCTGAAGGCCGTCGAGCACATCAACACCGAAATCTCCGAGGCGATCATGGGCCTCGACGCGTCGGAACAAGCCTTCCTCGACAAGACCCTGCTCGAGCTCGACGGCACCGACAACAAGTCGCGCCTCGGCGCGAACGCCATGCTGGCCGTGTCGATGGCCGTCGCGAAGGCCGCCGCTGAGGAAGCCGGCCTGCCGCTGTACCGCTACTTCGGCGGCTCGGGCGCAATGCAACTGCCGGTCCCGATGATGAACATCGTCAACGGCGGCGCGCACGCGAACAACAGCCTCGACATCCAGGAATTCATGATCGTGCCGGTGAGCCAGCCGACCTTCCGCGAAGCGCTGCGTTGCGGCGCGGAAGTGTTCCACGCGCTCAAGAAGATCCTCTCGGATCGCGGCATGAGCACGGCAGTGGGCGACGAAGGCGGCTTCGCACCGAACTTCGGCAGCAACGACGAGTGCCTTTCGACCATCCTGCAAGCCATCGAGAAGGCCGGCTACCGCGCCGGTGAAGACGTCCTGCTCGCGCTCGACTGCGCAGCGAGCGAGTTCTACCACGACGGCAAGTACCAGCTCGCGGGCGAAGGCCTGCAACTGTCGTCGGCCGAATTCGCCGACTACCTCGCGACGCTCGCCGACAAGTTCCCGATCGTCTCGATCGAAGACGGCATGCACGAGTCCGACTGGGCCGGCTGGAAGCTCCTGACCGACAAGCTCGGCAAGAAGGTCCAACTCGTGGGCGACGACCTGTTCGTGACCAACACGCGCATCCTGAAGGAAGGCATCGAGAAGGGCATCGCCAACTCGATCCTCATCAAGATCAACCAGATCGGCACGCTGACGGAAACCTTCGCGGCAATCGAAATGGCCAAGCGCGCCGGTTACACGGCCGTGATCTCGCACCGCTCGGGCGAAACCGAAGACTCGACGATCGCCGACATCGCCGTGGGCCTGAACGCGGGTCAGATCAAGACCGGTTCGCTCTCGCGCAGCGACCGCATCTCGAAGTACAACCAGCTGCTGCGCATCGAGGAAGATCTCGGTGATATCGCCAGCTACCCGGGCAAGTCGGCGTTCTATAACCTCCGCTAAGCGGACCCAGCGCCGGCAGCAGCCTTGCTGTCACCCTTCGTCATCTCTCTCCGCCGCCCTGCGTATAGCGCAGGGCGGCGTGTATTTATCCGGCACCTTTCATGCGGCTTGTCACTGTCGTTCTGATCATCCTGCTCGTGCTGATCCAGTATCCGCTCTGGTGGGGCCATGGTGGTTGGCTGCGTGTCCACGAACTGCAGCAGCAACTCGCGCAGCAGCAAAAGCAGAACGACGACGAGAAACTGCGCAACGAACGCATTGCGGGCGAAGTGCAGGATCTGCAGAACGGCACGGCTGCCGTCGAGGAGCGTGCTCGCTATGAGATGGGCATGGTGAAGGACAGCGAGGTGTTCGTGCAGTTCGTCTCGCCGAACCAGTCGCCGCCGGTTACGCCGAGCGGTTCGTCGAACACCTCGACGCGCGGCGAGATGTCGGCGGCGCCGGTGAGGGTGGTGCCGAACCCCGTTTCGCGCGTGCCCGAGAAGAAGCACGGGCATGGGAAGGAAGCGAAGAAGGCGGGTTGAGCGGTTCGCTTGCGATGAGCAGATAAGACAAGCAAAAGGCGCGGCATTGAGCCGCGCCTTTTTTCGTTCTGAGCGTTCACGTCGCGAAGCCCGCGATTACCAGCCCCAGCCCGGATAGCCGTAGCCAATCCCCGTACCCCAGCCGTGCCCCCAACCGCCGCTGTAATAGCTGCCGTAGACGGTGACCGGCGGCGCATACGCGCGCGACCAGGCTTGTGCGGCAGCTTCCGCGGCCATGGCGTTGTCCTGTTCAGCGAGCGCCTGACGGTCGATCGCGTCGTAGCGCGCTTTCTCGTCGGGCGTGAGCACGGGCGCGGCGGCCGGGATGCCCGACTGCGCCGGGGGCAGCCGGCTGTAGATCGGCGACGGGCCCGGCGGGTCCATCATGCAGCCGCTCGTCGACGCAACGGCCGCGCCGAGCGTCGTGAGTACGAGCAAAGCGCTCACGCGCGGCATGCGCTCGCGTAACGGAGATACGATGGGACGTACGAAGCGTTTGTTCTTGATCATGCTTCTCTCCATCTGTCGGACGCCTAAGTAACTTGAGATGAGGGCAGGTCCGCATTTCGATCCGGTCCCCGCGCCTGTCTATGTGCCGCTACGCAGGGCGGCGACGCAACACGCGTTGCGCCGCGGTTTGCACCCGTTTGCCTTAGTGGCGACGCTCCGCAGCGGGGCTCACGCTTTCTGAGAGCCCAGTCACGGCAAAAAGTTGCGCGACATCCACAGGGTCGAACTCATAGCGCTGATTGCAGTAGTCGCAATGAATCTCGACATGACCGCGTTCCTCGATCACGCCGTCGACTTCCTCGCGGCCCAGCATCTTGAGCATCGCGCCCACTTTCTCGCGCGAGCACGAACACTGGAAGCGCGGCGCCAGCGGCTCGAAGTGACGCACGTTCTCCTGCCAGAAGAGGCGGCGGAACAATGTCTCGCCGTCTTCCTTGAGCATTTCGTCTCGCGTGAGCGTGCCGCCGAGCGTGCAGACGCGCTCCCACGTATCGAGGTCGTGCTCGCCCTGGTGCGGCACGATCCCGCCGTCGCCCGGCAGCTTCTGGAGCAGCATGCCGACTGCACGGTCGTCGTTGGCGGCGAGCCAAAGGCGCGAGTCGAGCTGTTCCGAGTGATGCATGTAATGCTCGAGCACGGCGGCAATGGACTTGAGCGGGCCGTCTTCGCCATTCAGCGGCACGATGCCCTGGTAGGGCTGCTGGCCCGGCTGCTTTTTCGCGGGGTCGAGCGTGATCACGCAGCGGCCCTGGCCGTCCGGATTCACGAGGTCGGCGAACGTGAGTTCTTCGCCGAGCGGCAGGGCATTTTCGCCCATGAAGTCTTCGCCGAGGCGCGCGGTCGCGCGCATCGTCAGATCCGAGCCGCACTGTACGACCAGCATCTTCACGGGGCCGTCGCCGAAGATCTGCATGATCAGCGTGCCGTCGAACTTGAGATTCGCCGAGAGCAGCGCGCACGCTGCCATCATCTCGCCGAGCACGGTGCGCACGGGCGTCGGATACTGGCGGCGCTTGAGCACTTCCTGCCACGTGTTGTTCAGCGAGACGATCTCGCCGCGTACCGGCGCGGCGCTGAACATGAATTTTTGCAACTGGTCGTTCACAATCTTTTCCTTCGTTTCAATCGGGGCGGCGCGGCCCGCGCCGCACACGGCAAGAGCGTGTCGCTCTCAGCCGATGCGCACGAGCTGCGCCTTGAAATATTCGCGGCGCTGCGCGTAGACATCCGCGTTGCGCTTGAGGCCGGCAATGTCGGCCTCGGTCAGCTCACGCACGACTTTGGCCGGCGCGCCGAGAATCAGCGAGTTGTCGGGGAACACCTTGCCTTCGGTGACCACCGCACCCGCGCCAACCAGACAGTTGCGGCCGATCACCGCGCCATTCAAGACCACGGCCTGAATGCCGATCAGTGCGCCTTCCTTCACGGTGCAGCCGTGCAGCATGGCCTGATGGCCCACGGTCACGTTCGCTTCGAGCGTGAGCGGGTAGCCGGGGTCCGTGTGGAGCACCGCGCCTTCCTGAACGTTGCTGCGCGCGCCGACGGTGATCGGCTCGTTGTCGCCGCGCAGCGTCGCGCCGAACCAGACGCTCGCGTCTTCGGCCAGTTCGACCTTGCCGATGACGGTCGCGTTGTCCGCGACGAACACGCTTTCGTGAATGGTCGGTGCAGCTTCGCCAAGCTTGTAGATGGCCACGGTGTTGAGTCTCCTATGTCTTTCGGGGCTGCTGCCGGTCTGCGGGCGACGCGCAACGGGTGTGGACGACGCCAGGCAGGTGAATCGCGTATTGTAAACGGTTGCGTGCGCGGTCCGCTCGGGGCGCTTTTCGGGCGCCCGCGCCCGCGTCTTGTATTTCCGCTTTTCGGTCCCTGTTTCTTCTGCCGATGAATTCCGCTTTTTCCGCCGTCAGCGCAAGTGCTGATCTCCCAGGACCAACCGATGCCGAGCCCGACTGCTGGCGCCTCGCCGCGCTCGCCGCGCTGCGCGAATGCGTCCCGGTCGCCAAGGTCGATGCGGTGCGCGCGCTGCACGCGCAGAGTCAGGCGCAGGCCGCTGCGCCTCGCTGGGAGCCGCAGCGCGTCATCCCGACGCCGGACGGCTTGCCTGGCCGCCCGGCCGAGCCGCCGCTCGTCGAGCCGCGCGAACTGCAGCGCCGCAGCATGAGCACGCCACAGGGCCGCGTCGTGCTGCTGCACGCGCTGGCCCACATCGAATTCAACGCGATCAATCTCGCGCTCGACGCGGTCTGGCGCTTCCCCGCCATGCCCGACGCGTTCTACGCCGACTGGCTCAGGGTCGCGGCGGAAGAGGCGTATCACTTCTCGCTGCTGCGTGCGCGGCTCGCCGACTATGGCCACGCATACGGCGACTTCCCCGCGCACAACGGCCTGTGGGAGATGTGCGAGCGCACCAGCGCCGACGTGCTCGCGCGCATGGCGCTCGTGCCGCGTGTGCTGGAGGCGCGCGGGCTCGACGCCTCGCCGCCCATCCGCGCGCGCCTGAAGCAGGCTGGCGACGACGAATCGGCCGCGATCCTCGACATCATCCTGCGCGACGAAGTGGGGCACGTACGCATCGGCAACCATTGGTTCCGCCACCTTTGCGAGGCACGCGCGCTCGACCCGCACGCGGCATGGCTCGCGCTCGCGCAGCAGTACCACGCGCCGCGCATGCGCGGTCCGTTCAACTTCGAGGCGCGCCGCTCGGCGGGTTTCGACGAAGCCGAACTGGACACGCTGGCGGCCCAGGACGCCGCGGAACAGTCCGCCTCGAAGCAGTCAGCGGGGCGTCACTCGAACGAATGACGTACCGCGAACGCCCGGCGGCTATATAATCGAACGACCATTCTTTTTTGCGGCAACGCAGATGAATCAATCCCGGTCCGAATTCGTCAACGTCAATGGCATCCGGCTGCACGTGCGCCGCTGGGGCGCCGAGAGCGCGCCCGTGCTGTTCATGCTGCACGGCTGGATGGACGTGGCGGCGTCGTTCCAGTTCGTCGTCGATGCGCTCGATGCACGCGGCGGTGACTGGCAGGTCATCGCTCCCGACCTGCGCGGCTTCGGCCTCTCCGACTGGCCCGTTGCGCAAGGACAGGGCAGTCACTACTGGTTCCCCGACTACCTCGCCGATCTCGACGCGCTGCTTGCCCACTACGCGCCCGAAGGCAAGGTGGATCTCGTCGGACACAGTCTCGGCGCGAACATCGTGTGCCTCTATGCGGGCGTGCGGCCCGAGCGTGTGCGCCGCGTGGTCGACCTGGAGGGTTTCGGCATGCCGGCGCCGTCACCGAGACAGGCGCCGGGCCGCATGCGCGAGTGGCTCGACGAAGTGCGCACGCCGCCGCAACTGCGCACGTACGCGTCGCTCGACGAGGTGGCCGCGCGGCTCGTGAAGACCAATCCGCGTCTGATCGCACCGCGTGCGCGCTTTCTCGCGGAACACTGGTCGAAGCCGGACGGCGAGGGCGGTTATGTGCTGCTCGGCGATCCGGCGCACAAGATGCGCGGTCCGCTGCTGTACCAGCTCGACGAGGTGATGGCGATCTGGTCGCAGGTGAGCGCAAGGGTGCTGCACGTCGAAGCGGCCAGTTCCGAAACGCTTGTGCGGCTCGCGGGGGCGGTGCCCATCGGCGAATTCAAGAAGCGCTTCGAGGCATTTCCCGACTGGCGCGAGCGTATCGTCGACGGGGCGGGGCACATGGTGCATCACGACCAGCCGGAAGAGGTCGCGCGCCTGATCGAGGCCTTCTGCGCAGGAGCGTAAGGCACCTCGACTCCGCATTCGCGCGGTGGCGAGGCGCGAGGCGCCGCCCGACGACTTCACTGCGTTGCAGTAAAATGGACGTTCATCCTTTTCCCGCATCCAATGAACGCCGATCTCCACTGTCACTCCACTGTCTCCGACGGGCAACTGGCCCCAGCCGCCGTCGCGCAGCTGGCGAAAGCGGGTGGCGTGGGCTTGTGGGCGCTCACCGATCACGACGTGCTCGGCGGCCAGCGCGAAGCGCGCGAAGCGGCCGAGGCGCTCGGTATGCGCTATTTGAGCGGCGTCGAGATTTCGGTCACCTGGGCGTCGCGCACGGTGCACATCGTCGGCTTGCATGTGGATCCGGAGTGCGCCGCGCTCGTCGACGGCCTCGCGCGCACGCGTGACGGCCGCGCGGCACGCGCCGAAGCCATTGGCGAGCGGCTCGGCGAACTCGGCATTCCCGACGCGTACGAAGGCGCGTTCCAGTACGTCTCGAATCCAGACCTGGTCTCGCGGACTCACTTCGCGCGATTTCTCGTCGAAAGCGGCCGTGCGCAGAACACCCAGGACGCGTTTTCGCGCTGGCTCGGCGAAGGCAAGCCCGGTTACATCGCGCACCGCTGGGCCAGGCTCGCCGACGCCGTAGCGTGGATCAAGGCGGCGGGCGGCGAGGCGATCATCGCGCATCCGGGCCGCTACGCTTACACCCAACTCGAATTCGACACGCTCTTCGGCGAATTCATCGATCTGGGCGGCAAGGCCATCGAAGTCGTTACCGGCAGCCATACGCCCGACCAGTACGCCGAGTACGCGGCCGTTGCGAGGCGCTTTGGCTTCGAGGCGTCGCGCGGCTCGGACTTCCATGCGCCCGGGCCCGACGCGATCAAGCCGGGCACGCTGCCGCCTTTGCCTTCCGGTCTCAAGCCTGTCTGGGAGCGATGGCTGTAGGCCGCGCACGGCGCGCGGCCCACTGACTCCGCCCATTTGCCGCAAGGCGTTTCGCGCCGGTCAATCCCGCCTTGTCGTCGCTTTGTGGTACTACGTGCAGTCGTCCGCCGTTTTCGCGCACCGTCCCGCTGTTTTCATCGCCCGCTGTTTTCATTGCATTCGTCAGCTGATTACTGCCATGTCCCAGTTCTTTCGGCTTCACCCGGAAAACCCGCAGCCGCGTCTCGTCAAGCAGGCGGTGGAGATCATCCGTGACGGCGGTGTGATCGCATTGCCGACCGATTCGAGCTACGCGCTCGCCGCCCGCATCGACGACAAGCACGCCGCCGAGCGCCTGCGCCGCATCCGCGGGCTCGACGAAAAGGCGCTGCTCTCGCTGATGGTGCGGGACCTGTCCGAACTCGCGAACTTCGCCATGGTCGACAACCGCCAATACCGGCTCATCAAGTCGGTGACGCCGGGGCCGTATGTGTTCGTGCTGGTGGCGACGAAGGAAGTGCCCCGGCGCCTTTCGCATCCGTCGCGCAAGACGATCGGCCTGCGCGTGCCCGGTCATCCGATTCCGCTCGCGATCCTCGAAGAACTGGGCGAGCCGCTGCTTGCCACCACGCTGATCCTGCCGCCCGACACCGAACCGCTCAACGACCCCGAGGAGATTCGGGAGCGTCTCGAGAAACAGCTCGATCTCGTGATCGACGGCGGGGCGTGCCCGTGCGAGCCCTCCACCGTGATCGATCTCACGGGCGAGGAACCGGTGCTCGTGCGCCCGGGCCGGGGTTCGCTGGCGCCGTTCGGCATCGAAGAAGAAGAGGCGTGATGAGACAGGCGCGGATGAGCGCGGCATGACCGTGGCCTGAGCGCATTGACGCATTGATACAATAGCCCGCCATGGAAGCCAATCTGATTCAGACGATCGTCGTCTACGCCTTGCCCGTGATCTTCGCGATCACGCTGCACGAGGCCGCGCACGGTTACGTCGCGCGCATGCTCGGCGACAACACCGCGTATGTGCTCGGCCGCGTTTCGTTCAACCCGATGCGCCACATCGACCCGATCGGCACGATCGCCATGCCGCTCGTGCTCTATTTCCTGACCAACGGCGCGTTCGTATTCGGTTACGCGAAGCCGGTCCCGATCGCCTTCAGCAATCTGCGCAATCCGCGCTGGGGCACGCTGTGGGTCGCGGCGGCCGGGCCGCTGTGCAACTTCGTGCAGGCCATCGTATGGGGCGTGTTCGGCGTGGGACTCGCGGTGCTCGGCGTGAACGAGCCGTTCTTCACGCGCATGGCCGCCGCCGGCGTGGGCGTGAATCTCGTGCTCGGCGTGCTGAACCTCTTTCCGCTGCCGCCGCTCGACGGCGGCCGCGTGCTCGGGGCACTCCTGCCCACTCGCGCGAGCATTGCGCTCGCCCGTATCGAGCCCTATGGTTTCATCATCGTGATGGGGTTGCTCGTGAGTGGCATCTTCACGCGATTCTGGCTGCGCCCGCTCGTAAGTCTAGGTTACGACGCGGTCACGGCCATCCTTACCCCTCTTGTGTCGCTCTTTTCATAACATCATGTTCCCAGACCGTATCTTTTCCGGCATGCGGCCCACCGGGTCGCTGCACCTCGGCCACTATCACGGCGTGCTGAAAAACTGGGTGCGCCTGCAGTCCGAGTATCCGTGCTTCTTCTGCGTGGTCGACTGGCATGCGCTCACCACGCACTATGAGACGCCGGATGTCATCGAGAAGAACGTCTGGGACGTGCTGATCGACTGGCTCGCCTCGGGCATCGACCCGAACCAGGCCACGCTTTTCATCCAGAGCCGTGTGCCCGAGCACGCCGAGCTCTCGCTGCTGCTCGGCATGAGCACGCCGCTGTCGTGGCTCGAACGCGTGCCGACCTACAAGGAACAGATCGAGAAGCTGCGCGACAAAGACCTCGGTACTTATGGCTTCCTCGGCTACCCGGTGCTGATGGCGGCCGACATCCTGCTGTACCGCGCGTCGCTCGTGCCGGTGGGCGAGGACCAGGTGCCGCACGTCGAGATGGCGCGAGAAATGGCGCGCCGCTTCAACTACATGTACGGCCGCGAACCGGGCTTCGAAGAGAAGGCCAACGATGCGGCGAAGAAGCTGGGCGGCAAGCGCTCGAAGCTCTACCACGAGCTGCGCAACGCCTATCAGCAGGAAGGCAATGAAGAGGCGCTCGAACAGGCCCGCGCGATGCTCTCGGAGTCGCAAAGCCTCTCGATGAGCGATCGCGAGCGTCTTTTTGGCTACCTCGAAGGCTCGCGCAAGATCATCCTGCCGGAGCCGCAGGTGCTGCTCACGGAAGCCTCGCGCATGCCGGGTCTCGACGGCCAGAAGATGTCGAAGTCGTACGGCAACACCATTGGCCTGCGCGAAGACGCCGAGTCGATCACGAAGAAGGTCCGCACCATGCCGACCGACCCCGCGCGCGTGCGCCGCACCGATCCGGGCGATCCGGACAAGTGCCCGGTGTGGCAGCTCCACCAGGTCTACACGGACGAGCAGACGCACGACTGGGTGCAGAAGGGCTGCCGTTCGGCCGGCATCGGTTGTCTGGAGTGCAAGCAGCCCGTGATCGAGGGCATCCTGCGCGAGCAGCAGCCCATGCTCGAGCGAGCGCAGAAGTACATGGACGATCCGTCGCTGCTGCGTGCAATCGTCGCGGACGGCTGCGACAAGGCGCGCAAGTTTGCCAACGAGACGATGCGCGACGTGCGTGAGGCCATGGGCCTCTCGTACAGCTGATCGAGCCGATGACGTCGACGCCTGCCGCCGGTGCGCCGGCCCACGGGCTCTCCGAGCCCTCGCGCTGGGTGCGCCGCTGGGCGCACCTCATCGCGCCCGGTGGCACGGTGCTCGACGTCGCCTCCGGCGCCGGGCGGCACACGCGCTGGCTGGCTGGTCAGGGCCACCCGGTGACGGCGCTCGATCGCGACGCCGCCGCGCTTGCCACGTTGCAGGACGTAGCCGGCGTCGCGACGCTAGAGTGCGACCTCGAAGGCGCGCCATGGCCGCTCGCGCCGGACGCCCGCTTTGCCGCCGTGGTCGTCACGAACTACCTGCATCGCCCGCTCATGCCCCGTCTCATCGAGGCACTGGCGCCGGGCGGCATCCTGATCTACGAAACCTTCGCTCAGGGCAACGCGACGGTGGGAAAGCCATCGAACCCCGCTTTCCTGCTCGCTCCCGGCGAGTTATTGGCCGTCTGTACGCCTGCGCTGCGGGTAGTCGCCTATCAGGACGGATTTCTTTCGCAGCCGCGTGAAGCGTATGTTCAGCGCATCTGCGCGGTACGGGAAAAAACGACCTCAGTGTCCCCCGAAAGCGCTGGTAATGTACCTGAGAACCAGGGCCTACCCGTAACGCGTTACGATCTGACCGGCTAATCCGCTACAATCGCGGTTTAACCGACTCATTTTTCTGGCGTTTCATGGCTAACGGCACTCAGGACGGCATTACGCTGCAAGGCAGCATTCCCGCGATCGTCACCCCCATGCACGAGGATGGCAGTCTCGACCTGCCGGCATTCCGCAAACTGATCGACTGGCATGTGGAAGAGGGGACGGATGCCCTCGTGGTCGTCGGTACGAGCGGGGAGTCCGCCACGCTGGACGTCGAAGAACACATCCTGATGATCAAGACGGCGGTCGAGCACGCCGCCGGCCGGATGCCGATCATCGCGGGCGCCGGCGGCAATTCCACCGCCGAGGCCGTCGAACTCACGAAGCACGCGAAGGAAGTGGGCGCACAGGCGTCGCTCCAGGTCGTGCCCTATTACAACAAGCCGACCCAGGAAGGCATGTACCGCCACTTCGCGAAAATCGCGGGGGACGTGGACCTGCCGGTCATCCTCTACAACGTGCCGGGCCGTACGGTCGCGGACATGGCGAGCGAAACCATCCTGCGTCTGGCCGAAGTGCCGGGCATCATCGCGGTGAAGGAAGCGACGGGTAACATCGACCGCGCCGCGCACCTCATCAAGCATGCGCCGAAAGGCTTCAAGATCTTCAGCGGCGACGATCCCACGGCGATCGCGCTGATGCTGCTTGGCGGCCACGGCAATATTTCGGTGACCGCGAACGTTGCGCCGCGCCAGATGAGCGACCTGTGCAAGGCTGCGCTCGCCGGCGACGCGAAAACGGCGCGTGAGATCCATATGAAGTTGTTGTCGCTTCACAAGAACCTGTTCATCGAATCGAATCCGATTCCGGTGAAGTGGGCGCTGCAGGAACTCGGCCGCATCGAAGGCGGCATCCGACTGCCGCTCACGCCGCTCGACGCGCGCTACCACGACGTGGTGCGTGCCGCGCTGCGCGAAGCCGGTCTGGCTGGCTGATCCGGTCAGCCAGCCGCCGATTTATCAACCGACGCCGCCACGGCCCAGCCGCCCAATCACTGAAAGACCTCGGACCGACCTCGGACCCACCGTCTCGCAGAGCAAGGCTTAGCGTTCCCGTATCACGAAGGCCCACATGAAACGTTCCGCTTTTTCCCTCCACGCAACCCGCATGGCGGTGCTGGCGCTTGCCCTCGGCTCGCTCGCAGGCTGCGAGTCGCTGAACGACATGTTCGCGTCCGATCGCGTCAACTACAAGGACACGCCGACCGCGCCGCCGCTGAATGTGCCGCAGGATCTGTCGTCGGCGCCAAACGACCAGAAGTACGTCGCGCCGCCGCCCACGATCACGCTGGGCGGCTCAGCTCAGCGCACGGTCATGCCGGCCGGCAACGCCACGCTCGGCGTGCCGGATGCGCAGGACCCGTTCGGTATGCACGTGGAGCGCGACGGCGACCGCCGCTGGCTCGTGGTGGACGGCCGCTCGCCTGACGACGTCTGGCCGCAGCTGCAGGAATTCTGGACGGAAAATGGCTTCACGCTGACGACCGATTCGCCGTCCACGGGCATCATGACGACCGACTGGGCCGAGAACCGCGCCAACATTCCGGACGACTGGTTCCGCCGTACGATCGGCCGCGTGATCGACTTCGCGTACTCGTCGGGCACGCGCGACCGCTTCCGCGTGCTGGTTTCGCGTGGCCCGGACGGTCAAACGGACATTTCCGTCACGCATAACGCGATGGAAGAAGTGCTGACGGGGCAGGACAAGACGGGGTCGAAATGGGTCGAGCGTCCGCGCGACCCGGCGCTCGAAGCCGCTTTCCTCGCCAAGATCATGCAGAAGTTCGGCCTGACCGACGCGCAGTCCAAGCAACTGCTGACCGACGCGCGCCCGTCGACGGCTGGCGTCAAGATCGCCGCCGGTCCTGACGGCACGACGCTCGATCTGCCCGAAGCGTTCGACACCGCATGGCTGCGCGTGGGCCTCGCGCTCGACCGCACGAACTTCACGGTCGACAACCGCGACCGCGAGAAGGGCCTCTACTACGTGCGCTACGCCGATTCGATGCAGGAGCTCAAGGGCGACGGCCTGCTCGGCAAGCTTTTCTACAACCCGAAGAAGGCCACGAAGGATCAGGGGCCGGAATACCGCGTGGCCGTACGCTCGTCGGGTAATTCGACCCAGGTCGCCGTGGTCGATCAGACCGGCCGTATCGACACCTCGTCGGACGCCCAGCGTATCGTCTCCGCGCTCCACGCGCAGCTGAACTGACGTGCGCTGAGATGCGATTTGCGAGCCTCGGCAGCGGCAGCGAGGGCAACGCACTGGTCGTAGAAGCAGGCAGCGGCACGACGCCCACGCGCGTGCTGCTCGACTGCGGATTCTCAGCGAAAGAAGTCGAGCGGCGCCTCGCCCGCGCGGGCCTCGCCGCCGACTCGCTTACCGCGATTCTCATCACCCACGAACACAGCGATCACATCGGCAGCGCGCTCACGCTGGCGCGCCGCTGGTCGATTCCGCTCTACATGAGTTGGGGCACGGCGCAGGCCGTGGGCGCCGACGACGCCGCAGGCATCGAACTCAACGTGTTGTGGGGCGACGAAACAGTCGAGATCGGCGAACTCGGCGTGTTGCCCTACACGGTGCCGCACGACGCGCGCGAGCCGCTCCAGTTCGTGTTCAGCGACGGCGCGAGCCGGCTTGGCGTGCTGACCGACGTCGGGGAGTCGACCTCGCATATCGGCAATGTGCTGAGCGGTTGTGACGCACTGGTGCTCGAATGCAACCACGACCTCGAAATGCTCGCGACGAGCCGCTATCCGGCTTCGCTCAAGGCGCGTATCGGCGGGTCGCATGGTCACCTGAACAACGAGGCGGCCGGCGGCATCCTCGCGGGGCTCGACCGCGCGAAGCTGCGCCATTTGATCGCTGCGCACCTGAGCCAGCAGAACAACACACCGGAGCTTGCGCGTGCGGCGATGGCCGCGGTTCTGGGAAATGCCGCGACTCAAATCGGGGTCGCTTCGCAAGCCGAGGGTTTCGACTGGATCGCGCTCTGAATCCCGCGCCCGAGAGGCAGCCAAAACGCATAGACGAAAAAAAGCCCATGACGAAACTCATGGGCTTTTGCTTTCTGCGGCCGGAATCTTTCGATCCGGCCGCGTCGGAGCTAGTTGCGCTTTAGTTACGGTTGCCGCCGAAGATACCGAGAATGGCGAGCAGGTTCGTGAACACGTTGTAGAGGTCCAGATAGATCGCGAGCGTGGCCGAGATGTAGTTCGTCTCGCCGCCGTTCACGACGCGCTGTACGTCGAACAACATATACGCGGAGAAGATCGCGATGGCGAGCACCGAAACCGTGAGCATCAGCGCGGGCAGTTGCAGGAACATGTTCGCGACGCCGGCCAGCAGGATCACGATCACGCCCATGAAGAGCCACTTGCCGAGGCCCGAGAAGTCGCGCTTGCTCACCGTGGCGATGGTGGCCATGGCGGTGAAAATGATGCCGGTGCCGCCGAACGCGAGCATGATGAGCTGCGGGCCGTTCGAAAAGCCGAGGACGAACGACAGCAGGCGCGAGAGCATCAGGCCCATGAAGAACGTGAAGCCGAGCAGCACGAACACGCCCACCGAGCTGTTCTTGGTGCGCTCGATGGCGAACATGAAGCCGAAGGCGATCGCGAAGAACGCGAGCAGGCTCATGGCCGGGCTGGTAGCCGCAAAAAGCGAGAAGCCGGTCGCGACGCCCACCCACGCCCCGAGCACCGTCGGCACCATCGACAGCGCGAGCAGCCAGTAGGTGTTGCGCAGTACGCGGTTGCGGGTCTCCGCCGAGGTGACGCTGCCGCCGCGGCCGAAGTTATAGGGATACTCGTTCATGCTTTCTCCTTGCGTGAGACGCGTGGGTGAGGGCGCGCAGATGCGCGGTCCGCTCCCCCATAAGATAAGTGCGCCGACCCAGAGTTTCAACGGGTTGCCACACAGTTTCCGTTATCTTTGCACAGCGTATGCCGCCAATCTTAAGCCTTTCTGAATGGTACGGCAGCGCAGTGAATGTGACCGGCTTGCGCTCATTTGCCTCGGTTTGCCGGGGTATGAGGGTTCAATCGCAATCATACATGGGAACATGCTACAATTGCGGATTCATTTGAATCTGTAACCTCTTAATTTTCTGGAGTTTTTATGGCGATCGAACGCACCCTGTCGATTATCAAGCCGGACGCAGTGGCGAAGAACGTGATCGGCCAGATCTACAGCCGCTTCGAAAACGCTGGCCTGAAGATCATTGCCTCCCGCATGGTTCACCTCTCGCGCGCCGACGCTGAGAAGTTCTATGCTGTTCACGCAGCGCGCCCGTTCTTCAAGGACCTCGTCGATTTCATGATCTCGGGTCCGGTCGTGATCCAGGTTCTGGAAGGCGAAAACGCTATCCTGAAGCACCGCGATCTGATGGGCGCAACCGATCCGAAGAAGGCTGAGAAGGGCACGATCCGCGCCGACTTCGCCGACAGCATCGACGCGAACGCCGTGCACGGCTCGGACGCCGCTGAAACGGCAGCCGTGGAAATCGCGTTCTTCTTCCCGCAAGTCAACGTCTACTCGCGCTAAGCACGGCGCGAGCTGACTGCAGTAGTAGCATAGGGTCGCGAACGGCGATGACGCTCACCGTCCAGTTCCCGATGCCGCGCAAATGCGCAGGCAGCCGGGCAGCGCGGGCGGTGAGCGCGCTCTCGCACTGAAATGGCAGGATTCGACATGACGAGCAGTTCCACCGTCAACCTTCTCGATCTCGACGCCCAAGGGCTCGTCGCCTATTGCGAGAGCCTGGGCGAGAAGCCGTTTCGCGCCAAACAGCTTCAGCGCTGGATCCATCAGTACAACGCCGCCGACTTCGACGGCATGACGGATCTCGCCAAATCGCTGCGCGAGAAGCTCAAAGGGCGCGCCACCATCGGCATGCCCGGCATCATCAGCGACAACGTTTCCTCCGACGGCACGCGCAAGTGGCTCGTGGACGTCGGCAACGGCAACGCGGTCGAAACCGTGTTCATCCCCGAAGACAACCGCGGCACGCTGTGCGTGTCCTCGCAGGCGGGATGCGCGGTCAATTGCCGGTTTTGCTCCACCGGCAAGCAAGGTTTTTCACGCAATCTCACCACCGCCGAGATCATCGGCCAGCTGCGCATGGCGGAATTCGCCCTGCGCGCCTCGCTTCTGGGCGAGGCTGGAGGCCGGGCGACCGGCGGTGACGGCAAGGGCGAGCGCGTCATCACGAACGTCGTGATGATGGGTATGGGCGAGCCGCTCCTGAACTACGACGCGGTCGTGCCCGCCATGCGCCTGATGCTCGACGACAACGCCTACGGCCTGTCGCGCCGGCGCGTCACGCTTTCCACGTCGGGCGTCGTGCCGATGATGGATCGTCTCGGGGCCGAACTGCCCGTGGCGCTCGCCGTTTCCTTGCATGCACCGAACGACGCGCTGCGTGACGAACTCGTGCCGCTCAACCGCAAGTACCCGCTTCGTGAGTTGATGGCGGCCTGCCAGCGTTATCTGGAGGTCGCGCCGCGCGATTTCATCACGTTCGAGTACTGCATGCTCGACGGCGTCAACGACACGGAAGAGCACGCACGCCAGTTGCTCGCCGTGACGCGTGACGTGCCGTGCAAGTTCAATCTGATCCCGTTCAATCCGTTCCCCGAGTCGGGCTTGCTGCGCTCGAAATCGGACCAGATCAAGCGCTTCGCGCAGATTCTGATGGATGCGGGCGTCCTCACGACCGTGCGCAAGACGCGCGGCGACGACATCGACGCGGCCTGCGGGCAACTCGCCGGCGAGGTGAAGGACCGCACGCGCCTTGCTGAGCGCACGGGCCGGGCCGCGGGCAAGGTCATCGAAGTACGGCCGGTTCAGCACTGAACCGGCATCAGGAGGGCCGACGGCGGCGTGCGGGGGAAACGCGCGGCCGTCGGCAGTAGTAAAAGAAACGTTGCAGAAGCGATCGGAAGCGGCACACTGGCCGCGCATTTTGTTATAAACGGTCTGCGAATCGGGTAGAGGCGGGGCGGGACGCGCCAACCGGTTGCAGTATTGAAAAGAATCGACGCAAGGACTTTGGGATGAGCGAGCCGCAGCACCCTTTCGGGACAGACGGAACTGACAGCAACGCAGGTCGTTCGGCGCCGGGCGCCACACCTTCGCCGGTGCAGGCAGTGCCCGACACGCTGGCCGCAGCCGGCGCGCGTCTTGCGCAACTGCGCGAGGCCAAGGGTTGGGCGATCGAAGACGTCTCGGCGCGCCTGAAGGTGTCGGTGTCGAAGCTGCGCGAACTCGAAGCGGGCGATATCAGCCATCTGCCGGACACGACGTTCGCGCTCGGCGTGGTGCGCGCCTACGCGAAGCTGCTCGGTACGGATTCCGCGCCGTTCACGCAGGCGCTGCGCCGCGAGCGCGGCATCGCGCAGCCGGATCTGTCGATGCCGGCTTCGGCGGGCTCCGATCTGCCGCGCGGCCGCGTTTCGCTCTCGCTCGGCGGCAGCGGCGCACGGGCTCCGCGCCGCCGCGCCTCGTGGTTGTGGGGCGTGGCGATCATCGTGATCGCGGTGCTTGCCATCTCCATGTGGCACACGAACAGCGGCGAATCGTCGGCGTGGTTTGCGCGCCTGAAGGCGATGGCCAACGGCGCGAGCGTGCAGACGGGCGCATCGTCGCCGACGGTCCAGCAGGGTGTTGCAACCGGCAGCGCGGATGCATCGGACGCGCAGGGCGCGGATCAGTCCGCAGCGCCGCGGACGGGTGACGCAAACGATGCAGGCGACTACGCCAACGCGGCGCCCGATCAAGGCGCTGAGGCGAGCGCACCGCAAGCTGCGCAACCGGCGCCTCAAGCTGCGCAACCCGCGCCGCAAGCGACGCCACCGGCACCGCAGGCCGCGAAGCCCGCGGCTGCAAGCGCTGCGCCGGCGGCGGCCGTCGCCAACGCGGCCAGCGCTGCGCGCGCTCAGGCGGCGAGCGCGCCGGCCGCAGCGGCAGCGCAGAGCGCGGCAGTCGACAACGGCGCTGACACCTCGACGTTCGCGATCCGCGTGACGCAGGACACCTGGGTCAGCGTGCGCCAGAAGGATGGGAAGGAAGTGTTCTCAGGCATGATCCACGGCAGCGACGCGCGTGAGATCAGCGGCACCGAGCCGCTCAAGGTCACCGTGGGCAACAAGGCCGGCATCGAGTCGATGACCATCGACGGCCAGCCGGTCGACACGTCGAAATACGCGTCGGCGCGTGGCAATGTCGCGCGCTTCGTGCTGCCCTGATCAGGACATGGCATGCGTCGCGGCCTGGCAAGTCTCATTGCCGGCCGCGACGCTTTTTCAATTCACGCAGTGCCGCCGCCGGCTAGCCGGCGCTAGTGCGCGTGAGGCGTAAATGGGTTTTTCGATGCAAAGCGAAACGCAATCCCCGACCAGCAACAGTCAGATCTGCTCGAACGAGCCGGTTCTCGGCGGCCACGCGCCGCGCCGCAAGTCGCATGCCGTGCATGTGCGCTGGGGCGGACAGCTGGTGACGATCGGCGGCGACGCGCCGGTGCGCGTGCAGTCGATGACCAACACCGACACCGCGGATCCCATCGGCACCGCGATCCAGATCAAGGAACTCGCGCAGGCGGGTTCGGAGCTCGTGCGTATCACGGTCAACACGCCGGAAGCGGCGGCGGCCGTCCCGCATATCCGCGAACAGCTCGACCGCATGGGCGTGATGGTGCCGCTCGTCGGCGACTTCCATTACAACGGCCATCTGCTGCTGCGCGACTATCCCGCCTGCGCAGAGTCGCTGTCGAAGTACCGCATCAACCCGGGCAACGTGGGCCAGGGCGCGAAGCGCGACACGCAGTACGCGCAGATGATCGAAGCGGCCATCAAGTACGACAAGCCGGTGCGTATCGGCGTGAACTGGGGCAGCCTCGACCAGGATCTGCTCGCGCGCATGATGGACGAGAACGGCGCGCGCAAGGAGCCGTGGGAAGCGCAAAGCGTGATGTACGAAGCGCTCATCCAGTCGGCCATCGGCTCGGCGGAACGCGCGGTCGAACTCGGCCTCGGTCGCGACAAGATCATCCTGTCGTGCAAGGTGAGCGGCGTGCAGGACCTGATCGCCGTCTACCAGGAACTCGCGAAGCGTTGCGATTTCGCGCTGCACCTGGGCCTCACGGAAGCGGGCATGGGCTCGAAGGGCATCGTCGCTTCGACGGCGGCGCTTTCCGTGCTGCTCCAGCAGGGCATCGGCGACACCATCCGCATCTCGCTCACGCCGGAACCGGGCGGTGCGCGTACGGGCGAAGTCGTGGTCGGCCAGGAAATCCTGCAGACCATGGGCCTGCGCTCGTTCACACCGATGGTCATCGCATGCCCCGGCTGCGGCCGCACGACCAGCACGCTGTTCCAGGAGCTGGCTTCGCAGATCCAGGGCTATCTGCGTGCGCAGATGCCGCTGTGGCGCGACGAGTATCCTGGCGTCGAGACGATGAATGTCGCCGTGATGGGCTGCATCGTGAACGGTCCGGGCGAGTCGAAGCACGCGAACATCGGCATCAGCCTGCCGGGCTCGGGCGAGAACC
The DNA here is from genome assembly GCF_040965835.1 of Paraburkholderia sp. BR10872. Classification (NCBI taxonomy): domain Bacteria; kingdom Pseudomonadati; phylum Pseudomonadota; class Betaproteobacteria; order Burkholderiales; family Burkholderiaceae; genus Paraburkholderia; species Paraburkholderia sp. BR10872. The sequence goes on from NZ_JBFRCN010000020.1 coordinate 49,194, forward strand.
CCGCGGCGCCGGTCTTCATCGACGGCGAGAAGGTGAAGACGCTGCGCGGCGAGCACATCGCCGAAGAATTCCAGCAGATCGTGAGTGACTACGTCGCGCGCAAGTACGGCAAGGCCGAGGCGACGAACTGAGCAAGCCGGTCGATCCGCTTGTAGTTCGCATGTAGTTCGCATGTAGTTCGCATGTAGCCCGCTCGTCGCTCGATACGCACAACCGCATAAAGCCAATTCGCAACGCAATGACTGAACAAAAACGCAAGCCCGAAAAGCTCTCGGGCGTGAAGGGCATGAACGACATCCTGCCGCAGGAGGCAGGCCTGTGGGAATTCTTCGAAACCACGGTGAAGTCGCTGCTTCGTTCGTACGGCTATCAAAATATCCGCACGCCGATCGTCGAACATACGCAACTCTTCACGCGCGGCATCGGCGAAGTGACCGACATCGTCGAGAAGGAGATGTACAGCTTCACCGACGCGCTCAACGGCGAGAACCTCACGCTGCGTCCGGAAGGCACGGCGGCTGCCGTGCGCGCGTCGATCGAGCACAACATGCTCTACGACGGTCCGAAGCGCCTGTGGTACATCGGCCCGATGTTCCGTCACGAGCGTCCGCAGCGCGGCCGCTATCGCCAGTTCCATCAGGTGGGCGTCGAGGCGCTCGGTTTCGCGGGCCCCGATGCGGACGCTGAAATCATCCTGATGTGTCAACGCCTCTGGGACGATCTCGGCCTCACCGGCATCAAGCTCGAGATCAACTCGCTCGGCGTGGCCGAAGAGCGTGCGGCGCATCGCGTCGAGCTCATCAAGTATCTCGAACAGCACGTCGATCTGCTCGACGAAGACGGCAAGCGCCGCCTTTACACGAACCCGCTGCGCGTGCTCGACACGAAGAATCCCGCGCTGCAGGAGATCGCGGACAAGGCGCCGAAGTTGATCGACTTCCTCGGCGAAGACTCGCTCGCGCACTTCGAAGGGCTGCAGCGCATTCTCAAGTCGAACAACATTCCGTTCAAGATCAACCCGCGTCTCGTTCGTGGTCTCGATTACTACAATCTGACCGTGTTCGAGTGGGTGACCGACAAGCTCGGCGCTCAGGGCACCGTCGCGGCGGGCGGCCGTTACGATCCGCTGATCGAGCAGCTGGGCGGCAAGCCGACGGCGGCTTGCGGCTGGGCGATGGGCATCGAGCGCATTCTCGAACTGCTCAAGGAAGAAGACCTCGTGCCGGAAGAAGATGGTTGCGATGTCTACGTTGTCCACCAGGGCGAAGCCGCGCGTGAGAAGGCGTTCATCGTGGCGGAGCGTCTGCGCGATACGGGCCTCGACGTTATCTTGCATTGCAGCGCCGACGGTCAGAGCGCGAGCTTCAAGTCGCAGATGAAGCGCGCGGATGCCAGCGGCGCGGCCTTTGCCGTGGTACTCGGCGAGGACGAAGTGGCGAGAGGCGAGGCCGGTGTGAAGGCGCTGCGCGGCACGGCCGCGGAGGCCCGCAGCGAGCAACAAACGGTAGCGCTTGAGGACTTGACCGAATATCTGATCAATGCGATGGTTGCATCCGCCGAAGACGGCGACGATTAACAGGGCCGCCCCGGTGGGGCTGCCCAGGTCGCTGCGCATTCGAAAACAGGCTTCAGAATAAACGAGGAATCGCTACGCGATGAGTTACCACGACGAACAGGAATCGATCGAGAGCTTCAAGGCATGGTGGGGGCAGTGGGGTAACGCCGCTACGTGGGTCGTGCTGATCGTTCTGCTCGCGCTCGCAGCGTGGAACGGCTGGAACTTCTGGCAGCGCCGCCAGGCGGCCGAGGCCGCCGTGCTGTACGACCAGGTGCAGCAGGCCGCGAACAGCAGCGACAAGGCCATGCTCACGCGCGTGGCGTCGGACATGGAAGATCGCTTCGGCGGCACGGCGTACGCGCAGATGACGGCGCTCGGCGTGGCCAAGGCGCTCTATATGGCGGGCGACACGGCTGGCGCGAAGGCGCAGCTGCAATGGGCCGCCGACCACGCGAAGGACGACGAATTCCGCCAGATCGCGAAGCTGCGTCTCGCATCGCTCCTGCTCGACGAAAAGGCCTACGATCAGGGCCTCGCGCTGATTCCGCAACCCGATTCGGGTCCGTTCAAGGGCATCGTGGCAGACGGCCGCGGCGATCTGCTGGCTGCGGCCGGCAAGCGTGACGACGCGCGCGCGGCCTACAAGCTGGCCCTCGACAGCCTGCCGAAGAGCGACGCTTCCGAGCGTCAGCTGATCCAGTTCAAGCTGGATGCGCTCGGCGGCTGAGTCGCTGGCTAAATTGCGAAGCGTGCCGGGCTTGCGCGCAGCGTTGCGAAACCATTCAAACCAACTTCATTCATGCGTCGTTCACCGATGAATCTGCTGAAACGAACCGTTGTGCCCGTCGCTCTGGCGATGACCGTCCTGGCTCTCGCAGCCTGCTCATCGACGAAAGACGTGCGCCGCGTGCCGGTGCCGCTGACCGAATTCAAGCCGGCGCTGGACGTCCAGCAGGTGTGGAAGTCGAGTGTCGGCAAGGCGGGGCGCTATCTGTTCGCGCCGGTCGCCGTGGGCGACGCCGTCTATGCGGCGGGCGAAAACGGCTCGGTCGCGAAAATCGACGCCGCATCGGGCAAGGACGTCTGGCGCACCAAGCTCAAGGACGACCTCTCGGCGGGCGTGGGCAGCGACGGCAATCTCACGGCCGTCGGCGGCCTGAAGGGCGACGTCTATGTGCTCGACGCGAACGGCAAGCTCTCGTGGCAAGCCAAGGCGCCGGGCGAAATCATCTCGCCGCCGCTCGTCGGCAACGGCCTCGTGGTCGTGCGCACGATCGACGGCCAGATCGTCGCCTTCAACGGCCAGACGGGCGAGCAGAAGTGGATCTACCGCAACCGCGCCGTGCCGCTGAACCTGCGCGTTTCGGCGGGCATGACGTTCGCGGGCGAACAGGCCGTGCTGGCCGGTTTCCCGGGCGGCTCGTTCGCGGCGATCAACCTGCAAAGCGGGGACGCTTTCTGGGAAACGCCGGTTTCGTATCCGAAGGGCGTGACGGAAGTCGAGCGCATCAATGACGTGAGCGGTCCGCCCACGCTGGTCGGCGCGACGACCTGCGCAGTCACGTTCCAGGGTCAGCTGGGTTGCTTCGACGCCAATTCGGGTCGTCCGATGTGGCAAAAGCCGTTCTCGAGCACGACCGGCATCGCTCAGGATGAAAGCACGGTGGTGGGCGGCGACGACTGGTCGGTCGTGAGGGCCTTCAGCGTGTCGACGGGCGAGCCGACCTGGACGAACGAAAAGCTCAAGAGCCGCGATGTGAGCGTGCCCGCATTGCTGGGCCATGCGGTCGTGCTCGGCGACTATCAGGGCTACGTGCATTTCCTCTCGCTCGACGACGGCAGCTTCGTCTCGCGCGTGAAGACCGACGGCAGCCCGATCATGGCCGCGCCGGTGCTCGCTGGCAATACGCTGGTTGTCCAGACGAAGGACGGCGACCTGTACGGTCTGCGTCCGCATTAAGCGTCGTCTGCGGCGGTGCGCCTCACGAGCGGCGCACCGAGCAGACGCAAGAGGCGCTGGAGCCGCCGGGTTCCGATGCCTCGCCCGCTGGCCGGCTCAAGCCGGCCATGCGCATTTTGGGACAGCGGCGCCCACGACCCCGCCGTTCACCGTTGCGCCACCCGGCGTTCGCGCGGCGTCCCGCCCCGGTCGCACCGCGCTTTCGGCGCTGGGCCGCGGCCCGGCTCGTGAATTTCGTGATAATTTGCAACTGATGCAGCCCCGCAGGCGCGGGACTTGCCGCGCAGCGCGCCGGACTCTCCGGCGCTGCGCCTTACTGTAGAAAAGATCAGATGAAACCCGTAATCGCCCTCGTTGGGCGCCCCAATGTGGGGAAATCCACGCTGTTCAACCGGCTCACGCGCTCGCGCGATGCGCTGGTGGCCGACCTGCCCGGCCTCACGCGCGACCGTCACTACGGTGAAGGGCGCACGGGCGATCGCCCGTATCTCGTGGTCGATACCGGCGGCTTCGAGCCCGTCGCGAAGGACGGCATCCTGCACGAGATGGCGCGCCAGACGCGCCAGGCCGTGGAAGAGGCCGATATCGTCGTGTTCATCTGCGACGGCCGCAATGGCCTCGCGCCGCAGGACAAGCACATCGCCGACTACCTGCGCAAGACCGGCCGGCCGATCTTCCTCGTCGTCAACAAGGCCGAAGGCATGAAGTACAGCGCTGTGGCCGCCGACTTCTACGAACTCGGTCTCGGCGACCCGCGCGCGATTTCCGCGGCGCACGGCGACGGCGTGACGGAAATGATCAATGAGGCGCTCGAAAAAGCGTACGCCGACCAGCCCGAGGAGAGCGAAGAGGACGCCGCGAAGCACGGCGTCAAGATCGCGATTGTCGGCCGCCCGAACGTGGGCAAGTCGACGCTCGTCAACACGCTGATCGGCGAAGACCGCGTAATCGCGTTCGACATGCCGGGCACGACGCGCGATTCGATCTATGTGGACTTCGAGCGCAACGGCAAGAAGTACACGCTGATCGACACGGCGGGTCTACGCCGCCGCGGCAAGGTGTTCGAAGCGATCGAAAAGTTCTCGGTGGTGAAGACGCTGCAGTCGATCGCCGATGCCAACGTGGTGATTCTGCTGCTCGATGCGCAGCAGGAAATCTCCGACCAGGACGCGCATATCGCGGGCTTCGTGGTGGAACAGGGCCGCGCGCTCGTGGTGGGCGTGAACAAGTGGGACGGCATGGACGACCACGCGCGCGAGCGCACCAAGCACCACCTTCAGCGCAAGCTGAAGTTCCTCGACTTCGCGGAAATGCGCTTCATCTCGGCGACTGAAAAGTTCGGCATCGGCCCGCTGATGCGCTCGGTCGACGACGCGTACGCCGCCGCCATGGCGAAACTGCCGACGCCGAAGCTCACGCGCGCACTCATCGAAGCTGTGGAGTTCCAGCAGCCGCGCCGCCGCGGCCCGGTGCGTCCGAAGCTGCGCTACGCGCACCAAGGGGGACAGAACCCGCCCATCATCGTCATTCACGGCAACGCACTCGACGCCGTGACGGAGACCTACAAGCGCTATCTGGAGAACCGCTTCCGGGAAACTTTCTCGCTCACCGGCACTCCATTGCGCATAGAGTTTCGCTCCTCGACGAATCCCTATACAGAGAAAAACTAGGCTGTTGCTGAATAGCGTTCGCTACCCCGCAAAGGCCTCCTGGCCGAACCGCCAGGAACCGCGCGGGGGAACGAGAATCGGCTATAGTGTAGCGATTGGTGGTGGATTTCTTTTTCTTCATCCCAATATAAGTTAAACCTGCAAAAAAATACGGAGTTTGCTATGAGCAACAAAGGGCAATTGTTACAAGACCCGTTTCTGAACGCGCTGCGCAAGGAGCACGTGCCTGTTTCGATCTATCTGGTCAACGGCATCAAGCTTCAAGGGAACATCGAATCGTTCGACCAGTACGTCGTGTTGCTCCGTAATACGGTTACGCAAATGGTTTACAAGCACGCCATCTCCACGGTGGTTCCGGCCCGTCCGGTGAACTTCCACCCGGATACGGAAGCGTCCTGACCCATGACGCGGCCGGCCCGGGGCGCCTCGCAGGCTGCTCTGGTCCGGCCGCTTTCATTTTGACATCCTCTAATTTGATCAACGCCGCACTCGTCGGCATCGACTTCGGCAAGACCGAGTTCGAAGCCAGTCTCGAAGAACTCAGCCTGCTCGCCAAAAGCGCGGGCGCCACTCCCGCTGTCACGCTCACCGGGCGACGCTCCAGCCCCGACGCCGCCATGTTCATCGGCAGCGGCAAGGCCGAGGAACTGCGTCTCGCCTGTGAGGCGAACGACATCGAAATCGTCATCTTCAATCACGCGCTGTCGCCCGCCCAGCAACGTAATCTGGAGCGCGCGCTCAATCGCCGCGTGGTCGATCGCACGAGCCTCATTCTAGATATCTTCGCCCAGCGCGCCCGCAGCCACGAAGGCAAGCTGCAGGTCGAACTCGCGCAGCTGCAATACCTCGCCACGCGCCTCGTGCGCGCCTGGACTCACCTCGAGCGCCAGAAGGGCGGTATCGGCCTGCGCGGTCCGGGTGAAACGCAGCTCGAAACCGACCGCCGGCTCATCGGCGAACGCATCAAGATGCTGCAAGGCAAGCTTGCGAAGCTGCGTCGCCAGCACGGCACGCAGCGGCGTCAGCGCGAGCGCAACCGCACGATGTCGGTGTCGCTCGTAGGCTATACGAACGCGGGCAAGTCCACGCTCTTCAATGCGCTCACGAAGGCGCAGGCCTACGCCGCCGACCAGCTGTTTGCGACGCTCGACACGACTTCGCGGCGCGTCTGGCTCGGCGACGCAGTGGGGCAGATCGTGCTGTCCGATACGGTCGGGTTCATCCGCGAACTGCCTCACCAGCTCGTCGCCGCGTTTCGCGCGACGCTGCAGGAAACGGTGCAGGCCGATCTGCTTCTGCACGTGGTGGACGCGTCGAGCGCCGTGCGCCTCGATCAGATCGATCAGGTGAACGGCGTGCTGCACGATATCGGCGCGGACACGATCCGTCAGGTGCTGGTCTTCAACAAGATCGACGCCGTGCCGGAACTGGCGGCCCGCGGCGGAACGGTCGAGCGTGATGAATATGGTAATATTTCGCGCGTCTTTTTGAGCGCCCGCACAGGTGTCGGACTGGATGCGCTGCGCTCCGTCATCGCCGAAATCGCGACTGCCGAGCCGCTTGCCGATGCGCCGCAGTCCCTGGCCGCAGACTGGAGCGCGGTACAGGAAGAACCTCACTGGGAACCTGAACACGAGCGCTGAGGCGCGCCCGGCACTGTCTTGCACGCAAGGCCGGCCCAGCGGCTCCGACGGAATTCGCACGCAATTGACCCGCTGTCTACTCTGGTGAACGAACACAGGTGAACGATTACAACAAGCGGACTGGCTGGCAGCGCGCGCGCGCCATTTTCTCGTTGAACGACCCGCGTTGGGGTCGAGGCGACGGCAATGGCCAGCGTTCTGACGACGGGCGCCGCCCGCCGGGCAATAACGGCAACAAGGGTGGCAACGGCGACAAGGGCGACGGTCCGCCGGATCTCGACGAAATGTGGCGCGACTTCAACCGCCGCGTGTCCGCTTTCTTCGGCCGCAAGGGCAAGGGCCCGGGCGGCTTCGGACCGCGCCCGGACAATGGTCATGGCGCGCGCATCGGCGTGGGTATCGTTCTCGGCGTGCTCATTGCGATCTACGTGGGCAGCGGCGTCTTCGTCGTGCAGGAAGGCCAGGCCGGCGTCGTGCTGCAGTTCGGCCAGTATCGCCACACGGTTGGCCAGGGCGTCCACTGGCGTATGCCGTATCCGTTCCAGACTCACGAAATCGTCAATGTCGGGCAGATCCGCACCGTCGAGATCGGCCGCAGCAACCTCGTGCGTCCGGCAAACGTGAAGGACGCTGCAGTCATCACGCATGACGGCGACATTCTCAACGTGCGCCTGACCGTGCAGTACCAGGTCAAGCAGCCGACCGACTATCTGTTCCGCAGCGTCGATCCCGACCTCACCGTGACGCAGGCTGCTCAGGCGGCGGTGCGCACCGTGGTTGGCGCGCGCAGCACGAACGACATGCTGTACGCGGACCGCGAGCCGATTCGCGCCCAGCTTGCCGATACGATCCAGCACTCGCTCGACGAGTACAAGACGGGCCTCGGCGTGACCGGCGTCGCGATCCAGAGCGTCTCGGCGCCCGATCAGGTGCAGGCCGCGCTCGACGACGAAGCCAAGGCGCGCCAGGACCGCGACCGCGCGAAGCGCGACGCGCAGGCCTATGCCGACCAGCTCCTGCCGCGCGCGCAGGCCGAGGCGGCGCGTCTCGTCGACGACGCGAAGGCTTATAGCGAGCGCGTGGTTTCGCAGGCGCAGGGCGACGCGCAACGCTTCACGCAGGTCTACGAACAGTATGCGAAGGCGCCGGCTGTGATTCGCGAGCGCATGTATCTCGAGACGATGCAACACATCTATTCGAATGCGACGAAGGTGTTCGTCGACAGCAAGTCGGGCAACAACGTGATTTATCTGCCGCTCGACAAGCTCGTCGATACGACGCGTCAGCGCGCCGCCGTGGCGGCGGGCGCAACGGGTGCGGCTGCGGCCTCGGGCGCCGGTGCGGCAACGGCAGGCGCGGCTTCGGACGCCAATGCGGCTTCCGCGCCGGCAGCCGGCAGCGAGCCACAGCAGGGTGCACAGGCAGGGCCTCAACCGGGTGCCCAGCAGCAAGACGCGCAGCAGCAGGGCGCGGCTCCCGCAACTACGGCCAGCGACGCGGCAGCCGCCGCGAGCGACGCCTTCCGTTCGCGCGATGCGTTCCGCTCGCGCGGCCGCGAAAGCGACGTGCAATAAGGGGCGCGCCAATATGAACAAGATCATTGCGCTCGTCGTTGCCGTCGTGGTTGTCGTGCTGGTTGCGTCGTCGGCCGTCTTCATGGTCGATCCGCGCCACGTCGCCATCATTTCTTCGTCGGGCGGGGCCAATGCCACGCTCGCCGGTCCGGGGCTGCATGTGAAGCTGCCGCCGCCGTTCCAGACCGTCACGTTCATCGACACGCGCATTCAGGCGTTCGATGCGCCCGACGCCGACCGCTACACGACCTCGGACAAGACCGAGCTGCTCGTGAACCCGGTCGTGCGTTATCGCATTTCCGATCCAATCAAGCTCTTCGCGGCGACCAGGGGCGATGCGCAGACGCTTTCCGATCGTCTCGCCTCGCTGTCGCGCGACGCGCTTGGCGACGCGATTTCGAAAGTCACGCTCACCGAGGCGCTCGCGCAGCAGGAAGCCATCGCCAGCGGCGCGCGCGACGCGCTGAGGCAAACCGCGGCGCCGCTCGGCATCGACGTGATCGCCATCGAACTCACGCGCGTCGATTACCCGCCGGAGTTGGCGCAGACGGTCTTCAAGCGCATGAGCGCCGCACGCGAGCAGGCTGCTGCCGAGATTCGCGAGAAGGGCGCGGCCGAAGCGCAGCAGATCAAGGACGACGCGCAGCGCAAGCAGCAGGGCGTGCTGGCCGATGCCTACGCTCAGGCGCAAGCGATCAAGGGCGAAGGTGACGGCCGGGCCGCCGCGATTGCCGCGGAGGCGTTCGGGCGCGACCCGGACTTCTACCGGTTCTATCAGAGCATGCTCGCGTACCGCGAGAGCTTCCGGCCCGGCGACGTCATCGTGGTCGATTCGTCGAGCGACTTCTTCCGCTTCATGCGTGGTCCGAACGGCGGCGCGAATAGCGGGGATAACGCTCCCGCTTCCGCCACCCCGCGCAAACACTAGACAAAACGAGACACACGCGCCGCGCACTGCGCGGCGTATTTCTTCGCATGGACATAGCTGGCTCCCTCTTGCTCGCGATCGCGCTGATGCTGATTATCGAGGGCATGTTCCCGTTCGTCTTTCCGACGGCGTGGCGTGACACATTCCGTAAAATCGCGGAGCGGCCGCCGCATCACATCAGGATCGGTGGGCTCATCGTGATGGGGCTCGGCCTCGTCCTGCTGATGCTGGCGACCTGACGGCCTCGTGCCGCAGTCGCCCTCAGAGGCGGTGTGCGATTGGCGTTTTTGACGGATTCCGAAATATCGGGCCGCGTGGCGTTTGGCCGCGCGCGGCCCTCATTGTGGTAGGACTCAACCGATGTCGACCTGGTTACTCCCCGAGAATATTGCGGACGTGCTGCCGTCCGAAGCGCGCAAGATCGAAGAGCTGCGCCGTCGCCTGCTGGACCGTTTCCGCGCCTATGGCTACGAGATGGTCATGCCGCCGTTGCTCGAGTATCTCGAGTCGCTGCTCGTGGGCAGCGGGCGCGACCTGAACCTGCGCACGTTCAAGCTCGTCGATCAGCTCTCGGGCCGCACGCTCGGCCTGCGCGCCGACATGACGCCGCAGGTCGCGCGCATCGACGCGCACCTCCTGAACCGCCAGGGCGTGACGCGCCTGTGCTACGCCGGCAACGTGCTGCATACGCTGCCGCGCGGTCTGCACGCCACGCGCGAACAGATCCAGACCGGCGCGGAAATCTACGGCCACGCGGGCCTCGAAGCGGACCTCGAAATCCAGCAGCTGATGCTCGATGCGCTGCGCCTCGCGGGCCTCGCGAAGGTGCGCCTCGACCTGTCGCACGCAGGTGTGCTCGCGGCGATCTTCGAAGCGGATCCCGCTGCGGCCGCGCTTGGCGATGCTTTGTATGAAGCGCTCGCTGGCAAGGACGTGCCGCGTCTCGCGGAACTCACGCAAAACCTCGGCGCTGCCACGCGCGACGCCTTGCGTGCGCTGCCGTCGCTTTACGGCGACGAGAGCGTGATCGACGAGGCGCGCACGCGTCTGCCGGCGCTGCCGGGCATTGCTCGTGCGCTCGACGACCTCGCGTTCCTCGTGCGCGAGATCGAGGGTGCGGAGCTGATGATCGACCTTGCGGATCTCGGCGGCTACGCGTACCACAGCGGCGTGATGTTCTCGGCCTACGTGGACGGCGTGCCGAACGCCGTCGCCCGCGGCGGCCGTTACGACAAGGTGGGCGAAGTGTATGGGCGTGCCCGCGCGGCAACCGGCTTCTCACTTGATTTGCGCGAAGTGGCGCGTATTTCACCGGTCGAGGCGCGCAGCAGCGCGATCCTCGCGCCGTGGCGCCATGACGAGGCGCTGCGCAGCGCGGTCGCCGCGCTGCGCGATGCAGGCGAGGTCGTGATCCAGGCGCTGCCGGGTCACGAGCACGACATGGACGAGTTCGCCTGCGACCGCGTGCTCGTCGAGCGCGACGGCGTCTGGGTCGTCGAAAAGCACGCCTGATACCGCACTCGGGGCGGCCATTCGCGCCGCCCGGCAAGCCTGCGCGCGAGCGCGCCAAAGCACGCTTCGCATCGCGCATGCCGTTGAGTGCAAAAGGAAATTCCGCGAATTTCGGGAAAAAAAGGCGGCCTTGCCGCTGAACCCAGGTAGAATACGTTTTTAACCAGCTAACGAAACACCATGTCTGCCAGCGCAGTGAATGTAACCCCGGGGCGCAATGTCGTCGTCGTGGGCACCCAATGGGGCGATGAGGGCAAGGGCAAGATCGTCGACTGGCTGACGGACCACGCGCAAGGCGTGGTGCGTTTCCAGGGCGGTCACAATGCCGGCCATACGCTCATCATCGGCGGCAAGAAGACCATTCTCCGGCTGATCCCGTCGGGCATCATGCGCGCCGGCGTCGCCTGCTACATCGGCAACGGCGTGGTGCTTTCGCCCGAAGCGCTCTTCAAGGAAATCGGCGAGCTCGAAGATGCGGGCATCGACGTCCAGAAGCGTCTGTTCATCTCTGAAGCCACCACGCTCATCCTGCCGTACCACATCGCCATCGACCAGGCGCGCGAAGCCAGGCGCGGCGCCGCGAAGATCGGTACGACGGGTCGCGGCATCGGTCCGGCCTACGAAGACAAGGTGGCACGCCGCGGTCTGCGCGTGCAGGACCTGTTCGAGCCGGAAACCTTCGCCGAGCGCCTGCGCGAGAACCTCGACTACCACAACTTCGTGCTTACGCAGTACCTGGGCGCGCCGGCCGTCGACTATCAGCAAACCCTCGACACGATGCTCTCGTACGCCGATCGTCTGAAGCCGATGGTCACGGACGTCTCGCGTCGTCTGTATGACGTGAACCACGAAGGCGGCAACCTCCTGTTCGAAGGCGCGCAAGGCACGCTGCTCGACATCGACCACGGCACCTATCCGTTCGTCACGTCGAGCAACTGCGTCGCGGGTGCGGCGTCCGCTGGCGCGGGCGTGGGTCCGCAAAAGCTCAACTACGTGCTCGGCATCACCAAGGCATACTGCACGCGCGTCGGTTCGGGCCCGTTCCCGAGCGAACTGTACGACGCCGACAACGCCGATCGCCAGGAAGAAGTGGGCCTCACGCTCGCGAAGGTCGGCAAGGAATTCGGTTCGGTCACCGGCCGTCCGCGCCGCACCGGCTGGCTCGACGCCGCCGCGCTGCGCCGCTCGATCCAGATCAACGGCGTGACGGGTCTGTGCATCACGAAGCTCGACGTGCTCGACGGTCTCGACGAAGTGAAGCTCTGCGTCGGCTACAAGGTGGCTGGCCAGGACGTGGACATTCTCCCGCGCGGCGCCTCGCAGGTGGCCGCGTGCGAGCCGGTCTACGAAACATTTGAAGGCTGGAACGAAAGCACCATCGGCATCACGCAGTTCGACGCGCTGCCGAAGAGCGCGCAGGCGTATCTCACTCGCGTGCAGGAAGTCGCCGGTGTGCCGATCGACATGGTTTCGACCGGCCCGGATCGCGACGAAACGATCCTGCTGCGTCATCCGTTCAAGGTCTAAGTGGTAAGAAGGCAGAAGCAAAAATGATTCAAATGATGGACCCGCGCAACGACGAAAAGAACCTGTGGGTCGGCTGGGACGAGTATCACCGGCTGATCGAATTGCTCGCGCTCAAGGTGCACGAGTCGCGCTGGAAGTTCGACCAGATCCTGTGTCTCGCACGCGGCGGTCTGCGCGTGGGCGACCAGCTCTCGCGCATCTATGACCTGCCGCTGGCAATCCTCGCGACCAGCTCGTACCGCGAAGCCGCCGGCACGGAGCAGGGCGAGCTCGACATCGCGCAGTACATCACGATGACGCGCGGCCACCTGGAAGGCAACGTGCTGCTCGTCGACGATCTCGTCGACTCGGGCGTCACGCTCGCACGCGTGCAGGAGCACCTCAAGGAGCGCTACCCGGCTGTGACCGGCGTGCGCTCGGCGGTGCTCTGGTACAAGGGCTGCTCGAAGGTGACGCCGGACTATTTCGTCCAGCATCTGCCGACCAATCCGTGGATCCACCAGCCGTTCGAGGAATGGGATACGGTGCGCCCGCACAATCTCAGTGCGTGGATCAAGCGTGGTCTGCAGCGAGCGCAAGACGCGCAGAAGTAAAGCAGGGGTTGTGCCGCCGCCAGGGTTCCCATACCCGCGGCGGCCAGATCCAACGACGGAGCCTTCATGGCTCCGTTTTTTTTGTGCGTCGCCCACCGATTCGCCTGCGGCGGCGCAGGCGGGCAGACGGCATCTGGGGCCGGTGCTAAACTGCGCGGGGATCGGGGGATGTCGCAGTGCCGCGACGACCGCTCGGTTTCCGCCGCAGCCCGGTTTAGAATAGCGCTCGTTTTTTCCGCCTCGCAACGGATTACCGCGTATATGACAACTAGCACACACGTGGCCAAGCAGCCGCTACCTACTCTCGCCGTAGCGGCCATCGGCGTGGTGTTCGGCGACATCGGCACGAGCCCGCTGTATTCGCTGAAAGAGGCGTTCAGCCCATCGCACGGCATTCCGCTCAACGACACTTCCATTCTCGGCGTCATTTCCCTGCTGTTCTGGGCGATCGTGATCGTCGTGAGCGTCAAATATGTCCTTTTTGTGATGCGCGCCGACAACAACGGCGAGGGCGGCGTGCTCGCGCTCATGGCGCTCGCCATGCGCTCGTTCAGCCGCAAGAGCAGGTCCGCTGCGCTGCTCACGGCCTTGGGGATCTTCGGCGCGTGCATGTTCTACGGCGATGCCGTCATCACGCCGGCGATCTCGGTCATGTCGGCGGTGGAAGGCCTGGAAATCGCCGCGCCCAAGCTCTCGCATCTGGTGCTGCCGTTCACGATGGTGATCCTGATCCTGCTGTTCTGGATCCAGCGGCACGGCACTGCGCTGGTGGGCCGCCTGTTCGGCCCGATCATGGTGCTCTGGTTCATCACCATCGGTGTGCTCGGCGTCTCGCGCATCGTCCAGGCGCCTGGCGTCATCGCGGCGCTCAGCCCTTATTACGCGGTCAGTTTCATGGGCGCGCACATGCTGCAGGCCTACGTGGTGCTCGGCTCGGTCGTACTGGTGCTGACCGGCGCGGAAGCGCTCTACGCCGACATGGGCCACTTCGGCGCGAAGCCGATTCGCTTTGCCTGGTACGCGCTCGTGATGCCCTCGCTCGTGCTCAACTACTTTGGGCAGGGCGCGCTGCTGATGCAGAACCATCGCGCGATCGCGAATCCATTCTTCCTGCTCGCGCCGCAATGGGCCTTGCTGCCGCTCGTCGTGCTTTCCACGGTGGCGACCGTGATCGCTTCGCAGGCCGTGATCTCCGGCGCGTATTCCCTGACGAGCCAGGCCATTCTGCTTGGCTACGTGCCGCGCATGAAAGTGCTGCACACGTCGGACCTCGCCATCGGCCAGATCTACGTGCCGGTCGTGAACTGGATGCTGCTCTTCATCATTCTGTGCATCGTGGTCGCCTTCAAGAGTTCGGACAATCTGGCGGCCGCATACGGTATCGCCGTGACCGCGACGATGGTGATCACCACGGTGCTCGTTGCCGTCGTGATGACGAAAGTGTGGAAGTGGAACAAGGCGCTCGTCACCTGCATCATCACGGTGCTGCTGGCCGTCGATCTGGGCTTCTTCGGCGCGAACCTGCTGAAGGTCGAGGAGGGTGGCTGGCTGCCGCTCGGCATCGGCGCGCTGCTGTTCTTCCTGCTGATGACCTGGTTCAAGGGCCGCATGATCGTGAAGGATCGCACGGCCGCCGACGGCATTCCGCTCATGCCTTTCCTGCAGGGGCTGCTCGCGCATCCGCCGCATCGCGTTTCGGGCACGGCGATCTATCTCACTGGCAGCGAATCGCTCGTGCCGGTGAGCCTGCTGCACAACCTCAAGCACAACAAGGTGCTGCACGAACGCACGATCTTCCTCACGTTCGTGATTCGCGACATTCCGTATGTGGGCGACGCAGAGCGCGTGACGGTCAAGGATATCGGCGGCGGGCTCTATCTCGTGAAGGCCGATTACGGCTTCAACGAAACGCCTGACGTGCAGGCCGTGCTCGACGAAATTTCGCGCACGCACAACATGATGTTCGAGATGATGGACACGTCGTTCTTCCTCGCACGCGAGACGGTCGTGCCGACGCAGCTTCCGGGCATGTCGATTTTCCGCGAGCGTGTCTTCGCGTGGATGCATCAGAACGCCGCGAAGCCCACCGACTTCTTCAGTATTCCTGCGAACCGCGTGGTCGAACTCGGGACGAAGATCGAAATCTGACCGCGTCGATTCGACCAGTAAAAAAGGCACCCGGGGTGCCTTTTTTTGTTGCGCACGCAACGTGAGCCGTTGAGGCCCACGTTGCGTCATGCGGACATCAGCGTTGCTTGAGCTTCGCGAAAGCCGCCGCCATCGCGCCTGCCGGTTCCGCATCGCGCGAACGCTGGCCGCCGCGGTTATCGCGATTGCCGCCGCCGCGATTGTCGCGGTTGCCCGACTGGCCCGCGCTGCCGCCGCTGCGCGACGCGCCGGCGCTCGCGGGGTCGTCGTCCAGACGCATCGTGAGCGCGATACGCTGACGCTTCACGTCGACGTCGAGCACCTTCACCTTCACGACCTGGCCGGCCTTGACGACTTCGTGCGGGTCCTTGATGAACTTCGTCGACATGGCCGAGACGTGCACGAGCCCGTCCTGATGCACGCCCACGTCGATGAATGCGCCGAACGCGGCCACATTCGTCACGACGCCTTCGAGCAGCATGCCCGGCACGAGGTCGGACACCTTTTCGACGCCGTCGCGGAACGTCGCCGTCTTGAACTCGGGGCGCGGATCGCGGCCCGGCTTTTCCAGTTCGCTCAGGATGTCGCGCACCGTCGGCAGACCGAAACGTTCATCCACGAACTCGGTGGGCGCGAGGCCCGAAAGCGCTTCGCGGCTGCCGAGCACGTCGCCGATCGTACGCTTGATCTTCGCGAGCATGCGTTCGACGACGGGGTACGCTTCCGGGTGCACCGACGAGCGATCGAGCGGATTGTCGCCGCCGTTGATGCGCAGGAAACCGGCGGCCTGCTCGAAGGTCTTGTCGCCCAGACGCGGCACCTTCTTCAGATGCTCGCGCGAGGGGAACGGGCCGTTCGCATCGCGGTAATCGACGATATTGCGCGCGAGCGTCGAGTTCAGGCCCGACACGCGCGCGAGCAGGGCGACGGAGGCCGTGTTCGCGTCGACGCCCACAGCGTTCACGCAGTCCTCGACCACGGCGTCGAGCGAGCGTGCGAGTTCGCGCTGGTTCACGTCGTGCTGGTACTGCCCCACGCCAATCGCTTTCGGCTCGATCTTCACGAGTTCGGCGAGCGGGTCCTGCAGACGGCGCGCGATGGAAACCGCCCCGCGCAGCGACACGTCGAGCTCGGGGAATTCCTTTGCAGCCAGTTCGGATGCCGAATAAACCGAAGCACCGGCTTCGGAAACCACGATCTTCTGCAGCTTCAGTTCGGGATGCTTCGAAATCAGCTCGCTCGCGAGCTTGTCGGTTTCACGCGAGGCCGTGCCGTTGCCGATGCTGATGAGTTCCGCTTGCGTCTGCGCGGCGATGCGCGCGAGCTTGGCGAGCGAGCCGTCCCAGTCGCGGCGCGGCTCGTGCGGGTAGATCGTGTCGGTGGCGAGCAGCTTGCCCGTGCGGTCGACCACTGCGACCTTCACGCCCGTGCGCAAGCCCGGATCGAGGCCGATCACGGCCTTGGGGCCGGCCGGCGCGGCAAGCAGCAGATCCTTGAGATTGCGCGCGAACACGCGAATCGCTTCGTTTTCCGCCTGCTCGCGCAGGTGGGTGAGCAGCTCGTTTTCGATATGCGGCTGCACCTTCACGCGCCAGCACCAGCGGCAGACATCTGATAGCCATTTGTCGGCCGGGCGATTCTGGTTCGCGATGCCGAAGTGGCGTGCGATCATCGCTTCGCCCGGATGCGGCACCTGCGCATCCAGCTCGCCGCCAAGGCCGAGCTTGACCATCAGCACACCGGCGTTGCGGCCGCGGAACAGCGCGAGCGCGCGGTGCGACGGCACGGTCTTGATGGTCTCGGAATAGTCGTAGTAGTCGCGGAACTTCTCGCCTTCCTCGTTTTCCTTGCCCTCGACCACGCTCGACATCACCACGCCCTGGTTGTGCAGCCAGTCACGCAGCTTGCCCAGCAGCTCGGCCGTTTCGCCGAACTGCTCGGAGAGGATGTCGCGCGCGCCGTCGAGCGCAGCCTTGACGTCGGCGACACCCTTTTCGGCGTCGACGTACTGTGCGGCTTCCGTTTGCGGGTCGAGCAGCGGGTTCGCGAGCAGCGCGTCGGCGAGCGGCTGCAGGCCGGCTTCGCGCGCGATCTGCGCGCGCGTGCGGCGCTTGGGCTTGTAGGGCAGATAGAGGTCTTCGAGCACCTGCTTGCTGTCGGCCGCTTCGATGGCGCTGCGCAATTCGTCGGTGAGCTTGCCTTGTTCCTCGATGCTCGCGAGGATCGCCGCGCGGCGGTCTTCGAGTTCGCGCAGATAAAGCAGGCGCTCTTCGAGCGTACGCAGTTGCGTATCGTCGAGATTGCCCGTGACTTCCTTGCGGTAACGGGCGATGAACGGAACGGTCGAGCCTTCGTCGAGAAGCTGCACGGCGGCTGCGACCTGGCGCGGCTGCACGCTCAGTTCAGTGGCGATACGCTGGACGATCTTGAGTGCTACGGTTTCCGTCATAGGGTCTGGATATTCCTGCGAGGATCGGATTGCGGTCCGGGTTTGCGGTCCGGCGGCCGGTGCGGGCTCGAGCGCCCGAGGCGCCCGGTGTGCGAAAGGGCACGTCGCCGGGTGCCTGCGCCGGCCGGTGGAGCGGGGCATTTTGCCATAAATGGCCGAGCGCTCAACCCGGGGGGTGTTAGAATTTCCCCCATGTTCCGCTGCCCACAGAAGACGTTGACGACCTCCCGCTTCTCCCCTGATTTGCCCCTTGCCCGGTTTCGCACGCCTCATGGCGTCATGCGGCGGTTCCCCGCTCTTGGGGCAATTTGTGCCGTCGCGTTGAGCCTCGGTGCGAGCGTTCCGGCCCTTGCGCAGGCGGTCGGGGTGACAGGGCCGCTGCAGCAGCAAGGTGCGGCAACGGCGCCGGTGCAGCCGGCGCCTTCGGGCGACGCGCCGCTCGCAGCGTCCGACGCGGCTGGGGCCGCCGGCGCGCAACAGTCGCAGCAGAGCGACTTCGACGCGCGGCAGCAGGTGCTGGACCGTCGTACCGCGGAGAACGACTATCAGTTTGCAGTCGCGCAGCACAACTGCTACAGCACGTTCTTTGTGAATCATTGCATCGGCAAGGCGCGCGACAAGATGCGTGTCGTGCAGGCCGATATCCGCCGCGAGCAACTGGCGCTCGACGACGAAAAGCGCGCCGCGCATGCGCAGCAGCGCGACCAGCAGGCCGCCTTGCAGCGCGCGCAGGACGCAGCCAATGCGCCGCAGCGCGCCGCCAACGAAGCGGCCAGCGCGCAGGCGTACGAACAGAAGCAGCAGCAACACGCGCTCGATCAGGCGCAGCGCCAGGCCGAAGCGCCGCAGCGTGCGGCGAACGAGCAGGCGTATCAGGAAAAGCAGCGGCAGCATGCGCTGGCCCAGGCACAGCGTCAGGGCGAGCAATCGCAGCGCAACGCGAACCAGGCGGCGTACGACCAGAAGCAGGCGAACTACCAGAACCAGCTTGACGAAGCGCGCCGCCAGGGCGAACAAAAGGCTCAGGAGCGCGCCGACAAGGCCCAGCGCTACCAGCAGAAGCAGGAGGACGCGGCGAAGCACAAGGCCGATGTCGCCGAGCGTCAGAAACAGGCGGCCGAGAAGGCGCAGCAAAAGCAGCAACAAGAAGAACAGCAGAAGCAGCAGGAAAAACAGCAGCAGGAAGAACAGCAGGACCAGTAGCACGAGTAGCACGCTTTTTCAGCCGGACTGCAACCTCAGGCGCGTCGTCCTTCGCAAGCGCGCGCCGCATATGTCGAGGAGGCGAGCATGCGCGAGCATCGTGAAGTCAAGACCGAGGTCCTTCGTGACCGCATTCTGCAACTGGAATCGGAACATGGCGATCTGGACCGCCTGATAGACAGGATGTCCGACACCCCGGACTATGACGATCTCGAACTGCAGAGGCTGAAGAAGCGCAAGCTCAAGGTCAAGGACAACATCCTCCTGCTGCAACTGCAGCTGGACCCCGATTCAACGAAGACTTCGGACGGGCACGCCTGATTCCGGGTCCTGGCAGGCGCCGGGGCGCGGCAGTCGGCGCGTTGCGCCGTTCCGGACCGAGCAGGAACCGCTTGCCTTGAATTCAACGACCGTTTCCCGTTCCCGGCCCGCGCGCGAAGGCGGCGCGCCGGAGGCCGACGCGCGCGCGGCGCAAACAGCCGCTGCACCCATGTTGAGCGCACGCCGCGCCGCCGAGCTCGAGGAGCTCTTCGCGGCCGACGGCTTGCTCGCCCGCGAGATCGACGGCTATCGCCCACGCGCTGCGCAGATCGAAATGGCGCGCGCGGTCGCGGCCGCGATGGAAGCCGCCGCGCAATCCCTGCCTGATCCTGCGGCGTTCGAACTTCAGTCGCGCCCGGCGCGCCGGGTCGAACGTGGTGCGCCGGCGCAGCCCGCCGCCGGGGAAGCGGCGCGCGCCACAGCCGAAAACGGCGACAACACGCTGATCGTCGAGGCGGGCACGGGCACGGGCAAGACCTATGCGTACCTCGTGCCGGCCATGCTGTGGGGCGGCAAGGTGGTCGTCTCGACGGGCACGAAGCATTTGCAGGACCAGCTCTTCGCGCGCGACATCCCCACGGTGCGCGACGCCCTCGCGGTGCCCGTGAGCGTGGCGATGCTCAAGGGCCGCGCCAACTATCTGTGCCACTACTATCTGCAGCGCACGGCCGACAACGGCCGGCTGCCGTCGCGCCAGGAAACCGCGTATCTGCAGGAAATCGTGCGCTTCGCGAAGATCACGCGCTCGGGCGACAAGGCCGAGCTCGCGAGCGTGCCCGAGACGGCGGCCGTCTGGTCGATGGTCACGTCGACGCGCGATAACTGTCTTGGCCAGGAGTGCCCGCATTACAAGGACTGCTTCGTGATGCAGGCGCGCCGCGAGGCGCAGCAGGCCGATATCGTGGTGGTGAATCACCATCTGTTCTTCGCCGACATCATGCTGCGCGACACCGGCATGGCCGAACTGCTGCCGAGCGCGAATACGATCATCTTCGACGAAGCGCACCAGCTGCCCGAAACGGCAACGCTCTTTTTCGGCGAAACGCTCTCGACGGCGCAGTTCCTCGAGCTCGCGCGCGATTGCGTGGCCGAAGGCCTGAGCCACGCGCGCGACGCGGTAGAGTGGGTCAAGCTCGGCGCGGCGCTGGAGCGTGCTGCGCGCGACGTGCGGCTCGCGTTCAAGGAAGACTCGCTGCGCCTGTCGATTACGCAGTTGCCCGAGGATCACCCGCTCTTCGATGCGCTCGACGCGCTGCAGACCGAACTGGGCACGCTTGCCACGGCACTCGCCGGGCAGGCCGAGCGCGCCGAATCGATTGGTGCCTGCCTGCGCCGCGCGCGGGAGCTGCAGGGCATCCTCGCGGGCTGGACCGCGCCGCAGGGCGTCCCGCCAGCGCGCGAAACACACGAGGCCGACGCGGACGGACAAGGCGATAACGCTCACGCGACCGACGACGCGGACGAGAAGGTCCGCTGGGTCGAGGTGTTCTCGCACACGGTGCAGTTGCACGAAACCCCGCTCTCCGTGGCGCCGATCTTCGCGAAGCAGCGCGCCGGTGTGCCGCGCACGTGGGTCTTCACGTCGGCCACGCTTTCGGTGCGTGGCGACTTTACGCACTACGCGGCGCAAATGGGCCTGAGTTCGCGCCGTTCGATGACGCTGCCGAGCCCGTTCGACTATCCCACGCAAGGGCTGCTTTACGTGCCGCGCAACATGCCGCAGCCGTCGTCGCCGCAGTTCACCGACGCCGTGTTCGAGGCGGCGTTGCCTGCGATCGAGGCGTCGGGCGGCGGTGTCTTCATGCTATGCACGACGTTGCGTGCCGTCGACCGTATTGCCCAGAAGCTGCGCGACACGATCGAGGCGCGTGGATGGAATACGCCGCTGCTCGTGCAGGGCGACGCGAGTCGCACGGAGCTGCTCGAGCGCTTCCGCGCCTATGGCAATGCGATCCTCGTGGGCAGCCAGAGCTTCTGGGAAGGGGTCGACGTGCGCGGCGACGCGCTCTCGCTCGTGGTCATCGACAAGCTGCCGTTCGCGCCGCCCGACGATCCGGTGCTGGCGGCGCGCCTTGACGCGCTGGCGAAGAAAGGTCTGAGCCCGTTCGCGGTCCACCAGCTCCCGCAGGCGGTGATCACGCTCAAGCAGGGTGCGGGGCGACTGATTCGCGCGGAAACCGACCGCGGTGTGTTGATGATTTGCGACACCCGTCTCGTCGACAAGCCGTATGGGCGACGTATCTGGCAAAGTCTGCCGCCGTTCAAGCGGACCCGGGAGATCGAAGTCGTGCAGGCGTTCTTCGAAGAGAAGAACGAGCAGGCAGGGGAGCCTGGCGAAGCGCATTGAGCTTCATGCGCGCCGCATAACAAAAAGCCACGAACGTGAGTTCGTGGCTTTTTTGCTTGCCCGCCGTATGTCTGAAGCGCGTTTGACGCAAGCAGCAGACCGTACGGCGATTCGCTGCGGTGCCCACTGGGACCGAGGTCCCGGGTGAGCGTCGCGCGAACGCAACTTACTGGCTTGCGCCCGAAGCAGCAGCCGGAGCCGAAGCGCCTGCGTCCGAAGCAGCAGCGCCAGCGTCCGAAGCAGCGGCGGTAGCCGAAGCAGCAGCGTCGCTCGCAGCAGCAGCAGCGCCCGAAGCAGCAGCTGCCGAATCCGAAGCAGCAGCAGCCGGTGCCGAAGCAGCAGCAGCATCGCTAGCCGGCGCAGCAGCTTGGTCGCTGCTCTTGTTGCACGCAGCGAGTGCAACAGCTGCCAGCAGGGATGCTACGAGGAGGGATTTCTTCATGATCACGTCCTTTTATGGTTAAAGGTAAGCAACAGCGCAAAATAATACCGGTAAATGTGCCCCAACACCGACCTGAGCCGCTGGTGGAGACGCACTGCAAGAGCGTGAATCTTCCCTACGGCCTGGCCGGAAATTATAGGCACTTTCGTATCGACCGTCGACAAATCCGGGGACAATACGTTGTCTTTCTCATACAAGCACTATTTTAGTACGGTATAACAGTCCGAAGCGCTTAGGCAAGCACCCCGGTCCGAATCCAGCCCGCACGATACCACTCGTGTAGCAACGCTGTCACACACGAATCGTGTGAGAGTGTTACAAAGCGTTTCCCGTCCATAGAGCGCCTGTCGGCCAGTGCCGGCAGCCACTTTCTCACCTCTTTGAGCAAGTACTGTTCCCCATTCAGGTAATACGACCGCGAATCGTAAAGCAGGATTGTCCTGCGGTCGAGTGTTATCCCGTTTTTTGCCGCTTGCGCAACGAAACGGGCTTCGTCGAGCGGTTTTTCGGGGGTGTCGAATACCACATTGGCTTTCGGTTCCGACAGCCACGAGCCCACGAACGAGGAGACGTCGGCGTCGCTCCAGCGCACTTTAGCAAGCACGCCGCCAACCCGCTCTACGAGTGCCGCAGGAAGCTGCGCCGGGCGCGCCACGGCCGGCTGGTCGGGGTCGCGGTACAGTGTGTCCTTGCCGTTGCCGTTATCGGCGCCGCGCTCGGCAAGCCAGTAAAGAAACTGGCTCGTCAATTCGTTCGTGGAAGGAGAACGAAAGCCGATCGAGCAGGTCATGCATTCGCCTTCAGCGATGCCGTCGTGCGCGATGTGCGGCGGCAGGTAGAGCATGTCGCCCGGCTCCAGCACCCACTCCTCTTCAGGCTGGAAGTTCGCGAGAATCTTCAGCGGCAGGCCTTCCTGCAGCGAGAGGTCGCGCTGTGCGCCAATGCGCCAGCGGCGCTTGCCGTGCACCTGCAGCAGGAAGACGTCATACGAATCGAAGTGCGGGCCGACACCGCCGCCGTCCGATGCGTACGAGATCATGAGGTCGTCGAGCCGCGCGTCGGGCGCGAAGCGAAAGCGCTCGAGGAGGGCACGCGCGCGGTCGTCGTGCAGGTCGGCGCCCTGCACGAGGAGCGTCCACTGGCGGGTCTTCGGCGAAGGCAGTTCGTCCGGCGAGAACGGGCCGTGTTCGAGCGCCCAGCGGCGACGAAAATGTGTGATGAGACGCGATTCGACATCGTCGTTGTCTGCCAGCGCGAAGAGGGCTTCGCGCGAGAGCGGCGCTTCGATGTCGGGAATCGCCTGGCGGATCAACAGTGGCTTTTTCTGCCAGTATTTGCGCATGAACTGCGCCGGTGTCAGGCCGCCCAGAAGCGGCGTGGCAACATCGGGCGCGGGGCATGCCGGGGGGAGGGAGGCGCGCCGCTTGCGCGCGTCCACCGGGTGGTCTGGGGACCGCTTCGGCATCGTATAATGTGGTCTGTAATCTGGAGGATCGAATGAAAATTGCAAAGGACACCGTCGTGTCGGTCGCTTACAAGCTATCGGATGCGCAGGGCAATCTGATCGAGGAAAGCGACGAGCCGATGGTCTATCTGCACGGCGGCTATGATGGCACGTTCCCCAAGATCGAGGAAGTGCTGGACGGGCAGGAGCCGGGCTTCGAGACCCAGATCCAGCTTGATCCGCAGGACGCTTTCGGGGAATACGATCCCGAGCTCGTGAAGATCGAGCCGCGCAACCGCTTCCCCGAGCCACTCGAAGTCGGCATGCAGTTCGAAGGTACGCCCGAAGAAGGCGACGAAGATCTCGACACGCTCATCTATACGGTCACGGATGTTGCCGAAGACAAGGTCGTGCTCGACGGCAACCATCCGCTAGCGGGCATGGCGCTGCGTTTCGCGCTGACGGTCAAGGAAGTGCGCACCGCCACCGAAGACGAAATCGAGCATGAGCACGCGCATGGCGCGGACGGCCTCGAAATCATCGACGAAGACGAAGAAGACGACGGCGACGAAGGCGCCTCGAAACCCACCCTGCACTAAGCGCCGCTCAATGCGCGAAGCCGCCTGACGCCGGTGCGCCGGGCGGCTGCAGCTGGACTGGCGGCAGGCCATTGCCGCTGCTGTTTTCACCGCTGTTTGCACCACCCAGGCCGTTCTGGCCATTCGCATCATTCCGACCGTTTAAGCCATTCTGGCCACCCTGCGTGGGCCACGCCGGCACGAGCACGCCGTTGCCGGACGGCGGCAAGGCGGGAGGCACGGCAGTTCCCGATGCGCCAGGCGTGGCGGGCGCGACGTCAGGCGACTGCGGCATGCCGGGAATCTCGGTCACATCCGGCATTGACGACACTTCAGGCATTTCCGGCATCGCGGGCGACGAACCCGCGCCTGGCGTGAACGGCGACGGCTGCACGGGCAACAGCGGTAGATGCTTCGGCACATCGTGCACGCTCACCCGCAGCGGCGTGCGGCGCGCCATGTCGGCGTCCACCTGCAGCCATTGCGTGAGCGGATCGCGCAGTGAGAACGCGATGCGCGTGACGTTTTCTATCTTTGCGCCCTTGTCGTTGCGCAGCGGCTGATCGATCGTGAAGCCATGTGCGAGCTTCGAGTCGTCGGTATTCACGACGATGATCTGGCCGCGGAAAATCTCGGCGAGCTTCACGAGGCTGCGGCGCAGCTCGAGATAGCCGTCGCGCGGTGCGCGGTGAAAGCGCAGCCACGCGAAGCGGTCGGGACGCTCGTAATGCTCGGGCATCGCGTTGCCTTGCATGAAGATGACGATCGCGCGCGCGTTGCGGCGCTTCGCATACTCGGCTGCATGTTCGAGCCAGAAGCCGTTGGCGATCACGCGATCTTCGAACTCGCCGTTGCGTCCACCCGCATTGAGATAGTGATTGTTGCCGTCCGGCACGTTCAACCCGATGAACACGGTGTCGCCGAGCTGCCAGCGCACGTTTTCCCGGTACGGCCGGAAGCGCGAGACTTCGCTCTCGCGCGTGAGCGTCAAGGGAGTTTGGCCGAGCGCGTTGGGATCGGAGAAGAAGTTCTGGCGCAGGAAGTCGAGCCGCTCAGCGGGATCGTAGGCGCCCGAGCCGTTCATGCCGCAGGTGACCCAGTCGCGTTCGCCGGGTACGAACACGAGCGGCGCACGTGACGCATCGAGCAGGTCGTGACGCTGCTCGTAAAGATGGTCAGCACAGGTTTCGCGTGCGCCTTTGAGATTGCCGTCGTAGACCGTGAACGCGATTTGCGGATCGCGTCCGATGGCGTCGATGAGCCGCTGCGCCGACGCTTCCTCGGACTGCGAGGTGAGCGCGTTCGCCACGACCGCGAAGGCATAGCGCGGTGCTTGCGCGAACGCCGCGAGCGGCGAACCCAGTGACGCAGCCAGCATCAACGTGCACGACGCACGGCGCATGATTTTCAGATAGCGCGAGCGGCGACTGCCGCGGCCCGCCGGTTGCGGCGGCCGCGGCAGCGTCGCGAGGCGACGCTTAGCGCTTGGCGTCCGGCGCTGTGGCCAGCTCATGCAGTTCGTACAACAGGTCGAGCGCGTCACGCGGGCGCAGTTCGTTCGGATCGAGTTCGCGCAGCCGCTGAGCGACGAGCGACGCGCCACGATCCTCTTCGACCGGCACGGCGCGATCCTCCACGAAGGGCGCCTCGTCGTCGTATTCGGCGGCGGAGGCGGCGAACAGGTCGAGTTGCGGCGTGGGCTGCCCCGCCGATTGCTGCTCGAGATGCACGAGATGTTTGCGCGCAGCTCGGATCACGGCGGCAGGCACCCCCGCGAGCTGTGCGACCTGCAGGCCGTAGCTCTGGTTCGCCGGGCCTTCCTGCACCGCGTGCAGGAACACGATGCCGTGGCCATGCTCGACTGCCGAAAGATGCACGTTCGCCGCCTGCGCAAATTCGGCCGGCAGTTGCGTGAGCTCGAAGTAGTGCGTGGCGAAGAGCGTGTGGCAACCGTTGTGCGCGAGCAGATGCCGCGCGATGGCCCACGCGAGCGCGAGGCCGTCGAACGTCGATGTGCCGCGCCCGATCTCGTCCATGAGCACGAGGCTTTGCGGCGTGGCGTCGTTGAGAATGGCCGCGGCTTCGGTCATCTCGACCATGAAGGTCGAGCGGCCGCCCGCGAGGTCGTCGGCGGCGCCGATGCGCGTGAAGATGCGGTCGATCGGCCCGAAGCTCGCGCGCTTTGCCGGCACGTAGCTGCCCACGTAAGCGAGCAGGGCGATGAGCGCGGTCTGTCGCATGAAAGTCGATTTACCGCCCATGTTCGGGCCGGTGATGAGCAGCAGCTTGCGCTCGGCCGAAAGCAGGCAGTCGTTGGCGATGAACTGCTCGACCTGCGCTTCGACCACGGGATGGCGGCCTTGCTCGATCTCGATGCCGGGCGCCTGCGCAAACGTGGGCGCATTCCAGTCCAGCGCGCGGGCGCGTTCCGCGAATGCAGCAAGCAGGTCGAGTTCCGCGAGTGCGGCAGCCACCCGCTGGCAATCGGGAATGAATGGCAGCAGCGACTGCAGCAGCGCGTCGTAGAGCGCCTTTTCGCGCGAAAGCGCGCGTTCCTGCGCCGACAGCGCCTTGTCTTCGAACGTCTTCAGTTCCGGCGTGATATAGCGCTCTGCGTTCTTGAGCGTCTGGCGACGGCGATAGTCGTCGGGAACCTTGTCGGTCTGGCCGCGTGTGACTTCGATATAGAAGCCGTGCACCTTGTTGTACTCGACGCGCAGATTGCCGATGCCGGTGCGCGTACGCTCGCGCGTTTCGAGGTCGAGCAGGAACTGACCGCAGTTCTCGGAGATGTCGCGCAGTTCGTCGAGATCCGCATCGTAGCCGCGTGCGATCACGCCGCCGTCGCGCACCATCGCCGCCGGTTCCGGCGCGACCGCGCGCTGCAGGAGCGCCGCGCACTCGGCGGGCGGTTCGAGCGCCTCGGCAATATGCGCGAGCGACGTGGCCGCGCCGCTTGCGGCTGCGACCTGTTCGCGCAGCGCGGGCAGTGCGGCAAAGGTGTCGCGCAGGCTGGACAGATCGCGCGGGCGCGCGGAAAGCAGCGCAAGGCGCCCGGTAATGCGCTCGACGTCGGCGATCTGGCGCAAGACGCTGCGCAAGGTATCGACGCTCGCGTGCGGCGGCGCCTCGAGCAAGGCGCCGATGGCCTGCTGGCGCATTTGCGCAATCGCGGCTTCGCGCGGCGGGTGATGCAGCCAGTGACGCAGCAAGCGGCTGCCCATGGCCGTGCTGCACGTGTCGAGCAGCGAGCAGAGCGTGGGCGATTCGGTGCCGCGCAGCGTTTCCGTGAGTTCGAGGTTGCGGCGCGTGGCCGGATCGAGTCCGATGTATTCCGATTCGGCTTCGACCTTCAGGCTGCGCACGTGGCGCAGTTGCTGGCCTTGTGTGGCCGCCGCGTAGAGCAGCAGCGCGCCCGCCGCGCCGCATGCGCTCGTGAGCGTTTGCGCGCCGAAGCCGTCGAGGCTTGCCACGTCGAGCTGGTCGCACAGGCGTTGCTTGCCCGAGCCGACGTCGAAGTGCCAGGCCGGCACGCGTGTGAGCGCGCCCGAACCGGCGGGCGGCGCCCAGGCAGCGGTTTCCGCCGGCATTTCCGCGACGAGGATTTCGGCAGGCCGAATGCGCTCGAACGCCGTGGCGACCTGTTCCGGCGCGACTTCCGCGAGACGCAAGGCGCCGCTGGCGAGATTGAGCCACGCGAGGCCCACGTTGACGGTCACGCCGCGCCGGTTGTGGCCGGGGCACACGGCCATCAGGTAGACGTCGTTCTTGTCGGAAAGGAGGGCGGCGTCGGTCAGCGTGCCGGGCGTCACCACGCGCACGACCTTGCGCTCGACCGGACCCTTGGAGGTGGCGGGGTCGCCGATCTGTTCGCAGATCGCCACCGACTCGCCCAGCTTCACGAGCTTCGCGAGATATTGCTCGACCGCGTGATGCGGCACGCCCGCCATCTTGATCGGATTGCCCGCAGATGCCCCGCGCTGCGTGAGCGTGAGGTCGAGCAGGCGCGCGGCCTTCTCGGCGTCTTCGAAGAAGAGCTCGTAGAAGTCGCCCATGCGGTAGAACACGAGCGTGCCCGGATGGTCGGCCTTGATGCGCAGATACTGCTGCATCATGGGGGTATGTTGCGCGATGTCGGCTGCGCCTGCGGTGTGTGTAGCCATCCTCGGTGTCTTGCTAGGGGTTCAGGGCGTGAGTTTAACGCGCGCCGATTGCATGTAAAGCCAGCCTTTCGGCTAACGCCGTCACAGTGGCTCCCGTCATTCGTCGACCAGCGCCTGCATGTCCACGGTGCGCGCGTTTGCCGCACTGTGCCGCATGGCGAGCCAGATCATCGTGGAAACGAACAGGCCGAACACGACGATGATCCACTGCACGGGAACCTTCGCGGTGAGCAGCAACGCATACGCGCCGAGCATGAGCAGCACCGCGAGATTCTGGTTGAAATTCTGCACCGCGATCGAGTGGCCCGCCGAAAGCAGCGTCGCGCCGCGATGCTGGAGCAGGGCGTTCATCGGCACAATGAAGAAACCGGCGAGCACGCCGAGCAGCACCATCAGCGGGTACGCGAAAAGCAGGTAGAAGGGCACGATGAACGCGCCGAAGCGCACGCCAACGCCTCCGGGAAAAGGCCTTTGCTGTAGAACGCCATGCCGATCGCCACCGCGCCGCACAGTACGCCTACGGGCAGCACGCGCAACGAGGCGCGCAGCGACACCCATGCGGCTGCCGCGCCCGCGCCGAGCGCGATGCCGAGTCCCGTCACGCCCTGCATCACGGCGGCTTTCGAGAGCGAGAGTCCGAGATTCACGTCGGCCCACTTGAGCACGAGCAGTTGCAGCGTGACCGCCGCGCCCCACATCAGGGTCGTGACCCATAGTGCGATCTGCGCGAGCTTGTCGGTCTAGAGCACGTTGAAGCTATGCCTGAAATCGCCCATGAGACGAGCCGGTTCCCTGAGCCGGTTCTCGTATCGCGCGCCCGTGTCGGGAATGCCGATGTTGATGATCGCGGCGATCACATACGTGACCATGACGGCGAGCATCGCGAGGTCGGCGGCCGAATGGATCGCCGGCCACGGATGGCGCGTGACGAAACGGTCGGCGTAAGTGGAAACGAGTGCGCCGCCCATCATCGTGCCGACGATGGTGGAAAGCACCGTGGCGGATTCGAGCCACGCATTGGCGGCGATGAGCTTTTCGGCCGGCAGCAATTCCGTCAGGATTCCGTACTTTGCAGGCGAGTAAGCCGCCGCGCCGAAGCCGACCACGCCATACGCGATCATCGGATGCACGCCCGCGATCATCAGCAGACAGCCGCACGCCTTGAGCGCGTTCGAGACGAACATGACGTGGCGCTTTTGCAGGGCGTCGGCAAACGCGCCCACGAAAGGCGCGAGCAGTACGTACGAGATCGTGAAAAAGATCTGCAGCAGTGGCGTCACCCAGGCGGGCGAAGCAATCACCGTGAGCAGCGCAATCGCCGCGATGAGGAGCGCGTTGTCGGCGAGCGACGACACGAACTGCGCGGCGATGATCGTGTAGAAGCCTTTTTTCATCGGATGCGTGCGTGGTCCTCTTGCAGCAGGGCGGCGGGCGAAACAAAAAAGCGGCCGAAGCCGCTCGATGCGCATGCGTGGGTCAGGCGTGACCTGGCGTGCGCTTTGCACGCATCGCGGCGGAGCCAGGCGTGCACCGCGACGCGCACGGGCGCTTACGCCGCCTTGGGCACGCGCGTGTACTTCGAGAGGATCGGCACCATCTGCGCGTAGATCTTCGGGTTGCCCGCGACGACTTCGCCCATGTGCAGGAAGTCCGAGTCGCCCGTGTAGTTGCCGATCAGGCCGCCGGCTTCCGTCACGAGCAGGCCGCCTGCGGCGACATCCCACGGGTTGAGGCCCTGCTCGAAGAAGCCGTCCATGCGGCCGGCGGCGACGTTGGCCAGATCGAGCGCGGCCGCGCCCGGGCGGCGCAGGCCCGCGCACGCGTTGGTCATTTCGGCGAACAGTTCGCAGTAGCTGTCGAGGCCGTCCTTTTCGCGGAACGGGAAGCCGGTGCCGATCAGGCCGTCGGCGAGACGGTCGCGGCGGCCCACGCGGATGCGGCGGTCGTTCAGGAACGCGCCGCGGCCGCGCGATGCGGTGAAGAGATCGTTGCGCGTCGGGTCATAGACCACGGCCTGCGTGACGAGGCCCTTGTGTGCGAGCGCGATCGAGACGCAGTAGTACTGGAAGCCGTGGATGAAGTTGGTGGTGCCGTCGAGCGGATCGATGATCCACTGGTATTCGGACTCGTTCTCCGACTGGCCCGATTCCTCGGCGAGGATGGCGTGGTCGGGGTAGGCGGTCTTGAGCGTTTCGATGATGGCGGCTTCAGCCGCCTTGTCGACTTCCGTGACGAAATCGTTGTGCTGCTTCTTCGCGACCTGCACGAGGTCGAGGTCGAGCGACGCACGGTTGATGATCTGTCCGGCGCGGCGCGCGGCCTTGACAGCGATGTTGAGCATGGGATGCATGAGCCAGGATCCTTGTTGTCCGGCGCTCGCGAAGGCGGGACGCGCGCCGGTGGTGCAAAAGATAAAAGCGTCTAACGATTGGACAGGGCGCGGGCCTCGAATGGACCTGCGGAACCTGTCCCGTCAACGGAGACGAATTGGATAAGAGCGGGGCGCGGCGGCGCTGTTGGCCAGCGACTTGCCGGGCGCCTGGCGGCCAGCAACACGGCTGCACGATTGGCCCGACGCGCGCGAAACCGCCATTTTACCCGAGTATCGGCGATTCCATGGCTTCTCTCGGGCGGGATATCGGGATTTCTATGGATATGACGTTCGCGGCAGGAAGCGCATGAGCCTACATCGCCGCGGCGCCGGGCGCGCTAACATAGACATTTCAATCTCCTTTTCGCGGTTAGAGAACCATCTTGGCGCACCCCGATTCACCCGATTCCCACGCAACTCCCCACGCTGCGGCGCCGGCTTGCGGCGACGCCCACGAGCCGCTGCGCGGCGGCTTCACGTCTACCCGCTTCGTGCTCGTCGAGCCGAGCCACCCCGGCAACGTCGGCGCGGCCGCGCGCGCGCTGAAGACCATGGGATTCTCGCGCCTCGTGCTGGTGGCGCCGCGCGTGCCGCAGGTCCACTGCGACCCGGAAGCCATTGCCATGGCGAGCGGCGCCGACGACGTGCTCGCGGCCGCCCACATCGTGCCGACGCTTGCCGATGCGCTGGCGGGCGTGCAATGGTCGCTCGCGCTCACAGCGCGCACGCGCGAGTACGGGCCGCCGCCCGCAGCGCCGCGCGAGGCGGTGCAGGACGCCTGCCGCCAGGCGGTGCACGGCGGCGACATCGCGCTCGTGTTCGGCAACGAACGCACGGGCCTGTCGAACGACGACGTCGAGCGCTGCAGCGCGCTTGCGCATATTCCGGCCAATCCCGCCTATAGCTCGCTCAATCTTGCCCAGGCGGTTCAGGTGCTCGCCTACGAGCTGCGCCTCGCGTACCTCGGGGAGAGCGCACCCGCCGCCGCGCTGCCGGCGGCTGGCGGTGCGGGCGGCGCCGCCCCGCTTCCGGCCGGGTCGCCGCTCGCGACGAGCGACGACATCGAGCGCATGTACGGTACGTGCACCTCGAGAACGCGCTCATCGCGCTCGAGTTTCTCGACCCCGCCAATCCGAAGAAGCTGATGTCGCGGCTGCGGCGGCTCTTCGCCCGCTCGGGGCTCGAGCGCGAGGAGGTCAATATCGTGCGTGGCATCGCCAAGCACATCCTCCTGCTCAAGGGCAAAGGCGACGGCAAGGGCGAGATCCGCTGATCCTCTGTGTCGGCGCGGCTGCGCGCGCCGGCGCAAACCTTGCCGCCGACGGGGGCTTCCGACCTCGAATCGGCTTTGCGCCTACAATCGGCTGAAAACCGGCGAAAAATTCATAAGCAAATGCGCGCGGCTGCAATAGCCGTTGCGTCGCTTGCACGCACGCTGCGGCGTCGCGCGGCCGCCATTCCCATGTTTCATCCGTTTTTAGCGTGACAGCCATGTTCAAGAGACTTCGCGAAGACATTGCCACGATCCGCGAGCGCGATCCCGCCGCCCGCAGCGCGTGGGAGGTCCTGACCTGTTATCCGGGTCTGCACGCGCTCGTGCTGCATCGCTTCGCGCATGCGTGCTGGCTCGCCAGGCGCCGCTGGCTCGCGCGCTACATTTCGCAGATCGCGCGTTTTCTGACGGGCATCGAGATCCATCCGGGCGCGACCGTCGGCAGGCGCGTGTTCATCGATCACGGCATGGGCGTGGTGATCGGCGAGACGGCCGAGGTCGGCGACGACTGCACGATCTACCAGGGCGTGACGCTCGGCGGCACGTCGCTCACGCGCGGCGCGAAGCGCCACCCGACGCTGGGGCCGGGCGTGATCGTCGGTGCGGGCGCAAAGGTGCTCGGCGGCTTCACGGTGGGCGCCGGGGCGAAAATCGGCTCGAACGCCGTGGTCGTGAAGCCGGTGCCGGAAGGGGCTACGGCGGTAGGCAACCCCGCACGCGTCGTCGCGCCCGCGAAGACCGCGCCGGTGCAGGCCAAACCGGCCTCGGCGCGAGAGGGCTTTTGCGCCTATGGCATCACGCCCAATGCCGACGACCCGGTTTCGCTCGCGATTCACGGCCTGATCGACCACGCGGCTACGCAGACGCAGCGCGTCGATGCGATCGTCGTCGCGCTCGAGCGTCTCGGCGCGCGACTCGAGGCGCTCCATGGCGCCGATGCGGCGCTCGCCGAATTGCGGCGTCTATCCGAGGGGCTCGAATGCGTCGGCCCGCAAACCGAAGCGTCGAGCCGCGAAGAGGAGAAGGCGCCTGCGCGCGTTTGAGACGTGGCGCCAGGAGGGCGCTAAGAGCAAGCGCTAAAAGTAAAGGCGGCGCACCTCAGTCCAGCGGCAAGACCCTGAAGCCTTCGGCATCCACGCGCAGATAGCCGCCACGCGGCTTGCCGTGATCGAGATCCCAGTCGGGCAAGACCCAACGTGTGCCGCCGGGCTCCTGGTGGCGCGCCGGCCGGTGCGTGTGGCCGTGCACGATGGTGTTCGCGCGCGCACGCTTGAAGAGCGCCGCAACGCCTTTGACCGTGACGTCGTACTTCGGCAGGCGCGGGCCGCTGCGTTTGCTTTCGCTCGCGCGACGCGCGCGCTCGGCGATCGCTCGCCGCCAGCGAAACGGCCAGGCAAGAAACAGCAGCTGCACGAGCCGGTTGCGCGCGAGCTTGCGGAAGACCTGATAGCCGTGATCGTCGGTGCACATCGCGTCGCCGTGCGCGAGTGCGAGGCGCGTGCCGAACGCGGTGATCGCGATGGGGTCGGGCAGCCAGATCGCGCCCGCGGCTTTCATGAAGCGCTTGCCCATCAGAAAGTCGCGGTTGCCGTGCATGATGTAGAGCGCGATGCCGCGCTCGGAGAGCGTATGCATCAGCGCAGCCATGCGCGCGGGGAACGGATCGGTGAGCATGTCGTCACCGATCCAGTATTCGAAGAGGTCGCCGAGTATGAATACCGAGTCGGCCTGATCGGCCGTGACCCGGATGAAGCGCTCGAACGCGGCGACCGTACGCGGAATCCCTTCATTCAGATGCACATCGGAAATGAACAGAAACGGACGAGCCGCGTGGGGGCGCTTGCCCTCGCCGGGCACGCCCGCGGCAGCGTGTCGTAAAGCCTTTTCCTGCAGCATCGATGAAGGGTGTGCGTGAGAGTGGTACGAAGCTTATTCGACGACGACAGCCTTCTCGATCACGACGTCGTCGACCGGCACGTCCTGATGGAAGCCCTTCGAGCCCGTCTTGACCTTCTTGATCTTGTCGACCACTTCGAGGCCTTCCACGACCTTGCCGAATACGGCGTAGCCCCAGCCTTGCGGCGTCGGCGACGAGTGGTTCAGGAAGTCGTTGTCGGCGACGTTGATGAAGAACTGCGCCGACGCCGAGTGCGGGTCGTTGGTGCGCGCCATGGCGATGGAGCCGCGCTCGTTCTTCAGGCCGTTGTTCGCTTCGTTTTCGATCGGCGCTTCGGTCGGCTTTTGCTTCATGCCGGCGTCGAAGCCGCCGCCCTGGATCATGAACCCGTCGATGACGCGGTGAAACACCGTGCCGTCATAGTGGCCGCTCTTCACATAGTTGAGGAAGTTGGCGACCGTCTTCGGGGCCTTCTCGGCGTTCAGTTCGAGCTTGATGACGCCGTGGTTCGTGTGCAGTTCGACCATGATGGAATCCTTTGCCTGTGGCGGGGGGAATGAACGTCGCTGCATCGGCAAGAGGCGGGGCGTGTTGCCCAACGCGTGTGCCGGCGCCGCGACGTGCGACGGGTGAGGGCGGCGCTGCCGCCCGGTTAGTCGATGATTAACTGGCGTGTTGCCGGCGTGCTTACTTGCCGACGACGGTCGCCGACTCGATCACGATTTCCTTTTGCGGCACATCGGACATCGGGCCGCGCGAGGTGGTGGGCGCCGCTTCGATCTTCTTCACGACGTCCATGCCTTGCGTGACCTTGCCGAACACGGCATAGCCGTTGCCGTCCGGGTTCGGATAGTCGAGGCCGGCGTTATCCACCGTGTTGATGAAGAACTGGGCGGTGGCCGAATTCGGGTCGCTCGTGCGCGCCATCGCGATCGTGCCCGTGAGGTTCTTCAGGCCATTCCTGCTTTCGAGCGCGATCGGCGCGCGCGTGGGTTTCTCGACGAAGCTTTGCGTGTAGCCGCCGCCCTGGATCATGAAGCCGCGAATGACGCGATGAAAGATCGTGCCGTTGTACTGGCCAGCCTTCACGTACTGCAGGAAATTGTCGACGGTCTTCGGCGCCTTCTCCGGATAGAGCTCGACGCGAATGTCGCCTTCACTGGTCTTGAAGAGCACTTGCGGATGCGCGGCGGCCGGCTGGCCGTTTTGTGCAAAGGCGGGTGCGTTCGCGATCAGGGCGGCGCTGCCGAGCGCCAACATCAACCATTTCATGAGTATCCTCGGAAGTGCGGGAAAAACGTGTCGCGGCGCGCACGCTGCGCGCCAGATGTTAGTTCGACGGCGCCACGAAAGGCGGCATCGCGAGCGATCCCGTCGAGCCGCCGAACTGGTACGCCGGGTTGCTGAGCGCGGGCACGATGGCCGACGGGCTCGCTGCCGATGCGCTTTCTGCCGCTGCCGCGGCCGACTTCTTTTGCACTGGCGGCGGCGAGATGATCTTCGCGATGTCGGCCTGGCGCTGCTGCGTGGTGCCGCTTGCATGGCCAAGCGTTTGCGCGCGGCGGTATGACGCGTCGGCCAGACGCAGGTAAAGGTCGCCGAGATTTTCCCACGCGAGTCCGTACGACGGGTTCGCCTTCACCGCGGTTTCGAGCGCGACGCGCGCCTCGTCGTAGCGGCCATGCTTCGCGTAAAGCGCCGCGAGATTGTTGTAAGGCTCGGGCAATTCGGGGTAGAGCTGCGTGAGTTCGGTGAACGCCTCGATCGCGTCGTCGTCGCGGTTCAGGCGCGCGAGAATGGTCGCGCGCTTGAACTTCGCCTGCACGTCGCGCGGGTTCGTCTTGATGCGCGCGTCGAGCTGGCTGAGCGCGCCAGCCCAGTCGTGCTGGCTGATCGCGGCGTCGGCGCCGGGCGTGGCGTCGGAGGTCGCCGGAGGCGCGGCATGCGCGATGCTGACACTGCACAGCACGATCGCGACGCTCGAGAGAGCCGACGCGGCAAGGGTCGCAGCACGGGGCGCGCGGCCGCTGGAAGGTTTCATAGGGTGAGGTCGCGGTGTTATACTCCGAGCCATTCTAACAAAAGGTCTGTGCGTTTCGTCGCGCGCTTTGTCCCTCGCCCGTTTCATTCGTATTCCGGGCGCGCTGCGCGAGTCGCCGGGCTTTCCAACGCCACTCGTGGTCGTCTCCGCCCCGATAGCAACCTGGTTGCAGTCCGGTCGCCGACAGACAGCAGCCTGAGCAATGCGGGCATCACCCGCTGGCTGCGGTCGGCGCCGCCGCGGAATTCTTTCGACCCACGTATCCATCGCCTTTATGGAATCACTGCGCATCTACAACACGCTCGCGCGTGACAAGCAAAATTTCGTGCCACTCGAGCCCGGCGTCGTGCGTATGTACGTCTGCGGGATGACGGTGTACGACTATTGTCATGTCGGGCATGCGCGTGTGATGGTGGTGTTCGATATCGTGCAACGCTGGCTGCGCGCGCTCGGCTACAACGTGACCTATGTGCGCAACATTACCGATATCGACGACAAGATCATTCGTCGTGCGGTAGAAAACGGCGAGACGATCAAGCAGCTCACCGACCGTTTCATCGCAGCGCTGCACGAAGACGCGGACGCGCTCGGCATCGAGCGTCCCGATCACGAGCCGCGCGCGACGCAGTACATTCCGCAGATGCTCGACATGATCGGCAAGCTCGAGCGCAACGGCTACGCGTACCAGGGCGCGGACGGCGACGTGAACTACGCGGTGCGCAAGTTCGCGAACTATGGCGCGCTCTCCGGCAAGTCGATCGAAGACCTGCGCGCGGGCGAACGTGTGGCGACGAACGATGCCAAGCAGGATCCGCTTGACTTCGTGCTCTGGAAACAGGCAAAACCGCAAGAGCCGGCCGACACGAGCTGGGATTCGAAATATGGACGCGGGCGTCCGGGCTGGCATATCGAATGCTCGGCGATGGGCTGCACGTTGCTCGGCGAGCACTTCGACATTCACGGCGGCGGTCAGGACCTGCAGTTTCCGCACCATGAGAACGAGATTGCGCAGAGCGAAGGCGCGACCGGCAAGACGTTCGTCAATACGTGGATGCATAACGGCTTCGTGAATATCGACAACGAGAAGATGTCGAAGTCGCTCGGCAACTTCTTCACGATCCGCGAAGTGCTGGCGAAGTACGATGCCGAAGTGGTGCGCTTCTTCATGGCGCGCGCGCATTACCGCTCGCCGCTGAATCACAGCGACGCGCATCTCGACGACGCGCGCAACGCGCTCACCCGTCTTTACACGGCGTTGAAAGACGTGACGCCGGACGCGGGCGAGCTTGACTGGAACGAGCCGTACGCGCAACGTTTTCGTGCGGCAATGAACGACGATTTCAACACGCCGGTGGCGATCGCCGTGCTGTTCGAACTCGCGAGCGAGGTGAACCGTACGCGCGACGCCATGCTCGCGCGTCAGTTGCAGCGTCTCGCACGTGTGATCGGGCTGCTCGTGCGCGAGCCGCGCGTGTTCCTGCAACAGGCCGCGGGCGCACAAGATGCAGGCGCGCTCGACGTGGCAGCGATCGAAGCGAAGATCGCGGCGCGCACGGCGGCCAAGCAGGCGAAGCAATATGCGGAGGCGGACCGGATTCGGGCCGAACTGCTCGAAGCCGGTGTCGCGCTCGAAGACAAACCGGGCGGGTTGACCGAGTGGCGCCGCGTGTAAGCGGGCTGTCCAGTTTCCACTGATCGATTCGCGAGGCAGGAGGCAGGATGGCAACGGCCACGAAGACGCAGACCAGGCGGTCTGCGTCGCTAACGGGCGGAACTGCGGGCGCACCCGCAGGTGCAAAGCGTGCGCTCAATGGAGCGGGCGGCAAGGCAGCGACAAGGCCGGCTGCGAAGACGGCGCGCGGGAAAACCAACGGCGCGTCCGGCTCGCACGAAGTGCTCGACGGCGCGGCAATCGAGGCTGCGCTCTCCAATGGTCCGGCGGCACTCGAAGCCGTGGAGCCCGCGGCGAACGCGCTGGGCGATCTCGAATTCGAAGTGCAGCGTCCCGACTATTGGGACAAGGCGTGCGCGGACCTCGTCAAGCGCGACCGCATTCTCAAGAAGCTGATCCCGAAGTTCGGTCCCGTGCATTTGTTGAGCCGCGACGATCCGTTCGTCACGCTCGCACGCTCGGTGGTCGGCCAGCAGATTTCGACGGCGGCGGCGCAGGCGCTGTGGCAGCGTGTGGAAGCCGCATGCCCGAAGCTCATGCCGCAGCAGTTCCTGAAACTCGGTCACGAGAAGCTCGCCGCGTGTGGCCTCTCGAAACGCAAGACGGAATACATCCTCGATCTCGCGCAGCATTTCGTCTCGGGTGCGCTGCACGTCGGCAAGTGGACGTCGATGGACGACGAAGACGTGATCGCCGAGCTCACGGCGATTCGCGGCATTGGCCGCTGGACCGCCGAGATGTTCCTGATCTTCAATCTCGCACGCCCGAATGTGCTGCCGCTCGACGATCTGGGCCTGATCCGCGCGATCAGCGTCAACTATTTCAGTGGCGAGCCGGTCACGCGCAGCGAAGCGCGCGAAGTCGCGGCCAACTGGGAGCCGTGGCGTACCGTCGCGACCTGGTATATGTGGCGCAGCCTCGAGCCGTCGTGAGGCCCGGGGCTGTCGTCAGCGTCTGAGAAAAATGCTATCGATCGAAGAAATCGATAGTTCTGAGCCGATTTCGGCGCGGGCTGGCGCGGTTAGAATACGCGCTGCCGCAAAGTGAAGGATTCCCACACATGAAGACCACGTTTCTGGATTTCGAACAGCCGATCGCTGAACTGGAAGCGAAGATCGAAGAACTGCGCTTCGTTCAGGACGATTCGGCCGTCGATATTTCGGAAGAAATCGAGCGGCTGTCGAAGAAGAGCCAGCAACTCACGAAGGACCTCTATGCGAACCTGAGCCCGTGGCAGGTTTCGCAGATCGCGCGTCATCCGCAGCGTCCGTACACGCTCGATTACGTGCACGAGCTTTTTACCGATTTTCACGAACTCCATGGCGACCGCTCGTTCGCGGACGACCTTTCCGTCGTCGGCGGCCTCGCGCGCTTCAATGGCCAGGCCTGCATGGTGATCGGCCACCAGAAGGGCCGTGACACGAAGGAGCGCGCCGCGCGCAACTTCGGCATGCCGCGCCCGGAAGGCTATCGCAAGGCCGAACGCCTGATGCGTCTCGCCGAAAAATTCGGCCTGCCCATCTTCACGTTCGTCGACACGCCGGGCGCGTACCCGGGCATCGGCGCGGAAGAGCGCGGCCAGTCGGAAGCCATTGGCCGCAATCTCTATGTGATGGCCGAACTCAAGACGCCGATCATCACGACGATCATCGGCGAAGGCGGTTCGGGCGGCGCGCTCGCTGTGGCCGTGGCCGATACCGTCATGATGCTGCAATTCTCGACCTACTCGGTGATTTCGCCGGAAGGCTGCGCGTCGATTCTCTGGAAGAGTGCCGCGAAGGCGCCGGAAGCTGCGGAAGCGCTGGGCCTCACGGCGCACCGTCTCAAGGCGCTGGGCCTCATCGACAAGATCGTGAACGAGCCGCTCGGCGGCGCGCATCGCGACCCGAAGGGCATGGCCGCGCTGCTGCGCCGCGCGCTCGCCGACTCGCTGCGCCAGTTCCAGGGTATGAGCATCGCCGATCTGAAGCAGCGCCGTTTCGAGCGCCTGATGGCCTACGGCAAGTTCAAGGAAACGACGCCGGGCGCCTAAGGCGCGCGACGTCAACGTTCCTCGACGTCTGCGGTCGTGCTGTGACCGACCATCCCGAATCCGACGCCGGGCGCATCGTTCTCGATGCGCTCGGCGTTGTGCTTTCCACGCTTGCCGACGACGCACGCATCGCGATCGCGTATAGCGGCGGGCTCGACTCGTCCGTGCTGCTGGACGCCGCGGTGCGGGCGGCGGGCGCACAGCGTCTCGTCGCACTGCATGTGCATCACGGCCTGAGCCCGAACGCCGACGCATGGCTTGCCCATTGCGAGGTAACCGCGCGCGCGT
Source organism: Paraburkholderia sp. BR10872 (assembly GCF_040965835.1). NCBI lineage: Bacteria > Pseudomonadati > Pseudomonadota > Betaproteobacteria > Burkholderiales > Burkholderiaceae > Paraburkholderia > Paraburkholderia sp. BR10872. The sequence goes on from NZ_JBFRCN010000020.1 coordinate 88,828, forward strand.
ACGGCGTGACGTTCGACGCGAGGCGCGTAGAGTTGGCGCGCGACGACGCGGCCGGCGTCGAGGCGGCTGCCCGCGACGCGCGCTACCGCGCGCTCGACGCGATGTGCGCGGCGCACGGCGTGCAGGCGCTCTGGCTCGCGCAGCATGCGGACGATCAGGCGGAGACGGTGCTGCTGCAGTTGCTGCGCGGCGCCGGGCTCGCGGGGCTCGCGGCGATGGCGCCGGCACGTGCGAGCGCGAATGGCGTGGCGCGCATGCGGCCACTGCTCGCGCTGTTGCGCATGCAACTGGAGCGCTATGCGCGCGCGCACGGCCTGCACTGGATCGACGACGAATCGAACGACGACACGCGCTACGCGCGCAACGCCTTGCGTCACGACGTGATGCCGGCGCTCTCGGCTCATTTTCCTGGCTATCGCGATGCGTTCGCGCGCACGGCGGCGCATGCAGCTGCTTCGCAGCGTCTGCTCGACGATCTCGCGCGCATCGATTTGCGCGACGTCGGGCGCGAGGGCGACCGCGCGCTTTCACATGCCGCGCTGCTCGCGCTCGACGATACACGCGCCCTCAATGTGCTGCGTTACTGGATGCGCTCGCTTGGCCTGCCGGCGGCATCGACCGCGCGGCTTGCGGATCTGTTGCGGCAGTTGCGCGAGGTTGCGCGCGATGACCCGAATGGTCATGCGTTGCGCGTCGATCACGCCGGACATCGCTTGCGCGCGTATCGCGGCATCGTTTCGTGGGAAGCCATGCGGGCGCGCGACGAACGCGCAGGCGAGGGCGCCGCTCATGCACGCGCGCCCGTGTCGTTGAACTGGCGCGGCGAGGAAGTCTGGCGGCTGCCGTCATGGCTCGGGACCTACGTTTTCGCGCCCGCCGCTCCCGACGATGCCGACGCCGTTCCCGAGCACGTGCTCGCGAGCGCGCCGCTCGTCGCGCGCGAGCGCAGCGGCGGCGAGCGCTTGCGCGACGAAGCCGCGCACGTGAGCCGCACGCTCAAGAACCTGTTCCAGACGCGCGGCGTGCCGGCATGGGAGCGCGACGTGCCGTTGCTCTATGTGGGCGAGACGCTGCTGTTCGTGCCCCGTATCGGCGTGAACCGGTCGGCGTTCGGCGCGACGCCCGGCGAGCCTGACGCGGCCTGGCGACGCATCGAATGGCGCAAGGATGTGCTGATCGCCTGAAGTCGCGTCGCCGTCATCGATCAATTCGCCGACTGGTATCGCGATCGTTCCCCCGCAAATCCTTGCCACACAAGCCTTTTTCGGCCTCTGCGAGCGTGTTCTGTCTTGTAATTTTGGCGTCAATCGGGTAGTGTAAGTCGTTTGTCCAGCCCGCTTTTTCGCGTTCACGGACGCCGTCAAAAGCGGCGTGTCTCGTGAAGGCGCGATTTTTCCTTCGAGCGGTATCCGACGGTTGCAGGGACGTCGTAGCGGCATGCGGGCAGGGCGCGAGTGCAAGGCACCAGCGCGCGTCGACACGATGCGCCGGCCTTCGCGCCCCTGAGGCAAAACCCCGCGCGTGCTGCACGCGCTGAAGCCGCCGCCGTGGCCCCAGGGCGTCCGGGCGGCCCGGTTCTTCAGTGCGCCAGCGCGGTAACATCTCCAGTTCAGAACGACAATGGCACTCATCGTACACAAATACGGCGGCACCTCGATGGGCTCGGTCGAGCGCATCAAGAACGTCGCCAAGCGCGTCGCCAAATGGCACAAGGCCGGCCACAAGATGGTCGTCGTGCCTTCGGCGATGTCCGGCGAAACCAATCGTCTGCTCGGTCTCGCGAAAGAAATTTCGCCGCAGCCCAGCCCGCGCGAGCTCGACATGATTGCGTCGACCGGTGAGCAGGTGAGCGTCGGTCTTTTGTCGATCGCCCTGCAGGAAGCAGGCGTCGACGCCATCAGCTACACCGGCTGGCAAGTGCCGGTCAAAACCGACAGCTCGTTCACCAAGGCCCGCATCAACGACATCGACGGCGAGCGCGTGCTGGCCGATCTCGACGAAGGCAAGGTGGTCGTGATCACGGGCTTCCAGGGCATCGACCCGGAAGGCCACATCACCACGCTCGGGCGCGGCGGCTCGGACACGTCGGCAGTTGCAGTCGCAGCGGCGCTGAAGGCCGACGAATGCCTGATCTATACGGACGTCGACGGCGTCTACACGACCGACCCGCGTGTGGTCGACGACGCACGCCGTCTCGACCGCATTACGTTCGAAGAGATGCTGGAAATGGCCAGCCTCGGCTCGAAAGTGCTGCAGATCCGCTCGGTGGAATTCGCGGGCAAGTATCAGGTGAAGACGCGTGTGCTCTCGAGCCTGACCGACCCGATGATGAACCTCGACGAGGAGATGTCCTCGGGCACCCTGATTACTTTTGAAGAAGACGAGACCATGGAAAAAGCAGTCATCTCGGGTATCGCGTTCCAGCGCGACGAGGCCCGCATCATCGTGATGGGCGTGCCCGACAAGCCCGGTATCGCGTATCAGATCCTCGGCCCGGTGGCGGACGCTAACATCGACGTCGACATGATCATCCAGAACCAGAGCGTGGCCGGCAAGACCGACTTCACGTTCACGGTGCCGCGCGGCGACTATCAGCGCGCCATCGACGTGCTGAACAACCAGGTGAAGGGTCACGTGAGCGCGGAGCAGGTGCTCGGCGACGCGAAGGTGTCGAAGGTTTCGGTGGTCGGCGTGGGCATGCGTTCGCACGTGGGCGTGGCGAGCAAGATGTTCCGCACGCTTTCGGAAGAGGGCATCAACATCCAGATGATCTCGACCTCGGAAATCAAGATTTCGGTACTGATCGACGAGAAGTACATGGAGCTGGCAGTGCGCGCGCTGCACAAGGCGTTCGACCTCGAGCACGCGTAAACCGTGCCGTGTTTGCGCGGCCATTGCGCCGCGTTTGTGTTGTGTGACGAGGATGTGACGCGGTTTTTCCGCTCGATTCCGATGCACGATGCCGCGCCCGAGGTTCGTTGTGCGCTTGCAGAAAAAACTTTGCAAAAAAGCGTCGTATGAATTGACCGGAAGGCGCTAACCCGCTATTATCTTGGCTTCGTTGCGCTGCCTCCCTGGCGCGAACGAAGTTTTTGGGAGACGTGGCCGAGAGGTCGAAGGCACTCCCCTGCTAAGGGAGCATCTGGGCCAAAACCTGGATCGAGGGTTCGAATCCCTCCGTCTCCGCCAGTAATGGCGGTGGAAACCCCGCAAGTCTCGGCTTGCGGGGTTTTTGTTTTTTGGGTCGCAAATTACTCGATGTGAGGAGGCAATAAGTCGTCGCTCGAAGGCAGGGAAGAAGCACTGCGAGAATCGTCAGGAATGCCAGGCAAATTGCGGTGGCGCACCGGAGCGCAAAGGTTTTGCATTGAGGCGCCGATAAATGGACTGGGGTTCGCGAGTCGTGCGAAGTCTCCTGCACACCGGCGCAAGCGATGCTATTCTGCCCGGCGCTGTTGGCCATCCGCCGCCCAGTGTAACGAGACGTAACGACATCGAACGCAGGCCAGGTTCGTGCATCAGTTATTACAAGTTTGAAATACGCGGGCGAAAGCCGTGCGTTATATTGGCTTGAACAAAACATCAAACCCGAAAGGTGAGTCCATGAAGTTCCCACGTGTTGTTGCAATGCTGCTCGGGGGCGTGGCTATCGGCGCATCGAGCGTTGCTATGGCTGGCGTGAGCGTTGGTGTCAACATCGGTATTCCGGCCCCGGTTTATGTCGCTCCGCAACCGGTCTACGCGCCGCCTCCGCCGCCGGTCGTCTATCAGCCGGCTCCTGTTTATGCCGCGCCGCCGGCCATCGTCATCGGCTGGCACGGTGACCGTTACTGGGATGGCCGCCGCTACTGGGGGCGCGACGACTGGTATCGCCACCACGGCGGCTATGACGGCCCGGGCCGCGGCCACTACGACCGCGACCACTACGACCGCGACCACGGCGGTCCTCCGGGACACTGGCACTAAGCCGCGAGGCTCGTTGCCGGCGTGGTGCGCGTGACACGGCGCGCATGGCACATCGAACGCCACGCCAAAAGAAAAGCCGCCCAGTGGGCGGCTTTTGCATTCTTGCCGTTGCGCGCGCAACGATGCGCGCGCAACGCGAAGAGAGGCTTACTCGAGGCCGGCCATGCCGCCAACCACCGCGTTGAAGCCGGAGTCGACGTGCATGATCTCGGCGGTCACGCCGGCTGCCAGATCGGAGAGCAGGAACGCGGCGGAATTGCCGACCTGCTCGATGGTCACGTTACGCTGCAGCGGGGCGTTCTGTGCGACGAAGTCGAGGATCTTGCCGAAGCCCTTGATACCGCTTGCCGCGAGCGTCTTGATCGGGCCGGCGGAGATGCCGTTCACGCGCACGCCTTGCGCACCGAGCGCCACCGCGAGATAACGCACGCTCGCTTCGAGTGCGGCTTTCGCGACGCCCATGGTGTTGTAGTTCGGGATCGCGCGCTCTGCGCCGAGATAGGTCAGCGTCAGCAGCGAAGCGTTCTGGGCGAGCATCGGCTTGGCGGCCTTGGCAAGCGCGGGGAAGCTGTATGCCGAAATGTCGTGCGCAATGCGGAAGTTCTCGCGCGTCATGCCGTCGAGGAAGTCACCCGCGATCGCCTCGCGCGGCGCGAAGCCGATCGAGTGGACGAGGCCGTCGAGCGTATCCCAGTGTTGCTTGAGGTCCGTGAAGAGCGCTTCGATTTGCGCGTCGTCGGCCACATCGCAAGGGAACACCAGGTTGCTGCCAAATTCCTGTGCGAACTCGGTGATACGGTCCTTGAAGCGGTCGCCGACGTACGTGAACGCCAGTTCCGCGCCTTCGCGCTTGCATGCCTGCGCGATGCCGTACGCGATCGAACGGTTCGACAGCAGGCCGGTCAACAGGATACGTTTGCCAGCGAGGAAGCCCATGAATTCTCCTAAATCAGGTCAATGCGCCAGCGCCTGTGGGGCGGCGCCGCGTGGTTTGGGTAGAATTCTCTCACAACTGACAAGGCAGCCCGGACAATTACCGATCTATGACGACAGGAACGCGAGGCAGGACGGCGCTCGGCGCGCTTGGGGCAACCGTTCCTGCGGTTCGGTTCGCACTTGCCAAAAGGCTGGCGGCGATGTGTCTTGCGCTCGGATTCGGGCTGCTGGCCATGCCGAGCGCGCACGCGGTCTACGCCATTGCGCAGTATGGCGAGCCCAAATATCCGCAAGGATTCGCGCACTTCGACTACGTGAATCCGGATGCGCCCAAGGGCGGCACGCTCGTCCTCGCCAATCCCGACCGCCTCACGAGCTTCGACAAGTTCAACCCGTTCACGCTACGCGGCAACGCGGCCCCGGGGCTCGGCATGCTGTTGGAGAGCCTCACGACGGGGAGCCTCGACGAAGTGGCCTCGGCCTATGGTTTGCTCGCCGACGACATCCGCATCGCGCCCGACGCGCTTTCGGTGACCTTCCACATCAACCCGAAGGCGCGCTTCTCGAACGGCGACCCGGTGACTGCCGAAGACGTGAAGTTCTCGCTCGACACGCTCAAGAGCCGCCAGGCCGCGCCCTCCATGCAGGCGTATTTCAGCGAGATCACGCGCGCGGTGGTGGTCGATCCCGCGACGATCCGCTTCGAGTTCCGCAGTAACAACCGCGAGCTGCCGCTCATCGCGGGCGGCATGCCGGTGTTCTCGCACAAGTGGGGCTTGCGCCCGGACGGCAGCCGCGTCGCCTTCGATCAGCTCGCGTTCGAGCAGCCGATCGGCAGCGGCCCGTATGTGATCGACCGCTACTCGAACGGTCGCACGATCACCTACAAGCTCGACCCCAACTACTGGGGCAAGGACCTGCCGGTGCGCGTGGGCACCAACAACTTCGAGCGTGTTACCTACAAGCTCTATTCGGATGACGTGGCACGCCTCGAGGCCTTCAAGGCGGGCGAGTACGACGCGCTCGTCGAATACGTCGCGCGCAACTGGGTGCGGCGCGATGTCGGCAAGCGCTTCGACAGCGGCGAGCTCATCAAGCGCGAGTTCCCGCAGCACAACGGCACCGGCATGCAGGGCTTCGTCATGAATCTGCGCAGGCCCGTGTTCCAGGACGTGCGCGTGCGCCGCGCCCTCGATCTCGCGCTCGACTTCCCGTGGCTCAACCGCATGCTGTTCTATAGCCAGTACCGTCGCATCGACAGTTGGTTCGCGAACACGCAGCTGCAGGCAAAGGGGCTGCCATCGCCTGGCGAACTTGCCTTGCTCGAGCCGTGGCGCAAGTCGCTCGATCCCGCCGTGTTCGGGCCGCCGCCCTCGCAGCCCGATACGACCCCGCCGGGCTCGCTGCGAGCAAATCTGCTCAAGGCGCGTGCGCTGCTCGCCGAAGCCGGCTGGACCTATCGCGACGGCGCGCTGCGCAACGCGAAGGGCGAGCCGTTCACGTTCGAGGTGCTCGACGACACGAGCGCTTCGGCGCAGTGGGCGCCGATCATGGCGCAGTACACGCAGGCGCTCAGGCGCCTTGGCATCCAGGTGAACTATCGCTCGGTCGATTTCGCGCTCTACCAGAAGCGGCTCGACGCCTTCGACTTCGACATGACGACCATCAAGTTCCCCGACGTCCAGGTGCCGGGCGCGGAGCAGGTCGATCGCTTCGGCAGCAAGGCCGCCGACGAGCCGGGCTCGGGCAATCTGCTGGGCCTGAAGTCGCCGGCCGTCGACGCGATCCTCAAGGCGCTCACGCGGGCGCAGACGCTCCAGCAACTGCTCGACGCCACGCATGCGCTCGACCGGGTGCTGATGCACGGCTACTATGTGGTGCCGCAGTGGTACAGCGCGACGCACCGGGTGGCGTTCAAGAACACGCTGGCCTATCCGGCGAAGTTGCCGCTGTACTATGGCGCGAACGACTGGATCATCTCGACGTGGTGGTTCAAGCCGCAGTCCGCGCCACAGGCGACGGGTCATTAACGACGGACACGACGGAAAGCATCGAAATCATGTGGAGCTACATCGTCAAACGCCTGCTGCTGATGATCCCGACGCTGCTCGGCGTGCTTACGCTGACCTTCGGCGTGATCCAGTTCGTGCCGGGCGGTCCCGTCGAACAGGCGGTGCGCGAATTGCGGCGGGGCGCGGAGCAGGGCATGCCGTTCGGCATGCGCGCGCATTCGGGCGTGGACGCGCAGCAGATCGCGCAGCTCAAGCAGCTTTACGGCTTCGACAAGCCGCCGCTGCAACGCTATTTCCTGATGCTCGGGCGCTTTGCGCGCTTCGATCTCGGACAGAGCTATTTCCATCACCAGAGCGTGTGGTCGCTGATCATTTCCAAGCTGCCGGTGTCGATCAGCATCGGCCTCTGGACCTTCTTTCTCACTTATCTGATATCGGTGCCGTTGGGCATCGCGAAGGCGGTGCGCAACGGCTCGCGGTTCGACCTCGTGACGAGTCTCGTCGTGCTCGTCGGTTACGCCATTCCGGGCTTCGTGCTGGGCGTGCTGCTGCTCGTGCTGTTCGGCGGCGGCTCGTTCCTGCAGCTTTTCCCGCTGCGCAATCTCACGTCTGACAACTGGGACACTCTCTCACTCGGTGGCAAGATTCTCGACTATCTCTGGCACATCACGCTGCCCGTGACGGCGTCGGTCGTGGGCAGTTTCGCCGTCACGACCATGCTGACCAAGAACGCCTTTCTCGAAGAGATTCGCCGCCAATACGTGCTGACCGCGCGCGCGAAAGGGCTCTCGGAGCGCACCGTGCTCTGGAAGCACGTCTTTCGCAACGCGCTTCTGCCGCTCGTGGTGGGGTTCCCGGCGGCGTTCATCGGCGCGTTCTTCACCGGCAGCCTGCTGATCGAAACGCTTTTCTCGCTCGACGGGCTCGGCCTGCTTTCGTACGAATCCGTCGTGCGGCGCGACTATCCGGTCGTGCTCGGCACGCTGTACCTCTTCACGTTGATCGGACTGCTAACCAAACTGATTTCCGATCTGTGCTACGTGTGGGTCGATCCCCGCATCCAATTCGAACAACTGGAGCGCTGAGTTGAACCGAGTCCGCGCTGGCGCTGAACCCGAACTGCGTACCGAGAGCGTGCGCGCCCTCAAGTCGCCCACGCCCGCCCGTCGCGTGTGGCTGCGCTTCAAGCAGCAGCGCCTGGGCTACTGGAGCCTGATCGTGTTTCTTGTCGCGTTTGCGGCGAGTCTCGCGGGTCCGCTCTGGTGCAACGACAAGCCGCTTGTCGTGCGCTACGACGGGCACCTGTATTTCCCGCTGTTCAAGGACTATCCGGAAACCGCGTTCGGCGGCGATTTCCCGACGCCTGCCGACTACCTCGATCCGTACATTCGCCACCGCTTCGACGCGCCGGGCAACTTCGCGATCTATCCGCCGAATCCTTACTACTACGACACACTCAACTACTTCGCGAAAGTGCCGAACCCCGCGCCGCCGTCGCGCCAGAACTGGCTCGGCACCGACGAGAGCGGCCGCGACCTGTTCGCCCGCTTGCTGTACGGCTTTCGCGTGTCGGTTGAGTTCGCGCTCGTGCTGACTGCCATCGGCACGCTGCTCGGCGTGCTGGCGGGCGCGGTGCAAGGGTACTTCGGCGGCAAGGTCGATATCTTCGGACAGCGTCTCATCGAGATCTGGAGTTCGCTACCCGAGCTTTATCTGCTGATCATTTTCGCGGCGATCTTCGAGCCGGGCTTCGTGCTGCTGATCGTGCTGCTTTCGCTGTTCGGCTGGATCGGTTTGTCCGACTATGTGCGCGCGGAATTCCTGCGCAACCGCAACCAGGACTATGTGCTCGCCGCGCGCGCAATGGGCCTGTCGAACTGGCAGATCATCTGGCATCACGTGCTGCCCAACAGCCTCACGCCCGTCATCACGTTCCTGCCGTTTCGCATGAGCGGCGCGATTCTCGCACTCACGAGTCTCGACTTCCTGGGCCTTGGCGTGCCCGCACCCACGCCGAGCCTCGGCGAGTTGCTCGCACAGGGCAAGCGCAATCTCGACGCATGGTGGATCGCGCTCTCGACTTTCGGTGTCCTCGTGGCGACGCTGCTGCTGCTCACGTTCATCGGCGACGCGCTACGCAACGCGCTCGATACGCGTATTTCCGACGCCATGAAGGCCGGAGGCAACCAGTGAGCGCCGTGCCTCAGGACGCCGCCGCGCCGCTCCTCTCGATCGAGCACCTGAGCGTGCGCTTCGACGAGACGCTCGCCGTCGATGATGTCACGCTCGCGATCGGGCGCGGCGAGCGCGTGGCGCTCGTCGGCGAGTCGGGCTCGGGCAAGACCGTCACCGCGCTCGCGGTACTGCGCCTGCTGCAGGACGCGCAGATCAGTGGAAGCATCCGCCTCGACGGTGACGATCTGCTCGCGAAGAGCGAACGCGCGATGCGCGGTCTGCGCGGCAACGACGTCGCGATGATCTTCCAGGAACCGATGACGGCGCTCAATCCGCTCTACACGATCGGCGAACAGATCGCGGAAACCATCGTGCTGCACGACGGCGTCTCGAAGAAAGCGGCCTACGAGCAGGCGGTGGGACTGCTCGAGCGCACGGGCATTACCGAGGCGCGGCGGCGCGTGTCGAGTTATCCGCATCAGCTCTCGGGCGGCCAGCGCCAGCGCGTGATGATCGCGATGGCGCTCGCGTGCCGTCCGCGTCTGTTGCTCGCCGACGAGCCGACCACGGCGCTCGACGTGACGATCCGCGGCCAGATCGTCGATCTGCTGCTCGAGCTGCAGCGCGAGGAGGCGGCACGGCGCGGCATGTCGGTCTTGCTCATCACGCACGACCTGAACCTCGTGCGCCGCTTCGCGCAGCGCGTGGCCGTGATGGAGAAGGGCAGGCTCGTGGAGTCGGGCAGCGTCGAGCAGATTTTCGAGGCGCCGCAACATCCGTACACGCAACGGCTCATCGCGAGCCGTCCCGAGCGCCACGTGCTGCCCGTCCTGCCGATCGCGCCGGTTCTCCTGCAGGCGAAGGACGTGATCGTCGACTTCGCAACGAAGTTGCCGGGTTTTCGCGGCTGGTGGCAAAAGGGGCGTTATCGCGCCGTGAACGACGCGAACCTTGCGGTGCGCCAGGGTGAGACGCTTGGCATCGTCGGCGAGTCCGGATCGGGAAAAACGACGCTTGCGATGGCGATGTTGGGGCTGCAGCGAACGGCGGGCGGTATCGTCGAGTTCCAGGGGCGGCCCATCGCGAGCTGCACGGGCCGCGACAGGCTGTCGTTGCGCTCGCATCTGCAGGTTGTCTTTCAGGACCCGTTCAGTTCGCTTTCTCCGCGTCAAACCATCGAGCGCATCGTGGGGGAGGGGCTCGCGCTGCATCGGCCCGATCTTTCTATCGAGGAGCGGCGCAAGCGCGTTGTCGGCGTGCTGCGCGAAGTGGGCCTCGATCGCACCGCTTTGCACCGGTACCCGCACGAGTTTTCGGGGGGCCAGCGCCAGCGTATCGCCATCGCGCGCACGCTGGTGCTGGAGCCTCGCGTGATCGTGCTCGACGAACCGACCAGCGCGCTCGACGTGTCAATCCAGCAACAGGTGTTGAGATTGTTGACGGATTTGCAACACAAGTACAACCTGGGCTACGTATTCATCAGCCACGACCTGGCGGTGATCGGCGCAATGGCGCACCGGGTGGTGGTGATGCAGGACGGGGCGATCGTCGAGTCGGGAGAGGTCGCGAATATCTTCGACAGACCTGCCCATCCTTACACCCGAAAATTGTTGAAAGCTGCATTCGATCGCTAGGCTTTGGCGGAACTTTAGAGCGAATTTCGGTGAAATTCACCAATGAGGTGAATGTCGCGATTGAATTTTTCTATTTGTTTTGACACACAAATACTTACTGGCTAGTATCGTCCAAACTTTTCCACTAACTCCCTGATTTACGGGCAATTTCTACCGACCAATGCAGCACCGATACTTGACCCAGGCTTGCACGCGCGTCGTCGCCGGGATGTTCATCGGCGTACTGATGGCCGCAGCTCCCGGCGCGTTCGCCGACGAAGTAAGCAGCTTTAGCCAGAATGCCTCATTTTCGCCGAGCAATTCGGCGAATCCGCAGTCCATCCCAGCAGTTCAGAACGCCCTCCAGAATGCCAACCAGGCGACCCCGGCGGCGGCTCCGGCCCCGACCGAAGGCGGCGCCAAGGCGTTCCTGTCCGGCATGGCCGGCAAAGCCGGCGACGTCGTTGTCGGCGCACTTAACATGATTGGTGTGCGTTACCGCTGGGGCGGCAACACGCCCGACTCCGGCCTCGACTGCAGCGGCTTCGTGCGCTACGTGTTCCAGGACACGCTCGGCATGTCGCTGCCGCGCCGCGCCGAGGAAATGAGCCGCGTGGGCGAGAAGGTCAGCATGAGCAACCTGAAGCCGGGCGACCTCGTGTTCTTCAACACGATGCGCCGCACGTTCTCCCACGTCGGCATCTACATCGGCGACAACAAGTTCGTGCATTCGCCGTCTACCGGCAGCACGATCCGCGTTGACGACCTCGACGACGGATACTGGGAAAAGCGCTTCACCGGTGCACGCCGCATCGAGACGTCGTTCACGGCGGATCAGCAGCAAAACCTCAAGCGCGTGAGCGCGCAGTTCGAGGGCAACGGCGGCAACTGATCGGGGTTTTGTAGCGAACAAAAAGCCTGCTTCTTGCGAAGCAGGCTTTTGCGTTTTTTGCGCCCGTGCGCCCGCTGAAGGGGCGCTCAGGTCAAGCGATCAGGCCGTCAGGCGCGCTGCAGCGAGCTTGCGCTCGAGTTCCGGCATGATGCGCGCCGCCGCTTCCTCGCCCGCGAGAATCGCCGCGTTGCGCTGAGTGAAGTCGCTGGACGACATCGCGTTGAGATTCGGGCGGATCACGATGTCGGCATACTTGTCGAGTTCGTAGGACTTGATCGTCTGGCCCATGATCGTGAAGGTCTGCATCAGCACGTCGAACTGGCTCAGCGTCGAGGCCGTTTCAGGGCGCGCCGAGATGTCCACGGCGATCACGAAGTCGGCGCCCATCTTGCGTGCGAACGAGGCCGGCACCGGGCTCACGAGGCCGCCGTCCACGTATTCGTGGCCCGCAATCTTCACCGGCTCGAAAATCGACGGAATGCTGCACGATGCGCGCACGGCAATGCCCGTGTTGCCGCGCTGGAACAGGATAGGCTGGCCCGTGCGCAGGTCGGTCGAGACGACGCCGAGCGGCTTCGCCATCTTCTCGATGGGCCGGTCGTGCAGCGTGGTGTTCAGATAGTTCTGGAGCGCCACGCCCTGCAGGAGACCGCGCGTGCGAAACGGCATCGCCCAGTCGCTGATCGAGGCTTCGTCCATCGTCAGGGCGAGCTTGTTGAGCGCGAAACCGTTCATGCCCGAGGCGTAGAGCGCCGCGACGACTGAGCCCGCGCTCGTGCCGACCACGAAGTCGACTTGCACGTTGCGCGCCTCGAGCGCCTTGATCACGCCGATATGCGCAAAGCCACGCGCCGCGCCGCCGCCGAGCGCGAGGCCCACGCGAACCGGGCGCTGCGGCCTGGCGACGGGCGGCGGGGGCGCGGTGGTGACGGGCGGCGGGACACTGGCGGTTTGCGTGCCCGCGGTCGTGCAGGCGGCCAGGACGGAGGAGGCGGCCGCAAGCGAAAAGTGCCGGCGGCTCAATGAGGGCGATGACTGCTTCAAGAAGGTTCTCCATGCGGTCCGCGTGCGTGTCCGGCAAGGAACGACGCGGTACCCCGGTCTGCTCGCGCGGGCGGCCGAGTATCTGTGTTTGCGCGCGCGACGCCGCATCGTGGTGGCGGCGCGCCGACATCATAAGGCAAAGCGCGGCCGGTTTAGCAGGCGTGCATGTAACGCGATGTGACGCCAGATGACAACGCGCTCGACGGTTTGCGAGCGCATGCACGTTTGCATGAGAGAAACGGGCGCCCGGACGCACACCCCGGGCCTCGCCCCCCAGGCCGAAGCGGTGCATGGCGGGTATAATCCCGTCTCTAATTTTCCGGATTCCCGTTCGTGTGCGCGAGGCTGCGCGCGCCCCCGGCGCTCCCGCGCTAGCCGCGCGGGCCGAACGCGCCGCGAACCCCGGCCGTCCGCCGCCGTCGCTGCTTTTGTTGCCAGCGCCGCGCTCCGGATGGCATCGTCTTCGAGTAATCGCCCATGACTACCTCTGTCGTCCGTACCCGCTTCGCGCCGAGCCCGACCGGCTTCATCCATCTCGGCAATATCCGTTCCGCGCTCTACCCGTGGGCGTTCGCGCGCCACAACAAGGGCGTCTTCGTGCTGCGGATCGAAGATACCGATCTCGAGCGTTCGACGTCGGAATCGGTCGACGCGATCCTCGAAGGCATGGAATGGCTCGGCCTGAATTTCGACGAAGGTCCGTTCTACCAGATGCAGCGCATGGACCGTTATCGCGAAGTGCTCAGGCAGATGCAGGAGCAGGGCCTCGTGTATCCGTGCTACATGTCGACCGAAGAGCTCGACGCGCTGCGCGAGCGTCAGCGCGCGGCCGGCGAGAAGCCGCGCTACGACGGCACGTGGCGCCCGGAGCCGGGCAAGGTGCTGCCCACGCCGCCGGCGGGGGTGCAGCCGGTGCTGCGCTTTCGCAACCCGCTCACGGGCGTGGTGGCATGGGACGACGCCGTCAAGGGCCGCGTGGAGATCTCGAACGAAGAGCTCGACGACCTCGTGATCGCGCGCCCGGACGGCACGCCGACCTACAACTTCTGCGTGGTCGTGGACGATCTCGACATGAAGATCACGCACGTGATTCGCGGCGACGATCACGTGAACAACACGCCGCGCCAGATCAACATCCTGCGCGCGCTCGGCGGCGAGCCGCCGGTCTACGCGCACCTGCCTACCGTGCTCAACGAGCAGGGCGAAAAGATGAGCAAGCGCCACGGCGCGATGAGCGTGATGGGTTATCGCGATGCGGGCTATCTGCCGGAAGCGGTCCTCAACTATCTCGCACGTCTGGGTTGGTCGCACGGCGACGCCGAAGTGTTCACGTGCGAGCAGTTCGTGGAGTGGTTCGATCTCGAGCATCTCGGCAAGTCGCCCGCGCAATACGACCACAACAAGCTCAACTGGCTCAACAACCACTACCTGAAGGAAGTGGACAACGTGCGCCTCGCCGAGCTCTCGAAGCCGTTCTTCGCTGCCCTCGGCGTGGACGAGGCGGCGCTCGCCAAGGGGCCGTCGCTCGAAGGCGTGGTCGCGCTTTTCAAGGACCGTGCGAACACGATCAAGGAGATCGCCGAGAGCGCGATGATGTTCTACCGCGAGCCGCAGCCGGAAGCCGAAGCGCTCGCACAGCACATCACGGAAGCCGTACGCCCCGCGCTCGCCGATCTCGTCGTCGCGCTCAAGGGCGCGGAGTGGACGAAGGAGGGCGTCTCGGCAGCGCTGAAGGCGACGCTCGCCACACACAAGCTCAAGATGCCCCAGCTCGCGATGCCGGCCCGCCTGCTCGTGGCAGGGACGACGCATACGCCTTCGGTCGATGCGGTGCTCGTGCTGTTCGGCCGCGATGCGGTGGTGAGCCGCCTCGAGAAGGGCATTTCGGCTGCAAAGTAAAAATTTTGAAGAATATTCGCCCGGACCCTAGCGCCCGGGCGGCAGTTCTTGTAGTATTCGGGCTCCGTTGAATACGGAGCGCGAGAGAGTCGCAAACAAGCGGCAAATAAGCAGCAAATCTCACGCAAAGAGCCGCAGAATCGGGCAACGATGTTTCAAGGAAACCTCGAAGCGCTTCAAAAAACGATTCAAAAGCTCTTGACGAAAGCGAAATTGATGTTTAAAATCTCGCTTCTGTTCTGCAAGGGGGTATAGCTCAGCTGGGAGAGCGCTTGCATGGCATGCAAGAGGTCAGCGGTTCGATCCCGCTTACCTCCACCAACAGAACATGCAGTAAGCAGTAGAGTGTGGTAAAGGCATTATCTGAAAAGATCATGTCCCCTTCGTCTAGAGGCCTAGGACATCACCCTTTCACGGTGAGTACAGGGGTTCGAATCCCCTAGGGGACGCCAGACATGAGCGTCGTCAATGAGATTGGCGTAGCATCAGGTGGAAATCAACCGACATCCATCTGACTGTGTCGAACTGGAGCGGTAGTTCAGTCGGTTAGAATACCGGCCTGTCACGCCGGGGGTCGCGGGTTCGAGTCCCGTCCGCTCCGCCAGATCGAGCCCGTTCAGAAACTGTGAGCGGGCTTTTTAGTTAAAGTGACGATTACAGGCGAAAGCCCGTGTTGTCCCCTTCGTCTAGAGGCCTAGGACATCACCCTTTCACGGTGAGTACAGGGGTTCGAATCCCCTAGGGGACGCCAAATCAAAATGCGGCGCCAAAGAAGTAGCACTGCGAGCGAGCAGTGTGGCGACGCCGCCAGCGGGAATCGACCGACGCCCGCCGGTGTGAGCAGTAAGCTGGAGCGGTAGTTCAGTCGGTTAGAATACCGGCCTGTCACGCCGGGGGTCGCGGGTTCGAGTCCCGTCCGCTCCGCCAGTTTCAAAGCTGTTCCGTCGTTGCTTCGGCAATGGCGAACCGCTGCAGTTCAAAGGTGTAAGCCTGCGCTTATACCCGTGTTGTCCCCTTCGTCTAGAGGCCTAGGACATCACCCTTTCACGGTGAGTACAGGGGTTCGAATCCCCTAGGGGACGCCAAATCAAAATGCGGCGCCAAAGAGTCATGCGGCGACGCCGCCAGCGGGAATCGACCGACGCCCGCCGGTGAGCAGCAAGCTGGAGC
Organism: Paraburkholderia sp. BR10872; assembly: GCF_040965835.1. Taxonomy (NCBI): domain Bacteria; kingdom Pseudomonadati; phylum Pseudomonadota; class Betaproteobacteria; order Burkholderiales; family Burkholderiaceae; genus Paraburkholderia; species Paraburkholderia sp. BR10872. Next base: position 104,535 of record NZ_JBFRCN010000020.1, read on the forward strand.
GGTAGTTCAGTCGGTTAGAATACCGGCCTGTCACGCCGGGGGTCGCGGGTTCGAGTCCCGTCCGCTCCGCCAGAACGAAGCCCGTTGGATACGTCCAACGGGCTTTTTCTTTTTCCACAGACGTTTCTCACGCTTCCATCCCCATCCTTCATTTCGTTTGCCGTACGGACAATCTGCGATTGCCGGCGGCCGCGCGTTATCGTAGCGTTGTCGAAACCTGGTTTCCTCGCTTGCCGACATGTTCGCACCGAACGACATCCCGTCGCCGTTTCAGCTGCGCCGCGCCACCATGGACGATTTCGAGTTCGCGGAGACGCTCACGCGCAATAACATGGGTGGCTACTATCTGCGGCATCACCTCGTCTGGCGCGGCGATCTCTTTCTGGCGAGCTATCGCGAGTCGGAGAACTTCATTCTCGAACTCGATGGCGAGGCGATTGGCGTGCTGCGCGTGACGCAGGAGGGCGACTCGCTGCACATTCGCGATGTGCAGATCGCCCAGGGGTATCGCGGCAATGGCGCCGGCACGTTCCTGCTCGATATCTCGCACCAGTGGGCCCGCGAGCGCGGCCTGAGCGAGCTGCAACTGCGCGTGTTCGTCGACAATCCGGCCGCGCGACTTTACTTGCGCATGGGTTATCGCGTGGCGGGTCCGAGGCTTGCGCGCCTGGGCTCGATTCGCCATATGACGCGGCTCGTCTGAGCCTGGCCGCTTTCCCACTTAACGCGTGTCGTCGTCGCGCCCGGCGGCCACGGAATCTTCCGGTTCGTCCGCATCGCGGTCACCCGTGCCGCGCGCGATGAAGGCGCGCGGGCTCTCGCCGAAGGCGCGGCGAAACATCGCCGAAAACGCACTCTGGCTCCGGTAGCCGAGTTCCTGCGCCACGACGGCCATCGGGCGTCCCTGATTGAGCAGCGGGATCGCGCGCGCGAGAATCGCCTGCTGGCGCCACTGCGAAAAGCTCACCCCCAGTTCCTGCCGGAAGAGCCGCGCGATCGTGCGCGTGCTCGCGCCCACGTGTGCGGCCCAGTATTCGAGCGAACCGGGTCCCGCCGGATCGGCGATCAGCGCTTCGCATAACGCGCGCAGGCGCTTTTCCTCGGGCATCGGCACGGCGAGCGGCAGCGGCGCCGAGCGCGTGATCTCGTCGAGCGCCAGCGCGCCGAGCAGGCGCTCACGCGCGGTGGGAATGCCGCGCTCGTCGAGTGCTGCGATCGTCTCGCGCAGCAGGCCTGAGACTTCGACCACGCGACACGCGTCGAGGCCGGGCGGAATCACCGATTCGTCTACGTAGAGCGTGCGCAGGAACGCGTCCTCGACGATCGCCACTTCGTGTGTGATGTGAGGCGGCACCCAGATCGCGCGCGAGGGCGGCACCATCCACGTCGTGCCGGGCGTCGCCATACGCAGCACGCCGCGCGACGAGTAGGCAAGCTGCGCCCACGCATGCGTGTGCTGCGCGATGCACACACCCGACGGCATGGGACGCGAGCGTACGCGGATCGGATGCGTGGGCGTCGGCGCGAACTCGGGCGGGATATCGACGAGTTCGGCGCGCGGCAGCGCATCGTTGCGTGCATCGCTGGATGCGAAGCGGGGCAGATCCTCGGGCATGACGGGCAGGGCGACGGGTTTGGCGACTAGTGCGCCCATTGTAGACGTCTCGCGCTCGAGGGCCTTGACCGCACGCCATTCGTGGCCGGGCATAATGTGGACGAATCGACAGCATGCTCGTGTGGCGCGAGCCGCCCTGAAGGAGAGAAAAGCCATGAAATACGTGTTCGTCTACGGCACGCTGCGCGCGGGCGAGATCAACGACATCAACCTCGCGGCCGATCGCAACGCGATCGCGCGCCCGCGTCACCTCGGTCTCGCCACGCTCGCCGGCCGGCTCTTCGACTTCGGCAGTTATCCCGGGATGGTGGCCGGATCGGCGAATGCGCAATCGACGGTCGTCGGCGACGTCTACGAGATCGACGACGCGCTCCTCGCCGTGCTCGACGAAATCGAGCAGGTGTATCCGGGCGTCGACAACCTGTTCGTTTCGCAGGAAGTGGATATCGAGGTGCAGGGCGAACGCATCGCTTGCCTCTACTATCCGGTCGCGTCGGCCGCCATTGCCGGACGCCCCGAGATCGCAGGCGGCGACTGGGTCGCGCATCGGCGCGGGCGCTGACAACTCAAGACGCGGCGCGTGAAAACACCAAGGCCCGGCGGGCTCACACCCGCCGGGCCTTATTCGTCGGCGATTCGTTAGACGTACCGAACGATTAGATCTCTTCGTACAGCGGCAGCGTCAGGAACTCGACGAAGTTTTCCGACGTCGACATTTGCTCGAAGATCTGCGCGGCGCGCTCGTACGGCTTCGTGTCGCCGCCGACCGACGCCTTCACCTTGTCCAGCTCCTGCGGGATCAGTTCGCGCACGAGTTCGGCCGTGACCTTGCGGCCGTCTTCGAGCTTGCCCTTGGGCGAGCGGATCCACTGCCACACCTGCGAGCGCGAGATTTCGGCGGTCGCGGCGTCTTCCATCAGGTTGTGGATCGGCACGCAGCCATTGCCCGCGAGCCACGAGCCGAGGTAGTGGATGCCCACGTTGATGTTGTTGCGCAGGCCCGTCTCGGTGATCGGCGCTTCCGGACGGAAGTCGAGCAGATCCTTGCCCGTGACGTTCACGTCCGCGCGCTGCTTGCCGATCTGGTTCGGCTTGTCGCCGAGCACCTTCACGAACTCTTCCATCGCGATGGGCACGAGGCCCGGGTGCGCAACCCAGCCGCCGTCGTAGCCATCGGTCGCGTCACGCGCCTTGTCCGAACGCACGCCGCCCATGGCCTTGTCGTTGGCGGCTGCGTCGTTCTTGATCGGGATGAGTGCGCTCATGCCGCCGATCGCCGGTGCGTTGCGCTTATGGCAGGTCTTGAGCAGTTCGAGCGCGTAGGCGCGCATGAACGGCACGGTCATCGTGATCTGCGCGCGGTCGGCAAGACAGAAGTCCTTGTCGTTCTTGAACTTCTTGATCGCCGAGAAGATGTAGTCCCAGCGGCCGGCGTTCAGCCCCGAGCTGTGCTCGCGCAGTTCATAGAGGATCTCGTCCATCTCGAACGCGGCGAGGATCGTCTCGACCAGCACCGTCGCGCGGATCGTGCCGCGCGGGATGCCGACGCCTTCCTGCGCCGCGACGAAGATGTCGTTCCACAGACGCGCTTCGAGGTGGCTTTCCATCTTCGGCAGATAGAAGTACGGGCCGCTGCCGCGCGAAATCAGTTCCTTCGCGTTGTGGAAGAGATAGAGCGCGAAGTCGAAGATGCCGCCCGACACACGCTGACCGTCCACCGTCACGTGCTTCTCGTCGAGGTGCCAGCCGCGCGGACGCACGATCAGCGTGGCGGTCTTGTCGTTGAGCTGGTAGGTCTTGCCGTTCTGTTCGAGCGAAATCGTGCGGCGCACTGCGTCCTTCAGGTTGAGCTGGCCGACGATCTGGTTTTCCCAGTTCGGCGCGTTCGAGTCCTCGAAGTCAGTCATGTACGAGTCCGCGCCCGAGTTCAGCGCGTTGATGATCATCTTGCGTTCGACCGGGCCCGTGATTTCCACGCGGCGGCATTCGAGATCCTTCGGCAGCGCCGCGATCTTCCAGTCGCCTTCGCGGATCGATTTCGTGTCGGCAAGAAAGTCGGGGCGCTCGCCGGCGTCGAGGCGCTTGGTGCGCTCAACGCGTGCCTTCAGCAGTTCCTGGCGGCGCGGCTCGAATGCGCGGTGCAGCTTCGCGACGAGTTCGAGCGCTTCGGGCGTGAGGATCGTTTCGAAGCCGGGCCGGATGTCAGCCGTGATCTGCATGCCTTGCGGCAGTTGCAACGTGTTCGCCATTTGCTTGCTCCTTGGTCGGTCAGATTGTGAATGTGTGGTTGTTGTGGCTGCGGCGAGCGGCGTGTCCGTCACGCGCCCGGGCTGGGGCGAGGGCGGCTTTGCCGCTCGGGCGCAGCGGTTTCGAGAAAGGCGGCGAGTTCTGTCATGCCGCTGCCGGTGCCATGCGGCGCCACGCCGAGCTCTTCGGCGGGCAAGCGCTGGCGATTGATCCAGAACGTGGTGTAGCCGAACCAGCCGGCGCCCGCGGCGTCCCAGCCGTTCGACGACACGAACACGAGGTCGCGTGGCGCGGCGTCGAAGGCGGCCGAGCCGAGCGAATACGCGGCGGCGGCCGGCTTGTAGGCGCGCACGGCATCGACCGACAGCACGTGGTCGAAGAGGCCGCTCATGCCGGCGCTCTTCACCGCGATGTCGAGCATCTGCGGGTTGCCATTCGAGAGGATCGCCAGGCCCATGCGCGTGCCGTCTTCGCGTGGCTCACGCAGGCGGCGCAGCACGGGCAGCACGTCGGGGAAAGCCGACAGGCAGGCGTATTCGTCCATGAGGCGCTTTTCGCCCGCGCCCGTGAGCGACAGGTTCAGGCGGCGCGCGGCGTAGCGCAGGGCGTCGAGCGTGATGTCCCAGAACGGGCGATAGCGCGCGCCGGCCGGGTCGGAGAGCGTGCGCAACTGCGTGTACTCGATCTGCTTCAGGCGCCACAGCTGCGAGAGCGCCTCGCCCTGGCCGGGGAACATCTGCTCGGCGGCAGCGACGACCGAATGCACGTCGAAAAGCGTGCCGTACGCGTCGAAAACAACTGCCTTGGGAAATCGTGTCGTTGAGGGTGTCGTTGTGGCCGACATAGCCTTGCACTCCATCTTCAGAGGTCGAGGTCGATTGTATTCATGAGTCGTATCACTGAAAAAGGCGGGATTGATCACTTGATCTTTTACTTTTACCCACCTAATCTGTCGACCTGCGTTCTCTTTTCCACTGTTTCTGTCGCCCAGTGCGCGCAGCATCCACCGATGGACCGCTTCAAACAGATCGAGACTTTCGCCACCGTGGCCGCCAAGGGCAGCCTTTCCGCCGCCGCCCAGGCCGAGGGCGTGGCGCCCGCCATCATCGGCCGGCGCATCGATGCGCTGGAAGAGCGCCTCGGCGTGAAACTGCTCGTGCGCACCACGCGGCGCATTACGCTCACGTTCGAAGGATCGGCGTTTCTCGAGGACTGCCAGCGCATCATTCACGACATGCAGAACGCCGAGGCGAGTGTGTCCGAGGGCGGCGTGAAGGCGAGCGGGCACCTGCGCGTGTCCGCGCCGGCTGGTTTTGGGCGTCGCCATGTCGCGCCGCTCGTGCCCGATTTCACGGCTGCGCATCCGGACGTGAGCATCGCGCTCGATCTTTCGGACCGGCTCGTCGATCTCGTCAACGAAGGCTTCGACTGCGCCGTGCGCCTCGGCGAATTGCCCGATTCGTCTCTCGTGTCGCTCAAGCTCGGCGAGAACCGCCGCGTGTGCGTGGCGGCGCCCGCGTATCTGTCGCGCCGCGGCGAGCCCGAAACGCCCGCCGACCTCGCGCGCCATAACTGTCTCGCTTTCGGCGCGAGCCTGAACCAGCAGCGCGGCTGGGCGTTCCAGCAGGACGGCAAAGTGGTGTCGATCCGCGTGGCGGGCACGATGGAATGCTCGGACGGTGCCGTGCTGCATGAGTGGTGTCTCGCGGGCCACGGTCTGGCATGGCGCTCGTGGTGGGAAGTCGGCGAGGACATCGCGGCGGGCCGGCTCGTGAGCGTGCTCGACGCATTCGCCGCGCCGCCCATCGGCATTCACGCCGTGTTTCCGCAGCGCCGCCATCTGCCGCTGCGTGTGCGCCTCTTTCTCGACTATCTCAAGCATACCTACGGTCAACCCGGTTACTGGGGATAGGGCGCAGTGCGCGTTTCCGATATCCGGGATGACCCGCACGCATGGCTTGCAGCGATTTATCGCGCACTACAATCGACCCTGAGGGCCCAGGCGCTCGCCCGCGCGAGACGCCTGCTGAGTCTTTGCCCCCCGTTTCGAACCTTGACTTTGATTCTAGCCTTGCCCGTAATCCGATAGACCACGGAGGGCGCCATGTTCAAGCACATCCTCGTTCCGACGGACGGCTCGGAACTGTCGAAGAAAGCGATCAACGGCGCGATCGATCTCGCGCGCACAGTGGGCGCGCGCGTCACGGCCTACGCATGCCTGCCGCAATATCCGTACTCGCCTTACGCCGACGTGGTGATCGAACCGCCCGGGGACTTCCAGACGCGCAGTGAGCGAGAGGCGCGAGTGCATCTGGACGAAATCGAGGCGGCGGCGCGTAGCGCGGGCGTGGTCTGCGACAGCCGCACGAGCGTGCATCCCTCGCCGTATCTCGGCATCATCGAAGCCGCCGAAGCGGGTGGCTGCGATGTCATCTTCATGGCCTCGCACGGGCGTCGCGGGCTGGGCAGCCTGCTGATCGGCAGCGAGACGCAGCGCGTGCTTACGCATACGAAGATTCCGGTGATCGTTTATCGCTAGCTGGCGCTTTTCCAGGTTTCGCGATGAAGCACGAGGCCATGCTCGCCCGCTGCGTTGGCTGAGCGAGCCACGGGCCGGATTCTGTCCAGCACGCGCGGCCGGTGTCCTCTACCGCTTCCTCCCTGAACGCCCTGCGGCATGCGCTCGTGCCGCGTCGCCAGGCGGCCGGCGCGCCCCGCCAAGGTACGCGTGCCGGCCGCCTGTTCGAGCGCGGCGGCTGGCGCCGCCGTTGCTGCCGGTGGTCTTACGCCACCTTCTTGTCGAAGAACTGTTCGTCTTCCGTCGAGCCGTGCAGCGCCGTGGTCGACGCTTCGCGCTCGACCGTCTGCGTCACGGCGTCGAAGTAGCCGGTGCCCACTTCGCGCTGATGCTTCACGGCGGTGAAGCCCTTCTCGGCGGCGGCGAACTCCGCCTGCTGGAGTTCCACGAACGCGCTCATGTTCTGGCGTGCGTAGCCGTGCGCGAGGTTGAACATCGAGTAGTTGAGCGAGTGGAAGCCCGCGAGCGTGATGAACTGGAATTTGTAGCCCATGGCGCCCAGCTCGCGCTGGAAGCGGGCGATCGTCGCGTCGTCGAGGTTCTTCTTCCAGTTGAACGACGGCGAGCAGTTGTACGAGAGCAGCTTGCCCGGGAACTGCTTGTGGATCGCTTCCGCGAACTTCTTCGCGAACTCCAGATCCGGCTTGCCCGTTTCGCACCAGATCATGTCGGCGTACGGCGCGTAGGCGAGACCGCGCGAGATGGCCTGCTCGAGGCCGTTCTTCGTGCGGAAGAAGCCTTCGACGGTGCGCTCGCCGGTGAGGAACGGGCGGTCGTTATCGTCGATGTCCGAGGTCACGAGGTCGGCGGCTTCCGCGTCGGTGCGGGCGAGCAGCACGGTCGGCACGCCGCAGACGTCGGCGGCCAGACGCGCGGCCGTGAGCTTGGCGACGTTCTCGCGCGTCGGCACGAGCACCTTGCCGCCCATGTGGCCGCACTTCTTCACCGAGGCGAGCTGGTCTTCGAAGTGCACGCCCGCGGCGCCCGCTTCGATCATCGCCTTCATCAGTTCGAACGCGTTGAGCACGCCGCCGAAGCCGGCTTCCGCGTCGGCCACGATCGGCTGGAAGTAATCCACGTAGCCTTCGTCGCCGGGGTTCTTGCCTTCGGACCACTGGATCTGGTCGGCGCGCGTGAGCGTGTTGTTGATGCGCTTGACCACCTGCGGCACCGAGTTGGCCGGGTAGAGCGACTGGTCCGGGTACATTTCGCCGGCGAGGTTGGCGTCGCCCGCGACCTGCCAGCCCGAGAGATAGATCGCCTTGAGACCGGCCTTCACTTGCTGCATGGCCTGGTTGCCCGTGAGCGCGCCCAGTGCGTTGATGAACGGCTCGGTGTTCACGCCTTTCCAGAGCTTTTCGGCGCCGTGCTTCGCGAGCGTGTGCTCCGGCTGGAGCGAGCCGCGCAGGCGCACCACGTCTTCCGCCGTGTAGTTGCGCTTGATGCCCTTCCAGCGCGGATCGGTTTCCCATTGCTGTTGGAGTTGCTGAGCTTGCTGTTGACGAGTCGACATGGTGGGCTCCTTCGTTTGCCTGATAAGGGGATCGCTGAAACGAAACTGCTGAACCGCTGAATCGCGGAACGCAAGCGCCGGTGTTCTGGTGTTTCGTTTCGCGAACTCTTATATAAGAGTCTAGGCAAATCGTTCGACGGGCAACAGGCGGGCAATGGGCTTTTTGAAGGTTTTTTATTTAAACAAAATCAATGTGTTATTCAATTTGTTTTGTGATGTGAAACGCAATTTTCCATCTTGCAATGGGTCTCTTTGTGCCACGCAGCACGATTTTTTACGAAGCAAAAAAATTTTTCACATCGTGAAATCTACGCGGAGATAAAAAAAGACCGGTGCCTAAGCACCGGTCCTGGGTATTTCGCTGTGGCGGCGGGGCGGCTCGAAGGCCGCGCCACGCCGTTTCAGGCGATTTAGCTGTCGCGACGCGCGCCACGCGGGCCGTCGTTACGGCGCGCGCCGTAACCGCCACCGCCTTCGCGCGAGCGGCCGTAGCCTTCGCGTTGCTGGCCGTAGCCGCCTCGGTTACCTTCGCCGCGCGAGCCGCCGCCGAAGCCGCCTTCACGCGAACCCGAGTTGTAGCCGCCTTCGCGGGCACCGTAGCCGCCGCGCGAGCCTTCCGGCTTGTTGCCCCAGCTGTTGCCGTTGCGATCGCCGCCGTTGCCGCCATTGCCGCCACGGGCGCCGTAGCCACCCGGCTTGCCGTTACCGTTGCCGAAGCGACGGCCACCGCCATTGCCGCCACCCGGGCGACCGCGGCCGCCAAAGCCTCGGTTGGCCGGCGGCGCCTTGCGCGGCTCGAAGCCTTCCACGACGTTCACCGGCAGCGGCGAACGCACGAAGCGCTCGATACGCTTGAGGGCGCCTTGCTCGGCGTGATGCACGAGGCTCACCGCGGTGCCCGAGCGGCCGGCACGGCCGGTACGGCCGATACGGTGCACGTAGTCTTCGGCGAACTTCGGCAGGTCGTAGTTGAACACGTGCGTGATGCCGGGGATGTCGATACCGCGCGCCGCGACGTCGGTCGCGACGAGTACGCGCACGCGACGCTCGCGCAGCGCACGGATCGTGCGGTTACGCGCGCCTTGCGGCAGGTCGCCGTGCAGCGCGGCGCTTTCGAAGCCAGCGTCGGCGAGCTTGCCGGCGAGCTGGTCAGCGTCCATCTTGGTCGCCGTGAACACGACAGCCTGGTCGAGGCTCTCGTCGCGCAGCAGATGGTCGAGCAGACGATCCTTGTGATCGCGGTCGTCCACGTAGTGCACGGTTTGCGCGATGTTCGAGGCTGCCTCGACCTTGCGCACGATCTCGATGCGCTCCGGGTCCTTCAGCAGGCGGCCGGTGATCGAAGCGATCTTGCCGTCGAGCGTGGCCGAGAACAGCATCGTCTGACGCGTTTCGGGCGTAGCGGCGACGATCGTGTCGATGTCGTCGATGAAGCCCATGTCGAGCATGCGGTCGGCTTCGTCGAGCACGAGCATCTTGAGTTCGGACAGGTCGATGCGGCCGCGCTCGAGGTGATCGAGCAGACGGCCCGGGGTCGCCACGAGAATCTCGGGGTTCTTTGCGAGCAGCATCAGCTGCTGGCCGTAAGCCACGCCGCCGAGAATGCTGACCGTGCGCAGGCGGCGCAGGTGCTTGCCGTACGTCGAAGCAGCCGTGGTCACCTGCATCGCGAGTTCACGCGTGGGCGTGAGGACGAGGAGACCGGGGCGTGCCACCGGTTGCGGACGGCGCTGGCGGCGATCGCCTTGCGGGCCGTTCGCGCCTTGCGGGCGCGGCTCGCGCGGCTGGGCGGCCAGGGCCTTCTGGATCTGCGCGAAGCGCTCGATGGCGGGCAGCATGAAGGCTGCGGTCTTGCCCGAACCGGTCGGGCTCGAGACCAGCAGGTCGCGTCCGGCGATGGCGACAGGAATGGCGCGTTCCTGCACCGGCGTCGGAGCCTTGTAGCCCGCTGCGATCAGCGCGGAGACGATCTCCGGCGACAGACCGAGTGCCGCGAACGCCGCACCGTCGGTCACATCGGCGGCCTGCGCGGGGGCTTCAACGGAAGTGTCGGCGGCGGCGGAAAGACCGAGGGCCTGATCGGCGATTGCGTCCAGGGGGCTTTGGGTATTGCTCGAAGTCATGAAAATCCTTGTTACACAGGAAATAGAACGTCGGCGCCAATCGGCATACCCAAGTCGTCGGATTTTGCGAACAAATCGAAAAACGGGGGCAATCCGCACACAATGGCGGATTTTTCGTTAGAAGCTGTTTTGGGTGCGGCTCAGGCCGGGATTGGCCAGCCGCCAGCCTGATATTGACGGCCCCAAAAAAAGGGCCATGGCAGGGGGGGACAGGTTCTAAACTGGATTGGAGCTTAACGCTACGAGGCGTTGTGCTGATCGAACGAGCGACCGGAGCACAACGCAGCGCGCAGTATATCTCGTTTTGTTGCGACGCGCCAGAGCGACGCACCGCGAGGGCACGGGTGCGGCGGCGTGACGCAGTGGACGGGCCGCCTCAACTCGTCACGCGCGCCTTGTCAGTTGCGCGCGTTCAGCTTGTGGCGCCGCTCTTGAGCGATTCAACCAATTCTACGTATTGCTGCCTGGCCGTTTCCTGCGCGGTGCCTTGCAGCGCGGCCCACGCTTCGTACTTGTACTTGCCGACGATATCCGTGAAGCCGGGCTTGTCGCCGTGCACGTCGCCTTCGGTGGCCTGCTTGAAGAGTCCATAGAGGCGCAGCAGCGTCAGATTGCCGGGGCGCTCCGGCAGTTGCTGCACGTCTTGCTGGGCTTGGGCGAACTGAGTGTTCACGTCGCTCATGATTGTTTCCTCCGCATAGGGGTTCAGGTCAGCGCGCCGATGGTAGCAGCGCAAACCCCGGAAAAGCTGGAGCGATTCCTCCACTCGTGCCGGGCACGGGTGGGCCAGAGGAGGCCATGACGCCTGACGCTTGTGCATCCGCCGGTTGGCGAGAGCCCTGGGCCCGCGCGGAGGGCGGGGCATTACAATAGCGCTCATGACCGAAACCGTGCTGCTTGCCCTCGATACTTCGACCGAATATTGCTCGGTCGCGCTGCTTCGCGTCGCCCCTGGCGGCGCAGATCTTTCTCCCTCTACCGGCGGCGAGGCTGCTACCGCGTCGCGCTCGGAAGTCAGCGTCTGGGTGCGCCACGAAGCCACCGGTGCCGTCTCCAGCACGCGGCTCCTGCCGGCCATTGGCGAATTGTTCGACGAAGCCGGCCTCACGCTCGCCGACTGCGACGCGATCGCGTTCGGCGCGGGCCCGGGCTCCTTCACGGGGCTGCGCACGGCGACGGGCGTGGCACAAGGGCTTGCGTTCGGCCTCGATATCCCGGTGGTGCCCGTGGGCACGCTGCTCGTGTGTGCGGAGAGCGCGAGGCTGCGCGATCCCGCCGCGACCCGCGTGCTGGCCGCGCTCGACGCGCGCATGGACGAAGCCTACTGGGCCGACTACGCGTGGGATGCCGCAGCCGGCGACTGGCGCGCGCTGCAGGCCGCATCGCTCGACTCGCCGGAGCATATCGCCGCGCCCGACGCGCCGTTCACGCTGGCGGGCAACGCCGCCGCAGCGTTCGGCGCGCGCCTGACGGCCGCCGCCGCCGCGCGCACGATCGACGCCGAGGCGCTCCCGCACGCGCTGCCGCTGGCGCACGCGGCGTTGCGCGCGTATCGCGCGGGCCGCACGCAACCCGCCGACCAGGCTGCGCCCGAATACGTGCGCAACAAGGTCGCGCAGACCACGGCCGAGCGCCTGGCCGCGAAGGCTGCCGCTCACGGTGGCGCAGGCGGAGAGGGCGCGCAATGAGCGGCGTGCTCATGACCGACCGCTACCTGTCGCCGATGACCGAAAGCGACCTGGACGAAGTCGCGATCGTCGAGCGTTCCGCCTATGAGTTTCCGTGGTCGCGCGGCAACTTCGAGGATTCGCTGCGCAATGGCTACTACGGGCTGTGCATGCGCCATGTCACCGGCACGCTGATCGGTTATTGCGTGCTGATGCCCGTGGTCGACGAGATGCATCTGCTGAATCTGTGTGTTGCGCCTCAGGCGCAGGGCGCGGGCGCGGGGCTCGCCATGCTGCGCGAGGCGGTGCGCATTGCGCGCACGCAGGGGCTCGAAGGCCTGCTGCTCGAAGTCCGGCCTTCGAATCACCGGGCAATCCGGCTGTACGAACAGTTCGGCTTCGTCACGATCGGCCGCCGCAAGAACTACTATCCGGCCCGGCACCACAGCCGCGAGGACGCACTCGTGATGCGTTTTTCTTTTGCAGGGGAGGGCGCGGATGTCGCTCGATGAGATCGCGCTGGAGGAGCTTGGGCTCGCGCCGCGCTGGGTGCGCAAAGGGGCGCGGGGTGCTGCGCCGCTCGAAGCAGTGCGCGAAGATGAGGCCGCTGCGCCGCTCGAAGCAGTGCGCGAAGATGAGGCCGCTGCGCCGCTCGAAGCAGTGCGCGAAGATGAGGCCGCTGCGCCGTCGTCCGCGGTGACACGCGCGCAAGCCGAGGCGCCGGCGGCGCCGGTGGTGCCGGTGGTGCCGGTCGTGCATCGTCCGGTCGCTGCGGCGGAGCCGTCCGAAATACACCCGGCCGCCGCGGAGCGCTCGCAAGCACCGCAGCCCGTTGCGCGCGCTGCTTCGCCATCGACGCCCGCATCGCGTTCATCGGACGAACCGCCGCCCCTCACCCACGAAGATTTCGCCTGGTTCGACACAGTGGCCCAGCCGGTTCTGCCTCACGACGCCGAGCCGGCGCAGGCTGACGGCGCACCGCGCAACGATGTCGCGACGCTCGACTGGGACGCGCTCGCCGAATGCGTGGCCTCGTGCACGCGTTGCCGCCTGTGCGAGAAACGCACCAACACCGTGTTCGGCGTAGGCGATCGCGCGGCCGACTGGATGCTGATCGGCGAGGCGCCCGGCGAGAACGAAGACCGCCAGGGTGAGCCCTTCGTCGGGCAGGCCGGCAAGCTGCTCGACAACATGCTGCGCGCGCTCTCGCTCGCCCGTGGCGAGGACGTCTATATCGCGAACGTCATCAAGTGCCGCCCGCCTGGCAACCGCAATCCGGAACCCGACGAGGTCGCGCGCTGCGAGCCGTATCTGCAGCGGCAGGTGGCGCTCGTGAAGCCGAAGATCATCGTCGCGCTCGGGCGTTTCGCGGCGCAAAGCCTGCTCAAGACCGATGGCAGCATCGCGTCGCTGCGCGGACGCGTCCACGAATACGAGGGCGTGCCCGTCATCGTCACCTATCACCCCGCTTATTTGCTGCGCAGCCTGCACGACAAGGCGAAGGCCTGGACCGACCTCTGTCTCGCCCGCGACACCTGGCGTGCGGCGTCCGGTGGCGAGCAATGAACGCTGCGCGGCCCGCGAACGTATCCGGCGCCCAATGTGCCGGGGGCGACGGCGGGCCGCAAGACGATGCTGGGTCTCAGCGTGTGCCTGGTAGCGGCGCGAACCGCGACATACTCGATCGCCTCGCCGATCCGGCCGTGCGCGATCTCGCGTGGCTGCTTTTCAGCGCGGATCTGTTGCGTGCGCAACCACCGCTAGCTCCATTGGCGCAATGGTGCGCCGATGCCGATGAAGCGCGCGCCACACGCGACTGGCTCGCGCAACTCGATCGCGATCCGGCGCGGCTGCATGAAGCGCTCATGGCCGCGCCGACGCACCGCCTCGGCCGCTATGCCGAAAATCTGCTGGGATGGTTTCTCGCGCATGGACCGGCGGCGCAGCTCGTCGCGCAGAACGTGCCGCTGCGCCGTGCGGGGCTCACGCTCGGCGAGTGCGATTTTCTCGTGCGCACGCGGGCCGGCGAACGTCTGCATTGGGAGCTGGCGGTGAAGTGCTACCTGCACGCAGGACCGGGCGGTGACGCACGTGCGTCGCTCGCCGAATTCGTCGGGCCGAATCTGCGCGATCGCTTTGATCTGAAACTGACGCATCTGCGCGACCGTCAACTGCGTTTAAGCGCACACGAAGAATTCGCTTCGCTGGGCTACGAAGGCCATTGGCTCGCGCAGATGTTCGTGAAAGGCTGGCTCTTCTACCGGGCGGGAGAGGGGGCGCCGTCACGGGTGGAGGACGCCCCCGAGCTGACCGCAGATCATGGGCGTGGCTGGTGGGTGACGTGCTCGGACTGGCCGGCGTTCGCCGGGCAACAGGCCGCCGATGGCTGGAGCGTCCTGCCGAGGCTCGCATGGCTCGCGCCGCGCAGGCTGGCGGACGCGCCCTGCGTCGACCCCAACGCGTTACTCGACGCGTTAGCCCGGCCAGACGAGCCCGCGCTGATTGCGGCATTCACGCCCGACAGCGCAGGCGGCTACCGCGAACAGTCGCGCGGCTTCATCGTTCCCGACGACTGGCCTGCGCGCGCCGCGGCATTTGCACGTCAATAAGCGCGCGCAAGCACGCTCACCACCAGCGCCAGAAGTGATGCACGGGTCCGACGCCATGACCGACGTCGAGCCGCTCACTGGCCTCGAGCGCCGCCGTCAGATACTGCTTGGCTTCGCCAATGGCCGTTGCGAGCGTCCCGCGCTGCGGCCACAGTGCGGCAATCGCAGACGAGAGCGTGCAGCCCGTGCCGTGCGTATTCGTGACCGGCACGCGCGGGCCGCCCAGGCGCAGCGTGCCGCCGGCTTCGATGAGCCAATCGGGGCTGTCCGCGCTGCCCAGATGCCCGCCTTTCATGAGCACCGCCTGCGCCCCGAGCGCGCGCAGCGCTTCGCCTTGCTCGACCATTGCGGCTTCGTCTGCGGCGGGCGGCACGCCGAGCAGCGCCGCGGCCTCCGGCAGATTCGGCGTGACGACGCCCGCTAGCGGCAGCAGCTCCTCGCGCAGCGCAGCGACGGCTTCGGGCGCGAGCAGGGCGTGATTGCTCTTCGAGATCATCACGGTGTCGAGCACGACGCGCGGCGGCTGATGGCGGCGCAGCGCATCGGCGACGGCGCGCACGATCTGCGCGTTGGCGAGCATGCCGATCTTCACGGCGTCGATGCGGATGTCGTCGAACACAGCGTCGAGCTGCGCGGTGACGAAGCCCGCGTCGGGCGCGTGGATTGCGGTGACGCCGCGCGTGTTCTGCGCGGTGAGCGCCGTGATGACGCTCGCGCCGTACGCGCCGAGCGCGGAGAACGCCTTGAGGTCGGCCTGAATGCCCGCACCGCCGCCCGAGTCGGAGCCGGCGATCGTGAGAACGTTGGAAATCGGTGAAGTCATGGCAGCGTCAGGTGCGCGTCGCGCGCGGCCGGGTCGACAAGACGTGCCGCGCGTGCGCAGGGAAGGATCGATTCAGCAGAGGTGCTGGCCGGACGGTGTGCGGTCAGGCGCGCCCATCAATGCCTGTGATTTTCGCCGATCAGCGCGACCGAGTCGAACGAGCGTTGATTCGCCTGGTGGCGGCGCATCACGAGCCACATCATCAGACAGACGAACGTGCCGAACAGCACGATCACGATCGTCACCGGCACGTCGAGCCAGACGAGCACGGCGTAGAGGCACAGCATCACGAGCACCGAGAGGTTCTCGTTGAAGTTCTGCACGGCGATGGAGTGGCCCGCGGAGAGCAGCACGTGGCCGCGGTGCTGGAGCAGCGCGTTCATCGGCACGACGAAGAAGCCCGAAAGGCCGCCTACGACCATGAGGAAGATGTACGCAAAAATCAGGTAGCCGGGAATGCGCATGTGGCCGATATGCAGGCCCCAATGCGGCGGAAAGAGATGGCGCGTGTAGAACGCCATGAGCATGACCGCAAGACCCATGATGATGCCGACCGGCAGCACCGAGAGCGACTTCTTGAGCGGCACGCGCGCGGCCGCGATCATGGCGCCGGCCGCCACGCCCACGGCCACCACGGCCTGCAGCACAGCGCCTTCGGAGAGCGACATGCCGAGTGAGACTTCGGCCCACTTGAGCACGATGAATTGCAACGTCGCGCCCGCGCCCCAGAAGAGCGTCGTGACCGCGAGCGAGATCTGCCCGAGCTTGTCGCGCCAGAGCGTGTTGAAGCAGTCGGCGAAGTCGCTGATGAGGCGGATGACACCGTGCTGCTGGCGCGGGTAGCGTGCGCCGGTGTCGGGAATGCGCAGATTGAAGAGGGCGGCGATTACGTAAATCACCATGATGACGACCATCGCGGCTTCGGCGGGCGTGCTGATCGCGGCGGGCGTATGGCGCAGCACATGCGACGCGATGTGGGGGCTGATCAACGCGCCGCCGAGCACGGTGCCGAGAATGATCGAGCCGACTGTCGTGCCCTCGATCCAGCCGTTGGCGGCGACGAGGCGCTCAGGCGGCAGCAGCTCGGTCAGGATGCCGTACTTGGCGGGAGAATAAGCCGCAGCCCCGAAACCCACAACGCCATAGGCGAACAAGGGATGGGTGCCTGCCAGCATCATGGCGCAGCCCACGACCTTGATCGTGTTCGTGATGAACATCACGCGGCCCTTAGGGCGGGAATCTGCGAAGGCGCCGACGAAGGCGGCAAGAACGACGTAGGAGAGGACGAAGAACAGCTTGAGCAGCGGCGTCATCCAGTTCGGGGCGTGGAGGTCTTTCAGCAGTGCAATTGCAGCGATGAGGAGCGCATTGTCGGCCAACGACGAAAAAAACTGCGCGGCCATGATGGTGTAAAAGCCTTTTTTCATCTGATGCGATGCTTTCCTCGCTGCGGTCCGTCCGCCCCGGACGGGTGGGAGGCATCCGGGCTTATTACGTTCGAAATGGGTTGTGCGCAGGGCTTTATATCACGAAAATAGGTGTATTCGGACTAGCACAATCCTTGAGCGCCCGTCAGGCGGGCCTGCGGGGCGCTGAAAACACCCTGTAAGCTCCTGATTCAAAAGCGTCTTTGCGAAAAAATCTCCCATGCCGCGCCCCCTCTCAGCAACGATTCATACCGCCGCTCTCGCCAATAACCTCGCCGTCGTCCGCCAGTACGCGCCAAAGTCGAAAATCTGGGCCGTGGTGAAGGCCAACGCCTACGGGCACGGGCTTGCGCGCGCGTTCCCCGGCCTGCGCGCAACCGACGGTTTCGGCCTGCTCGACCTCGAGGAGGCCGTGAAGCTGCGCGAACTCGGCTGGGCGGGGCCGATCCTGCTGCTCGAAGGTTTCTTCCGGCCGACCGACATCGACGTGATCGACCGCTACAGCCTCACGACCGTCGTGCACAGCGACGAGCAGATGCGCATGCTCGAAATGGCGCGTCTGTCGAAGCCGGTCAACGTCCAGCTCAAAATGAACAGCGGTATGAACCGGCTCGGCTACACGCCGGAGAAGTACCGCGCCGCATGGGAGCGTGCGCGTGCCTGTGCAGGCATCGGCCAGATCACGCTGATGACGCACTTCGCCGACGCCGACACGCCGCGCGGCGTCGGCGAGCAAATGGAAACGTTCGAGCGCGGCGCGCAAGGCATTGCCGGCGCGCGCAGCCTCGCCAATTCGGCCGCCACGCTGTGGCATCCTTCGACGCACTTCGACTGGGTGCGCCCCGGCATCATTCTGTATGGCGCTTCGCCATCGGGTTTCGCCTCGGCGCTCGAAGGCACAGGCCTGCAACCGGCCATGACGCTCGCGTCGGAACTCATCGCCACGCAGCATGTGGCTGAAGGACAGACCGTCGGCTACGGCTCGATTTTCACGGCGCGCAAGCCCATGCGCATCGGCGTGGTGGCGTGCGGTTACGCCGACGGCTATCCGCGCGTCGCGCCCGAAGGCACGCCCGTGATCGTCGACGGCGTGCTCACGCATGTGGTGGGCCGCGTCTCGATGGACATGCTTACCGTCGACCTTACGCCAGTGCACACCGCGGGCGTGGGCGCGCGCGTGGAGCTGTGGGGCAACAATCTGCCCATCGACGACGTCGCGAAAGCCTGCGGCACGATCGGCTACGAGCTGATGTGCGCCGTTGCGCCGCGTGTTCCTGTGCGGGCCGAATAACGCCATGGCAAAGAGCATGGCGAAGGTCAAGACACTGTATACATGTACCGAATGCGGCGGGCAGGCTCCCAAATGGCAAGGCCAGTGCCCCGCGTGCGGCGCGTGGAACACGCTCGTGGAGGGCGTTGCCGAAACGGCGAGCAGCCACCGTTTCCAGTCGCTCGCGAAGAGCGCCCCGGTGCGGCGTCTCGCCGATATCGAGGCGTCCGACGTACCGCGCTTCACGACCGGCGTGGGCGAGTTCGACCGCGTGCTGGGCGGCGGCCTCGTCGCAGGCGGCGTGGTGCTGATCGGCGGCGACCCCGGCATCGGCAAATCGACGCTACTCTTGCAGTCGCTCGCGCAAATCGCGGCCGAGCGTCGTGCGCTCTATGTAAGCGGCGAAGAATCGGCGGCGCAGATCGCGTTGCGCGCGCAACGACTGGCGCTGCTCGACCCCGGCTCCATGGCGAGCGAGCTGCAACTGCTCGCCGAGATCCAGCTCGAAAAGATCCAGGCGACGATCGAGGCCGAGAAGCCCGACGTCGCGGTCATCGACTCGATCCAGACGATCTACTCCGAAGCGCTGACTTCCGCGCCCGGCTCGGTCGCGCAGGTGCGCGAGTGCGCGGCGCAGCTCACGCGCATCGCGAAGCAGTCGGGCACGGCGATTATCATGGTCGGCCACGTGACGAAGGAGGGCAACCTGGCGGGTCCGCGGGTGCTCGAGCACATCGTCGACACCGTGCTGTATTTCGAAGGCGACACGCATTCGTCGTTCCGGCTCGTGCGCGCGTTCAAGAACCGCTTTGGCGCGGTCAACGAGCTGGGTGTGTTCGCGATGACCGAGAAGGGCCTGCGCGGCGTGGCGAATCCCTCGGCGCTCTTTCTCTCGCAGCACGAGCAGAGCGTGCCGGGCTCCTGCGTGCTCGTGACCCAGGAAGGCTCGCGTCCGTTGCTCGTCGAAGTGCAGGCGCTCGTCGATACGGCGCACGTGCCGAATCCACGACGCCTCGCCGTCGGCCTCGAACAAAACCGGCTCGCGATGCTGCTGGCGGTGCTGCATCGCCATGCCGGCATCGCGTGCTTCGATCAGGACGTGTTCCTCAACGCCGTGGGCGGCGTGAAGATCACGGAGCCGGCCGCCGATCTCGCCGTGCTGCTCGCCATTCATTCTTCGATGCGTAACAAGGCGTTGCCCAAGGGTCTGATCGTTTTTGGCGAAGTCGGGCTCGCGGGCGAGATCCGACCCTCGCCGCGCGGGCAGGATCGTCTGAAGGAAGCCGCCAAGCTCGGGTTTTCATGCGCCCTGATTCCCCGCGCCAATGCGCCGAAACAGCCGATCGAAGGTTTACAGGTGATTGCGGTGGAGCGCCTCGAGGAAGCGATCGACCGGATACGCGAACTGGATTGAGCGGGCCGCGCACGTGCAGAAGGCCTGTACTGGCGCGTAATGATTAGTAACAACCCTGGTTCCGGCTGTAACCATTTCAGACTGCGATTTCCCTATCCTTGGCGCGGTGTTCAACCCGTGTCGAGCGGAAAGGATAGCGACTTGAAACAGACTGATACGTCCTTCGGCGGTCGTTCGATCGTCGTGCGCGGCTGCCGGGTGTCCGAGCCGCTCATGCAACCTTGGGGCAGCACGTGCCGCATCGTCGAGTGGATCGATGGCGACGGGCGCATTTCGCGCCGCGTGGTAGCAGAAGACGTGACGGCGGCCGAAGTGCGCAGCACCATTGCGCACCACGTGGAAGGCCGCAAGTACGTCATGTACGACGACGAGCGGTCGCCGCGGCAAACGCTGCCGCGACGCTAAACAAATATGGGCGCTGCGATGCGCCCATTTTTCATTATGCTCAGGGGGATGCGGGTTACGGCGAGGACTAGCCCCAAGGGCCGTAAGTGAAGGGCTTCTTGCCGCCAGGCGCGCCCGGCGTGTCGGTGCCTTGGCCTGGTTGGGCGGGTTGGACCGGTCGGGCAGGTTGGGCGGCATGCGTACCTTGCGGGTGAACACCTGGCTGAAAAGGCGCCGCCTGCATACCGGGCGTGGCCTGCTGGGTTTGCCTCGCGGCCATTTCGTCCATCATGGCTTGCAGCACGTCGGCGTTGAAGAGGGGATGGCGCGACGCCTCGCCTGGCGTGAGGACGGGCGATACACAGGTGTCGATCGCCTCCAGACGGTCGATCCAGGTCTGCAGCGACTCCGACTCGATAATGGCCGCCAACTCGCGCGTGAGCGCCGCGGCATCCGCGCCGCCGATCGCCTGACCGAGGCTCCAGTGGCGTTCGGCCCAGTCGTCGCGGCCAATGGCCCGGCACAGCGTCTGCCAGAACTTCAGTTCGAGCGCGCCGACGGCGAGCCACCGCCCGTCTTGTGTGCGATAGAGGTTGTAGCAGGGCACGCCGCCGTTGAGCAGACCGCCGCCCGGCTGCAGCGCCGCGGCGTCGTCGTTGGCGAGCGCGACCTGGGCGACCACGTTGTGCGCGTAGCTCGCGTGCGCCATCGAAACATCGACGAAACGACCCTCGCCGCCGCGCGCCACCTGCCAGAGCGCCGCGAGAATCTGGGTGACCGCACTGAGTGCGCCGCCAAGCAGGTCGGCAATCTGGAAGTTGGGCAGCACCGGCACGCCGTCGCGCGCGGCCAACTGGTCGAGCACGCCCGAATAGGCGACATAGTTGATGTCGTGGCCAGGATGGCCGGCGAACGGGCCGGTTGTGCCGTAGCCCGTGATCGCGCAGTAGACGAGTTTCGGATTGACCTTGCGCAATGCCTCGTAGCCTACGCCGAGGCGGTCCATCACACCGGGCCGGAAGCTTTCGACGAGCACGTCGGCGTCGCGGGCAAGCGCAAACAACACCGAACGGCCGCTCTCGGTCTTCAGATCGACTCGCGTTTCGCGCTTGCCGCGATTGACGAGGCGATAGAACGCGCCGGGGCGCGCGGCCACTTCGTCCACTGCGCTTTGCATCATCACGCGCGCCGCGTCGCCTGCACCGGGCGGCTCGATTTTCAGGACATCGGCGCCCATTTCCGCGAGCCGCAACGTGGCCACGGGCCCAGGCAAGAGGCGGGTCAGATCCAGTACGCGAAGGCCCTGCAATGCGGCGGGTGACGACACTCGTGGCTCCCTGGCGAAAATACCTGGCGAAAGCGCCTGGTGGCGCGATGGTGAAGCAGCGTTGCGCTAGCCGATCTGCTCGAGTTCCTCGTGCGCATCGAGCCATTCGGCTTCGAGCGTTTCGAGGCGCGAGGCGACTTCGGCCTGGCGGCGAATCGCGTCGGTCAGGCGGCTCTTCTGCTGAGGCTCGTAGCTCGCCGGGTCGGCGACGAAGGTGTCGAGCGTGCTCTTTTCGCTGTTGAGCGCATCCATTTCCTTTTCGATCTTGCCGATTTTCGCCTGTAACGGCTTCTTCAGGTGCGCAACCTTCTGGCGCTGCCCGGCTTCCTGGCGGCGCTGTTCCTTGCGATTGACGCCATCGGCGGCACCTGCGCCATTTGCCGCATCCGCCGTGCCGGAAGCGGCCTCCTTGAGCGCCGCGCGTTGCTCGGCCGCGTGTTGCAGCAGCCAGTCGCGGTAGTCGTCGAGGTCGCCGTCGAACGGCTGCAGACGGTGCTTCGCCACCAGCATGAACTGATCGGTCGTGGCGCGCAGCAAATGCCGGTCGTGCGACACGAGGATCAGCGTGCCTTCGAACTGCGCGAGCGCCATGGTGAGCGCATGCCGCGTTTCGAGGTCGAGGTGGTTGGTCGGCTCGTCGAGCAGCAGCAGGTTGGGCTTTTGCCAGATGATGAGCGCGAGCGCGAGGCGCGCCTTCTCGCCGCCCGAGAACGGCGCGATGGGCGCCGTGGCCATTTCGCCGGGGAAGTTGAAGCCGCCGAGGAAGTCGCGCAGCTCCTGCTCACGCGTGTCGGGTGCGAGACGGGCGAGATGCTGGAGCGGCGAGTCGTCCGGGCGCAGCGTTTCGAGCTGGTGCTGCGCGAAATAGCCGATTTGCAGGCCCTTGCCCGTGCCCATCTCGCCGGAGAGCGCCGCGAGCGTGCCCGCGAGCGTCTTGATGAGCGTGGACTTGCCCTGGCCGTTCGCACCGAGCAGGCCGATACGCTGGCCGTTCTGGATCGAGAGCGTGACGCGCTCGACGATGGGCGTTTCGCTGCCATCTTCAGCCCGATAGCCGCAGCGCACGTCTTCCATCACGAGCATGGGGTTGGGCGCGGAGTCGGGCGTGCGGAATTCGAACGTGAACGGCGAACTGGCGTGCGCCGGTGCGATCAACTCCATCTTTTCCAGCGCCTTCACGCGGCTTTGCGCCTGGCGCGCCTTGGTGGCCTTGGCCTTGAAGCGGTCGATGAAGCTTTGCAGATGGGCGACGGTGCGCTGCTGCTTTTCATAGGCGCTTTGCTGGAGCGCCAGTTGTTGCGCGCGCAGGATCTCGAACTGCGAGTAAGTGCCGCCGTAACGCTTGATCTGCTGGTTCTCCAGATGCAGCGTGACGTTGCAGATCGAGTCGAGGAATTCGCGGT
>NZ_JBFRCN010000021.1:0-121605 GCF_040965835.1 Paraburkholderia sp. BR10872
TGGCGCTGCTCTCGCTCGTCGGCAGCAAGCAGTTCGGCGGCGCCGGTCTGCTTCCGTACGGCTGGGACATGCTGGTCGTCGCGCTGGTCTCGCTCGTGTTCTATTACTGGGGCGTGAATTCGGGCTACCGCTCGCCGTATCTCGCGGAACGCCAGGAGCACGACGAAGTCCTCGAGGGCATCGCAGTCCATTGAATGTCGATCGCCTGTCATGCGCGCCGTGGTCATCGCCAGCAGAGATATCTCTGCTGGCGCTCGGAAATGCATTACAGGCTGCGAAGACGCGGGAGCATTGCAGGGGGCGGCGTCCATTGCATGGTCGAACGCTTTGACGCTGGCACCGCTCGAAGATCGGAGGAGGTAGTCGTGGCGATGCGTGCTCTGATTGTTGGATCAGGCCTGAAGTTGGCAACAGAAAAGATGTTGCGAAGTACGGCGGCGTCTGGGCATCACTGGATGAAACGTCGTAGCTCTACCGTGGACGGGCGGCCGAAGATGTCCTCGGGCGGTCCGCTTTCCCATACGCGGCCTTCGTGCATGAACACCACGTTGTCACTGACCGCGCGCGCGAAGCGCATTTCGTGGGTAACCATGATGAGAGTCATGTTCTCGCGCGCGAGGCTTTCCACGACGCCCAACACCTCGCCCACCAGTTCGGGGTCGAGCGCGGATGTGATTTCGTCGCAGAGGAGTACGCTCGGCTTCATGGCGAGTGCGCGCGCAATGGCGACGCGCTGCTGCTGTCCACCCGAGAGTTGATTGGGATATGCGTCGAATTTGTCGCCCAGACCAACGCGCTCCAGCATTTGATGCGCGTTGGCGCGCGCTTCCTTGCGCGGCGCCTTCTTGACAACCGTCTGTGCAAGCATCACGTTTTCGCTGGCCGTGAGATGCGGAAACAGGTTGTATTGCTGGAAGACCATGCCGACCTTCAGCCGCAGTGCCCGCAGGTCCGCGTGCCGTGCATCGACGTGTTCGCCGTCGATTTCGATCGATCCCGCGTCGATACTTTCGAGCCCGTTCAGCGTCCGCAGCAATGTGCTCTTGCCGGAGCCGCTGCGCCCGATGATGCTGACGACCTGGCCGCGTTCGACCGTAAGGTCGATTCCCTTCAGTACATGATGGGCGCCGAACTGCTTTTCGACGCCCTCGGTCTTAACAAGCGGCATGCCATTTCCTTTGCAGGGCCCGCGCATACCGCGTAAGCGGGTAGCAAAGGGCGAAATAGACCAGCGCAACGAGTCCGTAGACGAGAAACGGGCGAAACGTCGCGTTCGAAATTTGGGTGCCAGCCTTCGTGAGTTCGGCAAAGCCGATAATCGACACGAGCGCCGTATCCTTGATGGCCTGCACACCGAAACCCACGGTGGGACCGATGGCGATACGCGCGGCTTGCGGCAGGATCACGTGACGTAACTGCTCGAAATAGTTCATGGCGAGACTGGCGGATGCTTCCCATTGACCTTTGGGCACCGCCTCCACGCAGCCGCGCCAGATTTCTGCCAGATAGGCACTGGTGAAGAAGGTAAGGCCAAGCGTGGCCGCCATCCAGGCCGAGACGTCGACACCTAGCAGCGGCAGGCCGAAGTACACGATAAACAGTTGCAGCAGCAACGGCGTGCCCTGGAACACTTCGATATAGACACGCACGAGAGCGCGCAGCACGCGCGAGCTCGATACGCGCATCACGAGCAGCAGCAAACCGACCATGCTACCGGTAACGAACGAAACGAGTGAGAGCAGGACAGTCCATCGCGCGGCCAGGAGCAATCCTGCGACGATCTGCGCGAATGTGAACTCGATCATCGCGCACCTCGCATGTTGCGCGTGAACAGTCTTCGGCCGGCGGCGGTGAGCGCGGCGCGCAGGAGTAGCGCCATCGCAAGATAGATCCCGGCGATGAGGAAATACGTTTCGAAAGCACGGAAATTGCGCGACTGCACGTAGCTAGCCGCATACGTGAGATCCGCGACCGAGATCTGCGAGACGACGGCCGAGCCAAGCATCGTGATGACGATCTGGCTCGCCAGCGCCGGGAACACCTTCGCGAATGCTTGTGGAAGCAGCACGTGCACAAACGTTTCGCGGCGCGACATCGCGAGTGCCGCAGCGGCCTCGTGATGTCCGCGCGGCACCGCTTCAATGCCTGCGCGCAGGATTTCCACGGCGTACGCACCGAGGTTCAGCGTCATGGCGAGCACGGCCGCGGTGTATTCGCCGATGTGCACGCCGAGGGCGGGCAGACCGAAGAACACGAAGAAAAGCTGGACGAGAAACGGCGTGTTGCGAATCGCCTCCACGTAGGCGTGAACGACTGCGCGCGGCGTCGCGCGGGGGCTCTGATATGCGGCGGCGCCCGCAACGCCGAGGCTGATGCCCAGCAGCGTTGAACTCGCCGTGAGCGCAAGCGTGACTGCGGCGCCGCTCGCGAACATGGTGGCATAGGCGGCGAGGTCGCCGAACTGAAGCTGATAGCTCATGAGGAAATGAGGGTTGCGTAGCGGAAAGTGCCAGCCGCGCGTGGTGGCAACGCGGGCGTCACAGATTGGCGGGCAATGGTTGACCGAACCACTTTTTCGACATCGCCTGAAGTGAACCGTCTTTCTTCGCTTGCTCGATGGTTGTGTTGACCCTCGTGAGCAGTTGCGGCTCGTTCTTGTTGAGGCCCACGAAACACGGCGAGTCCTTGATGACGAACTTCATCTGCGGTTCGCGCGGCGGGTGTTTTGCGAGGATCGCCGCGGCGACGATGTTGCCCGCCGCGATCAACTGCACCTGACCCGAGAGAAATGCCTGGATGGTCGCGTTGTTGTCGTCGAAGCGTCGGATGGTGGCGTTGGGCGCCATGTTGGTGAGCGCGACTTCTTCGAGTGCACCGCGCGTAGCGCCAACTGTTTTGCCAGTGAGGTCCGCCGCTGTGTTGACCTTGATGTCGGCTGGCCCGAAAACGCCCTGGAAGTACGGAGCATAGGCCTGCGAAAAATCGATGACCTTCTCGCGCTCCGGCGTTCTGCCGAGCGAGGAGATCACGAGGTCGACCTTGTCGGTCTGCAGGTAGGGAATGCGGTTCGCGCTGTTGACGGGCACGAGTTGAAGCTTGACCTTCATCGATTTTGCGAGCAGTGCCGCCATGTCGATGTCATAGCCTTGCGGCTGCATGTCGGGACCGATAGCGCCAAACGGAGGATAGTCCTCTGGGACGGCTACACGCAGCGTGCCGCGCTTGGCGATGGCGTCGAGCGCATCGGCGTTGGCGGCCTGTACCGTAACGAGGGCCAAGGCTGGCACTGCCAGCAGCGCAGCGAGCCAGCAGCGACGGCGAAATGAATTGGACTTGTATTCCATGCTGGATTTCCGAGGAGATTTGCCGCTCGCCATGGGTATCAAGCGCGAGCGTGCCATGCTCCAAGCAAGGACCGCGCCAATGCCGGCGCGCCAAGCCCGTGATCCTCCAGGCAGATGAAATGACTGCGCCGGTTTTGGCTCGATGTCGGGGATATTCACCAGATCGGTGCGTGCTGGCTTCTGCGGGGAATGCATCACGAGCACGCAGGTGCGTTTCGCGCGACGCCACGCGGGCAGTCCCGATTTGCCTACCGCAAATTCAGGAAAACCTGACAGCTGTTCCGTTTCAGTCGTTGCGGCGAAACACCGTAAACATGGTGGTACCACCGGCTACGAAACAAGTCGCAACGGCGAAGCACGCGAGCGCCGGCCGCGCGAACTATCAGGAAGTCAGCATGCACAGCTTCACACAAAGCATCAAATTCAAGATCGTTCTTGCATTCAGTGTATGTCTGGTACTCATCGCTGCAATGGGTGCCTTTGGTCAGTTTGGGCTGTCGCGGCTGAATTCGAATGTAAGCGATTCCTATGAGGGGAACCTGCTTCCGATTCTTGATCTCGAGGACATGCGAGCCGCACTGCTCGAAATGCGCCTTCAGGTTCGTCGCGCCCAGTCTCTTCACGATGTAGCACAGACGAAAGCCAGCATCGGCAGGATTCGCGCGGCTCAGGATCGCCTCAGCAAGGGCTGGAGCGACTACTACCCAAACCGCGTCTCCAGTGACAAGGAGCGCGAACTCGCCGACACCATCAAGAATTTGTTGCCGCAGTTCGAGGCAGGCATTGATGCGGAGGTCTCGGCGCTGGAAGCTGGCAACTATGACGCCGTATCGACACTCGTTGACAAGTATGGCGAAGTGGCCAATGCGACCAGCAAATCGCTCGACGACGACGTTGCCGAAAATCGGCGCCAGGCAAAGCAGTCTGTCGACGACAGCGAAGGCACTTTTGGCACGATTCGCTGGGTATCCATTGCGCTGATTGGCCTCGGTCTCGTAGGTGCCACGGGAGCCATGTTCTATCTTTCCCGGGCTGTTACGAAGCCGCTCGGCGAAGCGGTGGGCATCGCGAACCGGATCGCCATCGGCGAACTCGAAAACCGCATCACGGTGCGCACACGCGACGAATTTGGCCAACTGCTCGAAGCGTTGAATAAAATGGACCAGCAGTTGAGCGACACCGTGCGGGGCATCAAGTCGGGCGCCGAGTCGGTCACCGTGGCAGCGCAGGAAATTGCCGCCGGCAACACCGACCTGTCGGCCCGCACCGAAGAGCAGGCGGCGTCGCTCGAACAAACAGCATCAAGCATGACTGAGTTGACCGAAACCGTGAAGCAGAACGCCGAAAACGCCCGGCAAGCCAATGCGCTTGCAACCCGTGCCACCGATATGGCCGATTCAGGCAACGAAGCCGTACAGGGTATGGTCGGCACGATCGAGCGGATCAGCGGCAGTTCGACGAAGATTTCGGAGATCACCGGCGTGATCGAGGGCATCGCGTTTCAGACCAACATTCTCGCGCTCAATGCCGCAGTGGAGGCAGCGCGGGCGGGTGAACAGGGTCGGGGATTCGCGGTGGTCGCCAGTGAGGTTCGCAGCCTGGCACAGCGCTCCGCGGCGGCTGCCAAGGAGATCAAGGAACTGATCGGTTCGTCTGTGGCGATGATTCGGGACGGGGCACAGCAGGCGGGCGACGTGGGTGCGACGATGGGTGAGGTCAAGCAGGCGATCAAGCAGGTGTCCGACATCGTGGGCGAAATTGCGGCGGCATCTGAAGAGCAGAGCCGCGGCATCGAGCAAGTCAATCAGGCCGTCATGCAGATGGACGACGTGACCCAGCAAAACGCCGCGCTCGTTGAAGAGGCCGCGGCAGCGGCGCATTCGCTCGAAGAGCAGGCAATGAGTCTTACGGGTACGGTTGCGGTGTTCAGGCTTGCCGACGCAAGGGGCGCCCAAACGCAAACACCGGAAAAGCGGCGAATCAAGACCGCTTGCCGCGCTGCTCCACCGGCGTGAAATCGAAGCTGGCGAAACTGCCGCCCTGATACCGCTGCGCCGTCGCGTCGAGCGGGTTCTTTTGCGCCAGAATTTCAGCCGCCCAATCTTCCGAGTTCTGCTTCGGCTCATAGCCAAGCCGTTTCGCGTCGTCGTGCGCGCCTTCCTGAATCCAGTAGCTGCGCGTGTTGTTCGACACGCCCCACACCACGGCAAAGCCGATTTCATCCACATTGATCACACGATCGACGAGATGGAACAGGTCCTCGTGGCCGAACCACGTGCTCAATTGACGGAACTCGGTGGGCCTCGGCAGGCAGCTGCCGATGCGCACATTCACGGTTTCGATGCCGTGCTTGTCCCAGTACAGGCGCGCGAGCGATTCGCCCCACGCCTTGGAAAGACCGTAGAAGCCGTCCGGGCGAAACGCGCAGTCGAGCGTGAGCTTCTCTTCCACGGGGTACATGCCGATCGCGTGATTCGAGCTCGCGAACAGCATGCGCTTCGTGCCGTGGCGGCGCATGCCCTCGTAGACTTCGACGAGACCGCGCAGGTTGTTCTCGATGATCTCGGGCAGGGGACGCTCGACGCTCGTGCCGGCCATATGGATCAGCACGTCCACGCCGTCGAGCAGGCGGTCGACGACGGCGGGGTCGCGCAGATCGCCGTGCATCACGTCTTCGCCCGCGACGAGCGGTTCGAGCGGCTTCGAGCCGGCCGCGGAACGCAGGTTCACGCCGCGTTCGAGCAGGCCCTTGCGCAACACGGTGCCGAGCTGGCCGCCGGCACCGGTCAATGCAACTTTCTTCACTGTGATTGTCCTCACGTAGAAATGCCGAAAGCCGGCACCCTCGCGGGCGCCAGCCGGTGAACAGGGCGATCAGGCCTGCACTTTGTGCGAGGGCTGGAGCGCAGGGCTGCCCGCGTTGTCCTTCTGCTCGTTCGAGATCAGTCGCCATGCCACACAGGCGCCGATGATGTCGAACAGCATCAGGCACACGAACAACGGGTTATAACCGATCGTGCTGGCCACTGCGCCGACGATGAGCGAGAACACCGTCGCGCCGAGGTAGCCGAACATGCCCGAGAGACCCGTGGCCGTGGCGACTTCGTGCTGGCCGAACACGTCCGAAGCCAGCGTGAACAGCGCGCCCGAAATCGTCTGGTGTGCGAAGGTGCCGACACAGAAGAGGGCGATCGCGGCGTAGGGGCTCGCAACGAGGCCCACGCAGGCCGGACCGACCATCAGCAGCGCGCCGGTCGTGATGACGAGCTTGCGCGAAGTGATGAGCGAGCAGCCGAACCAGCGGATGAAGAGCGGCGCGAGGTAGCCGCCCACGAGGCAGCCGAGGTCGGCGGCGAGGAACGGCATCCATGCGAACAGCGCAATTTCCTTCAGGTTCATGTGACGCACGGTGACCATGTACAGCGGAATCCACGCGCCGAAGGTCTGCCATGCCGGTTCCGCGAGCATGCGCGGAATGCCGATGCCCCAGAAGCGGCGCGTCTTGAGCACTTCCTTGAACGAGGCGCGGCGGCCGCGGGTCGACTTCTGCGCTTCGGTCTGGCCTGCGCGGATGTAGTCGGCCTCTTCCTGCGAGAGCCGCGGGTGCTCCGCGGGCATCTTGAAGAACACGAGCCACAGCGCCACCCAGATCAGCGCGCCGCTGCCGGTGACCACGAATGCGAACTGCCAGTTGAACTTGAGAATGCACCACACGACGAGCGGCGGAGCGAGCATCGCGCCGATCGAGGTGCCGGTGTTGAGCCAGCCGGTCGCAACCGAGCGCTCCTTCGCGGGGAACCATGCGCTGATGGCCTTCATGCCGGCCGGGAAGATGGCGGCTTCGGTCATGCCGAGCATGCCGCGGAAAGCCGCGAGTGCGGGCCAGCTGCCGGCGAGGCCGTGCAGCATGTTGGCGACGGCCCAGCCGAACGCGAAGATCGCGAAGCCGATCTTGATGCCCACGGAGTCGAGCACGAAACCGGCGATCGGTTGCGCGAGGGCATAGCAGGCCTGGAAGGCCGTGACCACGTACGAGTACTGCTGCGTGGTCATGTGAAGCGTTTCAGTCAGCGTGGGTGCGGCTACCGCGAGCGAACTACGCGCGAGGTAGTTGAAGATGGTGCCGATCATGACGAGGCCGATGATCCACCACCGCACCCCCTTGATTGTCTTGCGTTGCACTGCGCGTCTCCTGCTGTTGGCGGGCTCTGGCACCAAGCTGTGCCTGGCCGGGATCAAGGGCGCTGCTGTTCGCATCGGGCCCTTCATGTAAGACATCATTCTATTTGCGGCAAAGTTGTAAAGCAAATATTGATGTGATGGGGATTTCCCTGATGCAGGGTCGGGGTGGGACGACCGGCGCGACGTCTGCACGGCCATTTGTTGACTTTGACCATCATTTCTGGAGCCGCGCACGCCGATCTCACGGGTATTTCGCGCCAGTCCGAAGACCGGTCGTCATACATCCTGGGGTGGCCCGCAGCGCAATGGCGGGTTGACAATTTTCGTGTTGTATTACAACAATGCGACCGATCCGCTCGACAGTTTTTCGAGCCACCGCCCGCGCCACGCGCACCACGAAACACGACAACGGACGAGACACGATGACTTCCCCCGCCATGCCCGTGAGCGATGCCGCGCTCGAACAACTGCGCCACGTTTCCAACGCCACGCTCACCACGCAACTTTTCAAACGCGGCCTGCGCAACGTCTTCCTGCAGGGCGTGAAGCCGCTCGCCGCACCGGCGCCGGGCGCTCCCAACCTGGTCGGTCCGGCCTTCACGATGCGCAATATCCCGGCGCGCGAGGACCTCGACCAGTTGAGCGCGTTCCAGAACCCCGAGCATCCGCAACGTAAGGGCGTCGAGACCGTGCCCGCGGGCGCGGTGCTCGTGCAGGACTGCCGCGGCGTGACTGACGCCGCTTCGATGGGCTCGATCCTCGCCACGCGCATGAAGGTGCGCGGCGTGGCGGGCATGGTCTCGGACGGACCGGTGCGCGACAGCGCGACCATCGCGGCGCTCGGCATTCCGGTGTTCTGCGCGGGTGCTTCGGCGCCGCTCAATCTCTGCAGGCACCACACGGTCGACCTGAACGTGCCGATCGGCTGCGGCGGCGTGGCCGTGTTTCCGGGCGACATCATCGTCGGCGATGCGGATGGCGTGGTCGTGATTCCGCGTCATCTGGCCGAGGAAGTCGCGCGCGACGCCACGGAGCAGGAAACGCTCGAGCGCTTCATCACCGAGCGCATCGAGGCGGGCGCGGCGCTGCCGGGCACCTATCCGCCGAACGAGGCAACACTCGCTGCGTACGAAGCCTGGAAGAAGGAGCAGCGTTGAGCGCGCAGCACGACGTGACGCTCGATGCGGTGTCGACGCCCCCGGTGAGGCCGCTCGAGGCACACGATGCGCGGCGCTCGTCGGTCGGCGAGTGCCCCGTGTGGCGTGCTGAAGAAAGCGCGCTTTACTGGGTCGATATTCCCGCTCAAACGCTCGTTCGCTATGCGGTCGATACGGCGCGCCGCACCGAGTGGACGCTGCCGGAGCGCATCGGCTGCTTCGCGTTCGCGCGCGATGGCGGTGTGCTGGCGGCGTTGGAGACGGGACTTTTTGCCGTGACGCTGCACGAACCGGCCGCGAACGCGCGGGCAGGCGAGGCAAGTGTGCGGCCGCGCTGCGATAAAGCGGGACAGCGCAAAAGCGTAAGCGCCCGTAAATTGGCTGCAAATTGGTAAAGCGGGACGGAAAGCGCGCAAACACCCGCAAAATGGGGGCTGGCCGGGGGCAGGTGCACGCTATCGGCGTGCCATATGACTTACAATTGACGACACTCCTGACAACCCAAAGTGCACCGTCCGATCATGTCTGAGCAGAAAGCGCCGAATATGCCGGCGCGGATTTACAGCGACATCCTCAATCGCATCATCGAGGGCGAATACAAGGAAGGGGAGCGCCTGCCGACCGAGCACATGCTCGCGGAGCGCTTCGCGACCTCGCGCCCCACGGTGCGCGAGGCGCTTGCCCAGCTGCGCGCAGACGGCATCATCGCCACGCGCCACGGCTCGGGCACGACGGTCATGCGGCGTCCCGACCCGGACGTGCGCCGTTTCGCGCCGCTCGAAACGCTGTCGGACATTCGCCGCTGCTACGAATACCGCGTGGTGGTCGAAGCCGGGGCGGCCTCGCTCGCCGCGCAAAAGGCCGAAGATGAAGACATCGCCGCGATCCAGCGCGAGTGGGACAACCTGCAGACCATCATCGAGACTTCGGGCATCGGCGCGAAAGACGACTTCGCGTTCCATATGGCCGTGGCGCGCGCCTCGAAGAACCAGTTCTTCATCACGGCGCTCTCGGGCATCCAGGAGCAGATGGTGTTCAGCATGAACCTGTCGCGCAACCTCTCGCTCGTGAAGTCGATCGAGCGGCAGCGCCTCGTGCAGCAGGAGCACCTCGAAGTGCTCGAAGCGATCCAGGCGCGCGACCCCGAGCGCGCATCGACCGCCATGCGCGCGCATCTCGAGCGCGCCGTAAACCGGATGTTCGGCTCCTGAGCGCACCTGCGCGGCGTGTGCCTTCATGGGTTCAAACGTTCTGCGCCGGCTGGCTGTTGTGACTGCGACGATCGCGGCGAGCGCGCTGATCGTTGCGCCAGCACCCGCACAGGCTCGCGCCGTGCGACCCGTCAGTGTGATCGCCGACGCGCGCATGACCGTCGATACCCCGCAAGGCCACGCACAATTCCCGCTCTATGTGAGCGCGGACTGGCACGTGCCGCGGCCCGCCGTCCAGCGCGCGGTGGTCATCGTGCACGGACGGCTGCGTAACGCCGATACCTACTTTCGCACCGCGCAGCATGCGCGCGAGCTGGCGGGCGTCGATCCGGCGGCCACGCTGCTCGTCGCCCCACAGTTTCTCGCCACCGCCGACGTGAGCGCGCACCACGCACCGGGCGACCTTCTGAGCTGGCGCGGCAACGCGTGGATGGCCGGCGCGGACGCCGCGAGCGGCGTGCCGGTGAGTTCATACGCCGTGCTCGACGACATTGCGCGGCATCTCGCCGACCGGCGTCTGTTTCCCAATCTGAAAACGATCGTGTTCGCGGGGCATTCGGGCGGCGCCCAGGTGCTGCAGCGCTACGCGATCGCTTCGCATACGGATGCGCTCGCCGCCGCGGGAATCGACGTGCGTTTCGTGGTGGCGAGTCCGTCGTCGTACGCGTATTTCGACGCGCAGCGCCCCGGTGCGAACGGCGCGCCGGCGCCATTCGACGCCTCGCGCT
Organism: Paraburkholderia sp. BR10872; assembly: GCF_040965835.1. NCBI lineage: Bacteria > Pseudomonadati > Pseudomonadota > Betaproteobacteria > Burkholderiales > Burkholderiaceae > Paraburkholderia > Paraburkholderia sp. BR10872. Next base: position 10,623 of record NZ_JBFRCN010000021.1, read on the forward strand.
GCGCAGATTTCGACCACTGGAAATACGGGATGGAGAACCGGCCGGCATCCATCGCCGGGCGCACGCCCGCACAGCTCGAAGCGGACTACGTGAAGCGGCGCATCGTCTACCTGGCGGGCGGTAACGACGACGACCCGGCCTCGGCCTCGCTCGACAAGCGTTGTGCTGCACGGGCGCAGGGCGCGCAGCGCGTGGCCCGCGCGCAAGGCTTCTACCGCTACCTGCAAACTCGCCACCCGAATGGCCTGAACCAGACGTTTCATATCGTCCCCGGCGTGGGACACGACGGCGCGCGCATGCTCACGTCGAGTTGCGCATTGGCGACGATGTTCGATACGCCTGGCTGCGCGCCTTGACGGCTCACGTTGCGTTGCGCCGGACCCTCCAATGGCAAACGGGCGTGGAACTCGCATTGCACGAGATCCACGCCCGTCTTCAGTCCGGCTGGCGGCAGCGGTTGCCTCCGCCAGCGGAAAGTGAAGCGTAACGCTTAGGCAGCCTGCTTGGTGGCGCGCGCCGAAGCTTGCGCGACGGCCTTCGTCGCGGCCTTGCCGGCGGCGTCGAAGTTGCTTTCCGCGAATTCCACAGCCTGCTTCGCAGCCTTGTTCACCGACGTGTACGCGTTGTTGGCGGCGTTCAGCGCCGATTTGATCGCGGCGACAGCGGCTTCCGAGCCGGCCGGGGCGTTCTTCACGGCGTTGTCCACGAGCGTTTCGAGCGCGCGCTGCTGCGTTTCGTACTGCGACTGCGCGGCGGTGGCGAATTCGGCTTGCGTAGTCGAAACGATGCCGTAGACGCTGCGGCCATAGGCCAGCGCTTTTTCAGCGGCGGGCTGGGCGAAGCCGGCTTGCACGGCGAAGAAGCCTTGCGGGTCCTTGGCGGAGAGCGCGCGCTGAGCTTGTTCCTGACCTTCGGCGAACGCCGAGCGGGCCGTTTCGATGTTGAGTTCGGCGAGCTTGATCGCGCCTTCGAATGCCTTGCTCGTCAGGCCGAAGAGGGCCTCGAGACCGGCTTTCTGGTTGGCGGCGAATTGTTCGGGGGTCGGCAGGTTCATGTCTCTTTCCTTTGGGGACGCTACGCGTCGGTTTCGGTTACGAAAACAAACTTTCGGTTCGATCACCGGTTCGCGCAGACAAAGTTTTGTGCGATGCAGCAATCGAGTTCATGGTAACCCATCCATAAAACGTGTCAAGAACTTTTTTGTGCGTCGCAACAATTATGTAAACGCCTGATTTTGGGTGGAAATTTCCAACATGGCGGGAGGCCCCTAAGCTGGGCGGCGCGGCGCGTGAACCGCTTGAGCGCAGCGCTTTGCGTCTGCGCGCAAAATGGCCGTTCCCTCGGGCGAGCGCGGGGTGCCGAAGGCTGGCACCGGCGCGCAGCCCGGGTTGGTCCCCCAATCTAGCAATGGCGGCCCCGACTGCGGCTCGAACCTGCTTTCGCAGTCGCACAGGCGCGGTGCGCGCAGCCGCCATGCGCGAATCCATCAGGAGAGCGGTAATGGGTGCATCGAACGACAAGTCCCTCGGTCATTCCACGACGAGCACGGGCGCGCCGGCTGTCAGCGACCGTAACTCGCTCACGGTCGGTCCTGACGGCCCGATCGTGCTGCACGACGTGCATTTCCTCGAGCAGATGGCGCATTTCAACCGCGAGAAGGTGCCCGAGCGCCAGCCGCACGCGAAGGGCGCCGGCGCGTTCGGCGAATTCAAGACCACCGAGGATGTGTCGCGCTACACGAAGGCCGCGCTGTTCCAGAAGGGCGCGGCCACGGAAATGCTGGCGCGCTTTTCGACCGTTGCGGGCGAAATGGGCAGCCCCGACACCTGGCGCGACGTGCGCGGCTTTTCGCTGAAGTTCTACACGACCGAGGGCAACTACGACCTCGTCGGCAACAACACGCCGGTTTTCTTCGTGCGCGACCCGATGAAGTTTCCGCACTTCATCCGCAGCCAGAAGCGTCTACCCGACTCGGGCCTGCGCAATGGCCAGATGCAGTGGGACTTCTGGACCAACAATCCCGAGTCCGCGCACCAGGTCGCCTATCTGATGGGCGAGCGCGGCCTTCCGAAAACGTGGCGCCACATGAACGGCTACGGCTCGCACACCTATATGTGGGTGAACGCGAAGGGCGAGAAGTTCTGGGTCAAGTATCACTTCCATACGAACCAGGGCATGCAGTTCTTCACCAACGCCGAAGCCGCGGCGATGGCGGGCGAGGACGCCGACTTCCACCGGCGCGATCTGTTCGTTGCGATCAAGCGCGGCGAGTTTCCGTCGTGGACGCTCTCCGTGCAGGTCATGCCGTACGCGGAGGCGAAGAAGTACCGCTTCAATCCGTTCGATCTCACGAAGACGTGGTCGCACAAGGACTATCCGCTCATCAAGGTCGGCACGATGACGCTCAACCGCAACCCGGAGAACTTCTTCGCGCAGATCGAGCAGGCCGCGTTCTCGCCGGGCAACACGGTGCCGGGCATCGGCCTCTCGCCGGACAAGATGCTGCTGGGCCGCGCGTTCGCCTATAACGACGCGCAGCGCGCGCGTATCGGCACGAACTTCAACCAGTTGCCGGTGAATCGTCCGAAGGTTCCGGTGCAGACCTATATGTTCGACGGCAACATGGCCTACGAACATAGCGGCAACGCGCCGACTTACGTGCCGAACAGCTTCGGCCGTCCGTGGGCGGATACGACGGGCGCGGCGGACGACGGCTGGGAAGCCGACGGCGACATGGTGCGCAGCGCCTACTCGCTGCATGCGGAAGACGACGATTTCGGCCAGGCGCACGCTCTCGTGCGCAACGTGTACAACGACAAGCAGCGCGAGGCGGTGATCCAGCAGGTGGTGGCGAGCCTGAGCGGCGTGGGCAGCCCCGTGCGCGAGCGCGTGTTCGACTACTGGAAGAAGATCGACGCCGAAGTGGGCTCGCAGATCGAACAGCAGGCGGGCAGCGGCAAGTAAGCCGTCGAAGCCACGAGAGAGCCGGAACGGGTTGCACGGCCCGTTCCGGTTCTTCTTTTGTGCGCGGCCGTTTGCGAGGCGCCGCATGGCGGCCGGCCGCCGCCAAACTGGCAGAACCGCCATCTGATGGATTCTGCAGCGTCAGGGACGACGGGGCATAATGCGCGAGTCGCCGTGTGGCAGCATCGCGCAATCCCGCCGGCGGACCGCGTGCGGCGGGAATAAAAATGCCGCGCCGGGCGTTATCCCTACTGATCCGCAACGGCCAAGTCCACGTGAAAACTTCCCTTTCCGCCGAATCCCCGTTTGTCGGTGCCGACGCCGGCGCGCAGAAGTACACGCGCGTTGCCGTGCTATTGCACTGGTTGATCGCGCTACTGATCCTCACGAACGTCGCCCTCGGCCTGACTGCCGCGCTGCTGCCCGACGGCGCGCTTTCGGACACCGCCATCCGCTTCGTGATCGATACGCACAAATCGATCGGCATTACCGTGCTCGGACTGGCCATCCTGCGCGTGCTGTGGCGTCTTACGCATCGGCCGCCGGCGCTGCCCGCCGAATTTCCGGGCTGGGAGCGCGCGTCGGCCCACGCCGCGCACGTTGCGCTCTACGTGCTGATCTTCGCGATGCCGCTTTCCGGCTGGCTGCACGACTCCGCCTGGGTCGCCGCCGCCTCGCATCCGATGTATCTCTTCGGCCTCGTGCAATGGCCGCGCATCGGCTTCATCATGAATCTCGATGCGGCCACGAAGGAACAGTTGCACAGCCAGTTCGGTGCGCTGCACACGGCGTGCAGCTATGCGCTTTATGGCGTGCTCGCGCTGCATATTGCGGGCGCGCTCAAGCATCAATGGATCGACCGTCATTCGGTGCTGCGCCGGATGATGCCGTGAGCAACAGGTAAGGGTACGACTTGAAAAACACGCTTGAAGATGCGCTCGCACGCACGTCGCCGCGCCTCGTGCCGCCTCCCACGCCATTCGCGAGCATCGCCATCCACCTCGGTGTCATGGCGCTCTGGTTCGTGCTGTTCGCGCGCGCGTTCTTCCTGCAAGGCGTGGTCGCGTGGTCCACGGGCATTGCCTATGTCGTCTACGACACGGTGTTGCTGCTGTTCGTCGCCTGGAAGGCGCGCGTGCTGCTTGCGCCTGCGGCAGCACCCGCGGACGCAGGCGCGGCGAAGCTGCCGACGCTCGGCGTGATCGTCGCCGCGCACAACGAAGCGGCCGTGCTGCCGATCACGCTCGACGCGCTGTTCGCGCAAACCCGCGCGCCGCAGCAGATCTTAATTGCCGACGACGGCTCGACCGACGGCACGGCTGCCTTGCTCGCGCAGCGCTACGGCCTGGCCGACCCAGGCGTCGGCAAGCTGAGCGCGCCTTCGCCGCAGTATCCGAATCTGCGCTGGCTGAAGCTCGCGCACGGCGGCAAGGCGCGCGCGCTCAATGCGGCCTTGCTTGCGATCGCAACGGAAACGGTCATGACCGTGGACGCCGATACGCTGCTCGAACCCGACGCATGCGCTGAGATGGCGAGCGCGTTTGGCCGCGAGCCGGCCCTCGTCGCGGCGGCGGGCCTGCTCACGCCGGTTTGCGACCATACGTTGAGCGGCCGTTTTTTCCAGTGGTTCCAGACCTACGAGTACATCCGCAATTTCATCTCGCGCTTCGCGTGGATGCGCGCCGACAGCCTGCTGCTCATCTCGGGCGCGTTTGCGGGCTTTCGCCGCGATGCGGTGATGGCCGTGGGCGGCTTCGATGCGGATTGTCTCGTGGAGGACTACGAACTGATTCACCGCTTGCGCCGTTATTCGGCGCGCAAGGGCCTGGGCTGGGATGTGCGTGTGCTGGGCACCGCCCGCGCGCGTACCGATGCGCCCGGTACGCTGACGACCTTCCTGCGTCAGCGCCGCCGCTGGTTCGCGGGCTTCCTGCAAACGCAGTACTGGTATCGCGACATGACGGGCAACCGCAAGTACGGCAAGCTCGGCCTCATGATGCTGCCCGTGAAGGCGTTCGACACCGTGCAGCCCATTTATGGACTGACGGCGTTCGCGTTGTTGATCGCCTTTTTGTTCGACGGCCGCTTTACGATCGTGCTGCCGGTGCTGGGCGTAATCGTCGGCAAGATCGCGATCGACCTCGCGTTTCATTTGTACTCCGTACATCTTTACCGGCGCTGGAGCGGCGACCGCACGCACTCGAGTTTCGGCATGGCGTTTCTTGCCGCCATCTTCGAGCCGTTTTCGTTCCAGTTGATGCGCCACGGCGGCGCGGCGCTCGGATGGCTGCATTTCCTGCTCGGGCGGCGCAAGTGGGGCGTGCAGAGCCGCACCGGGCTCGCGGCGGCGCGCAACCGCGAGGGCGCGACGTCTCAATGATCTGATTTCCGTGGCATTCGACTTGCTCCCAGGTTAAAAGGGCCGCGCCACGCGCGCGGTTCCGGCCTTTAACCGGTCAGGGAGAATCAAATGCATCGAATCAGCGTCCTCGCTTTACTATTGCCGCTCGCACTCTCAGGCTGCCTGTCGTTCAGCAGCAGCGATCCCAACCCGCCACCGCCGCGTACCGTCGTCGTGCCGCAGCAGCCGGCCACCGAGGCGCCGCCACCCCCGCCGGGTGCGGCTTGTGTTGCGCCTTGCTGATCGATTCACTGACCTGCGGCAGCGTTGTGCATTGCGCCGTCCGGCGCTTTCGCCTCCAGCGCGTGCCGCACTTCGCGCATCAGGCTGCCCGCGAACAGCACGTCCGGTACATCGTCGAGACCCGCCGAGCGCAACGCTCGCGCGGTCCACGTGTTGCAGGTATGCAAGGCATCGTAAGTCCCTGACGCCGCGAAATAGACGCTGCCCGTATAGGGTCCGTCGGCGAGGCGGCGCGGCGCGCCATCCGCGTCGGTTTCCAGCGAAGTGCGCAGATAGCGCTGAACGCTGGCAAGTCCGGCGTCGCCCACCGGCACCTCCACGACGTTCTGCGGGCCGAAGGCCGCCTGCGGGGCCGCGCGCAGTACTGTCATCAGAACGGTAGCCTGGCTCGGTATGAGTGCGCCGATCATCGTCAGCGGATCGTGGCGGCGTTCCACCACGAACTGTCTCTCTCCAAAGCCGAAACACAGGACGGTTGCGTCGTCGAAGCCGCGCGCGAGTGTGTCGACCCAGGCATCGGCGTCGCGCACCCGCAGGCAGATATCGGTGTGCCAGTCGCGCTGCACGACGGCAACAGACGTGCGCGTTGGGCCGTCGCGGGCCGCCGGTTCGAGCGCGGCGGGCAAGGGACCGGCCATGTTCGTACATGCGCCGAGTGCGAGCGCGGGCACGATTGCGCAAAGCGCTTGCCACGCAGCAATTTTCGTACGACGCTCGTTCACGCAGGTCGCTTCGGTCATTGGAACTCAAGGCCCTCCAGTTGCGTGCCGCATCTGCATATAGCGTGCCGCGCGAGCGCATTGCACCACCTTGAAGCGCAAAATCGGCGCCGCATTGGCATGCCCCGTTTCGACGCCGCCGAACCGCCCCGCGTTGCACCAATCGTGCGCATGAAACGCGCTCCAGGGCCGATGGCATACGCCTTGCTTTTTCCTGTACCGCAGCGCGCAACGCATCGTCTCGCCTCATTCATGAGACGAAACGCGGCGGCGCCCGCTGACCGAGTTGCACTCACGCGCGAGAACGAACCGATGCAAGTCCATGACGAAATGCGCGACGAGGGCGCGGTGCGCCCGCACTACGAACGCTTCCAGCAGTGGCTGGAGAGGCAGACTGGCGAGACGATGGCGCGCAAGCGCGCCGAGGCGGACCTGTTGTTCAGGCGGGTCGGCATCACGTTCGCGGTGAACGGCGACCTCTCCGGCACCGAACGGCTCATTCCCTTCGACCTCATTCCACGCATCATTCCCGCAGACGAATGGGTTCTGCTCGAGCGCGGACTGCGCCAGCGCGTGCAGGCGCTAAATCTGTTCCTGCACGACGTCTATCACGAGCGCAACATCGTGCGCGCCGGCGTGATTCCGGCCGAGCAGGTCTACACCAATGCGCAGTACCGGCCGGAGATGCAGGGCATCGACTTGCCGCTGGGCGTGTATGCGCATATCGCGGGCATCGACATCGTGCGCGATGGGCGCGACGGCGCGTTCTACGTGCTCGAAGACAATTTGCGCGTGCCCTCCGGCGTCTCGTACATGCTCGAGAACCGCAAGATGATGATGCGGCTCTTTCCTGAGTTGTTCGTTCAGCACAAGGTGGCGCCGGTCGCGCATTATCCCGATCTGCTGCTCGATACGCTGCGCTCGGTGGCCCCCGAAGGCGTGGACGATCCGACCGTCGTGCTGCTCACGCCCGGCATGTACAACTCCGCGTATTTCGAGCATACGTTTCTCGCGCAGCAAATGGGCGTCGAGCTGGTGGAGGGCAAGGATCTATTCGTAGAGGATAACTACGTATTCATGCGCACGACGCAAGGGCCGCGTCGCGTAGACGTGATCTACCGGCGTGTGGACGACGATTTTCTCGATCCCCTGGCGTTTCGCCCCGACTCCGCGCTCGGCGTGCCGGGGCTGCTCCCGGCCTACCGCGCGGGCCGCGTCGTACTCGCCAATGCGATGGGCACGGGCGTGGCAGACGACAAGTCGATCTATCCGTATGTGCCCGACATGATCGAGTTCTATCTCGGCGAAAAGCCGATCCTGAAGAACGTGCCGACGTGGCAATGCCGCCGGCCCGACGATCTCGCCTGGACGCTCGAACATCTGCCGGATCTCGTCGTGAAAGAGGTGCACGGCGCCGGCGGCTACGGCATGCTGGTCGGTCCCGCATCCACTCGCGAGGAGATCGAGGCGTTTCGCACCCGGCTGCTCGCGCGGCCAGGCAATTACATCGCGCAGCCCACGCTGTCGCTCTCCGCTTGCCCAACCTTCGTCGAAGCGGGCATCGCTCCGCGCCATATCGATTTGCGGCCCTTCGTGCTCTCCGGCAAGACGATCCAGATGGCGGCCGGCGGTCTCACGCGCGTGGCGCTCAAGGAGGGCTCGCTCGTCGTCAACTCGTCGCAGGGCGGCGGGACCAAGGACACATGGGTGCTCGAATGATTCCACTGGCCCTACCACACGCACACCAAGAGGTTCGACCATGCTGAGCCGCACCGCCGATCATCTGTTCTGGATGGCCCGCTACATGGAGCGCGCGGAGAATACCGCGCGCATGCTGGACATCAATCTGAAGGCGCTCCTGCTGCCCGGCAGCGCGGACGCCGAGGCGCGCACGCATCGCGCAATGCTGCGGATCTCGGAACTGGAGCCCGCCTTCGATGCGCGACACGAGGAAACAACCAGCAGCAACGTGCTCAAATTTCTCGTTGCGGACCCAACGAACCCGTCGAGCATCTACTCGTGCCTGCAGGCGACGCGCGAGAACGCGCGCGCGGTGCGCGGCACGCTCACCACGGAATGGTGGGAAACAATCAACGACACGTGGTTGCAATTCGTCGAGCTGTTGCGCGGCGGTGAGCTGGAAGCGCGTCCCGATGCGCTGTTCGAGTGGGTGAAGTTCCGCTCGCATCTGTCGCGCGGCGTGCGCCTTGGCACGGCGCTGCAGGACGACGCGCTCTTCTTCACGCAGCTCGGCACATTCCTCGAGCGCGCGGACAACACGGCCCGCATTCTCGACGTGCGTTTCGTCGACGTGGAAAACGCCGACTCGCGCTCTGCCGCGCGTCAGCTCGAGGACTTCTACTACTGGACCTCGATTCTCGGCTCGGTTTCCGCGCTCGAAATCTATCGCAAGGTTTACCGCGACGTGGTGACGCCCGCGCGCGTGGTGGAGCTGCTCATCCTCAACCAGCAAATGCCGCGCTCGCTGCTGGCGTCGCTGGATGGCGTCTGCACGAATCTCGCGATGCTGCGCACCGATGGCTCTCGCGAAGTGGAGCGTACTGCGGGCAAGCTGCGCGCCGAGCTGCTTTATGCGGACCTGCGGCAGATCTTCTCCCTTGGCGTGCATACGTTTCTTACGCAGTTTCTCGCGCGCGTGTACGAGCTGGGCAATCAGGTGGCGCGCACCTATCTGATGTTGCCGGTCGGTTAGCGCGATCCCGCGCTCATCGAACTCCCAATCGCCTCGATGGAGGATTGACGTCATGCAACTCGCGGTCCGGCACGACACGGTGTACCGCTACGAAGCGCCCGTGCATTATTCGATCCAGCAGTTGCGGCTGTCGCCGCTCACCACGCCCACGCAGATTGTCAAGCAATGGCAGGTCGAAGCGCCGGGCAAGCTCGACGCGTGCCGCGACGCCTACGGCAACGCGCTGATGACGCTGGTGCTCACGCGTCCGCACAAGGAAATTCGTCTGCGCGTGCGCGGCGAAGTCGAGACCGTGGCATTGCCCGATGGCCGGCTGCCCGAAGGCGAGGGCATGGTGCCGATGCACCATTTCACTTCGCCGACACGCCTCACCGAAGCCGACGAGGCACTCACGGAATTCGCGTTCAGCCTGCCGTCGCTGGACGACACCGCGGCCGTACTCGACGCGGCGTCGCGCATCACGGAGCGCGTGCGCTACGAATCCGGCGTCACGGATGTGACACACACCGCGGCGGACGCGCTGGCGCTCGGCCGTGGCGTGTGTCAGGACCATGCGCATGTGATGCTGGCGGTGTGCCGCGCGCGCGGCGTACCGGCGCGTTACGTGAGCGGATATATCGACCCCGGCGACGTGCCCGAGATGGCGAGCCATGCATGGGTCGACGTGTGGCTCGACAACGGCTGGGTGACGGTGGACGTCACGCACGCATGTTTCGCAAGCGAAAAATATTGCCGGATCGCGGTGGGGCGCGACTATGACGCAGCCGCGCCGGTTCGCGGCCGCCGCGTGGGCGGCGCCGGTGAAACGCTCGATGTCAGCGTGCACGTGAGCGCGCAACAGTCGCAGCAATAGTTTTGCCGCTATAACAAAAAGAGCGGCGAGGTCAGGGAGGCGCATGACGTACTGTGTGGCAATGGCAGTGGATGAGGGGATCGTGTTTCTCGCGGACACGCGCACGAATGCGGGTGTCGATCACGTCAGCACGTCGCGCAAGATGGCCGTGTTCGAAGAGCCCGGCGAGCGTGTGCTCGTGCTGCTCGTCGCGGGCAATCTGGCTATCACGCAGGCGACGCTGCAGGTGCTGACCGAGCCGCAGGACGCGGGGCGCGCCACGCTCTGGAACGCGCCTTCCATGGTCGAGGCTGCGCGCGTGGTGGGCGAAGCCGTACGCGAGGTGCACCGGCGCGACGCCGAAGCGCTCAAGACTTTCAACGTCGACTTCAACTGCAGTTTCATTCTCGGCGGCCAGATCGGCGGCCATGCCATGCGCCTGTTCCAGATCTACGCGGCCGGCAATTTCATCGAGACGTCGAGCGTCAATCCGTATTTCCAGATCGGCGAGTCGAAGTACGGCAAGCCGATCATCGATCGCGTCCTGACGCCGGGCACGCCGCTCGACGAGGCCGCGAAGTGCGCGCTCATCTCCATGGACTCGACGCTACGCTCGAATCTCTCGGTCGGCCTGCCGCTCGACCTGCTCGTGTACGAGCGTGACGCGCTCCGGGTCACGCGATATGCGTCGCTCGACCAGTCGAATGCGTATTTCCAGATGATCCATTCGACGTGGGGCGAGCGGCTGCGCCAGGTCTTCGGTGAGATTCCCGATCCGCTCTGGACCGACGAAGGCGATGTGCCGCGCCACGAGCGCGCGACGTTGCCCAGCGCCCCGCGCGCCGCGCATGAGGGGCACGCGAGCGAACCGCGTCCCGCGCAAACGCTCGCGCAAGCCCAGCCGCAAGGCGCCGCAAGCGCGCCGCGTATGCCGCGCGACGGTTAAAAGGGCGGCTCGAGCGCTTCGTATTTTGCCTGGCCAACTGCGGAACCGGTATCCTGCTGCGTAATATTCGCGGTACGCCGCGCGCAATGCGCGTCCCCTCGACAATGGAGGCAGGCTGATGAAGCAGAACGACGAACCCAGGAACGGGCGTCCCGAAAAACCTTCCATTCCCGCCGGTCCGGACGATCCCGCGCGCCGCCGTGTGCTCGGCGGGCTGGCGGCGGTTGGCGTGGGCCTCGCGCTGGGCGGCTGCGAGACGCCGGCGCAGAGTGCGGCGGGCGCGCCGCGCAGCGCTGCCGACGCGCGCGTCGATGCCGCGCTGCGCGACCAGGTGCGCCAGATCGTCGTGATCTACGCCGAGAACCGCAGCTTCGTCAATTTGTACGGCAACTATCCCGGCGTGCAGACGCCGCTCGCGAATGTGAGCGCCGAGCGCTACGCGCAGCTCGATCGCGACGGCAAGACGCCGTTGCCGCAGTTGCCGAAGATCTGGGGCGGCCTCGTGCCCCAGGCGCAGGAGCTGGATGGCAAGCGCTACATGATCGCGGAGCATCAGATCACGGGTCTGTCCAACCGTCCGTTCCGGATTGTGGATACGCACGGCAATCCGTTGCCGAACGGCATCATCACGCGCGACCTGATCCATCGCTTCTATCAGAACCAGATGCAGATCAATGCGGGGCGCAACGACCAGTTCGCCGCGTGGGGCGACTCGGGCGGCCTCGTCATGGGCTTCTACGAGAACTCCGCGCAGACGCTGCGGCTCTGGAATATCGCGCAGCAGTACACGCTCTGCGACAACTTCTTCATGGCCGCGTTCGGCGGCTCGTGGCTCAACCACATCTTCCTGATCTCCGCGCAGGTGCCGCAATACGCCGATATCCAGACGAGCGCCGCCAGGCATCTCGCCTCCGTCGTCGAGGGCGACGATCCCACCGGTACGCGCCTGAAGGTCGCGCCGAACTCGCCGGCCTCGGCGCTCGACGGGCCGCCGAAGTTCGTGAACGACGGCCTCTTCACGCCCGACGGCTACGCCGTCAACACGATGGCGCCGCCGTATCAGCCGAGCAACGTGCGCCCGTCGGAAGACGGCAACCCGGCGCTCGCCGATCCGGCCAATCCGCGCGTGCTGCGCCCGCAGACGTACGCGACGATCGGCGACCGGCTATCGGCGAAGGGCGTCGACTGGGCCTGGTACAGCGGCGCCTGGCAGTTTGCGCTGGACCATCAGGACACGGGCGCGGTGCCCGACTTCCAGTATCACCACCAGCCGTTCAACTACTTTGCCAACTTCGCGCCGGGCACGTCCGCACGCGCGCGCCACCTGCGCGATGCGGGCCTCGGCGACGATCCGTCGACCAACCGTCTGCTCGCGGATATCGACGCAGGGCGCTTGCCTGCCGTGACGTTCTACAAGCCGCAGGGCAACCTGAACATGCACGCCGGCTATGCGGACGTCGAGTCGGGCGACCGCCACATCACGACCGTGATCGAGCACATCCAGCGCGGCCCGCAATGGGCGAACACGATGATCGTCGTGACGCACGACGAGAACGGCGGCTGGTGGGACCCGGTCGCGCCGCCCTTGGGCGACCGCTGGGGTCCGGGCTCGCGCATCCCGGCGCTCGTGATCGCGCCGTTCGCGAAGAAGGGCTATGTCGATCACACGTTCTACGACACGGTCTCGATCCTGCGCTTCATCAGCCGCGTGCATGGCCTCGCGCCGCTCGACGGCGTGGCCGCGCGCGATCAGACGTTCCTCTCGCGGGAGCAGACTCCGCCCGGCGATCTCACGGCGGCACTCGATCTGGCCTGAGTGCTGCACGCACGGATGCATCGCGGGAGAACGGGCGGCGGCCGTCGCGAAACGTTTGCGCCGCCGCCCCGGGTTGCCCATCCGGAACGCAATTTGATGCATCCGCGACACAAGCGACGAACTCTCTATCCGATCAATGAGTTGGCGCGCTCGCCAGGCGGTTATCAACAGGTTTGTCACCAAAAACTGTGGACAACTTTGCTGCGCAAAAAACATGCATTTTTCATGTCGTTTGCGAGCTTCCCGTTTCCATTCAAGGAGTTGATGCGGATGTCCAGAACTTGCTAACAGGGCTCTCAACAAAATCTGTGGAAAACCCTCCGCGCGTTTCCCCCCAAAACGCCGCCGCTGCAACAAACGGCAACGCTGCGCACAATCCGAATCGCATCAAGCACTTGGTGCAGTCGTCAAAGGGTTACGCACAAGGCTGTCCCCCGAAGTTGTGGATAGCGCACCCAGATGTTGATCGCTGCGGGCTCAACCTTGCACAGTGTGGGAGTTCGGCCCGATAATCGCCGTCGATATGGCCGTCGCGTGACCGCGCGTGCACGGGCAACTCTCTTCTCGCCACTACCCGCCGCGCCGTGCTCAAAAACTCGCGCTTTGCCGGTCTTCTGCGTATTCCTGGTTTTCTGCCACTCGCCGGCGCCACCCTGATGCTCGGCGTGGCGATGTCCTTCACCGCGCCTTATCTCTCGCTCTTCGGCGTCGAGCGCGCCGGCATGACGCCGTTCCGGCTCGGTGTGTTCATGACCGCCATTGCCACGAGCGGCGTGATCGCGAGCACCGCGGCGGGCCGCTGGAGCGACGCCACCGGCAAGCACCGAACCCTGCTGCTCGTCTCGCTGTGCGCGGCCACGCTCGGCTATCTCTGCCTGTGCGTCGTGCGCGATTACCGGCTGCTGTTGCTCGTGGGCATTGCGTTCATCGGCGCGGGCGGCTGCGCGCTCTCGCTCGTGTTCTCGTTCAGCCGTGCGGCGCTGCCCGCGAGCGACGACGCCGAGCGGACCTTCGCGAGCGCGACGCTGCGCACGATCCTCTCCGCCGCGTGGGTGTTCGGGCCCGCGGTCGGCGCGCTCGTGCTGGCGGCCACGAACTTCTACGGGCTCTTCCTGTTCGCGGCGGCGAGCTTCGCGGCTTGCGGCACGATCGTCTGGCGCATGCGCGAGCCGCGCCACGACGAACACGCCACGCAGCATCTGATGGCGCGTCCCACCGCCGGCGAAGTTGCGCAGGAGATCGATGCACAGAGCGAGGCGCAGTACGAGGGCCAACCGCTCACGCAGGCCGAAGTGCAGCCGGGTGCGCCACGCGACCCCGCAACGCTTCCGGCGGCTAAGGCAACGGCAAAAGCGAAGGTCAGAGCGGCGCGCGCGCCGGTGCCCGCCGCCGAGGGTTCGCAGAAAGACATCATGCGCGCGATCGTTGCGCTCACACTCATCGGCCTGGCCGCCAATGCGACGATGATCGTGCTGCCGCTCTACATCGTCCATGGCCTGCAGGGCACGCGCATCGACGTGTCGATCATGCTCGGCCTCGGCGCGCTCATGGAGATACCGATGATGCTCGCGCTCGGCGCGCGCGCCTCGGTGCTGGACAAGTCATGGTGGCTGGCCGCCTGCGCCGTGGTGCATGCCGTCTACTTCGTCGCGATGTCGCTGGCGCCGGGCGTGCACGCGCTGATCCCGATGCAGATCCTCAACGCCTTCGTGGTGGCCGTTACGTCGTGTCTCGGCATGACGTTCGTGCAGGATCTGATGCCGTCGTCGCCGGGGCGCGCAACGGCGCTGTTCTTCAACGCGTCGCGGCTCGGCTCGATACTGTCGGGCGTGCTTTCCGGCATGCTCGTGCAGGCGTTCGGCTATCGCGGCACGTTTCTTGTTTGCGGCGCGCTCGCGCTGTGCGCGCTGGTGCTGTTCGCCGTACCCGGCGAGCAGTATCCGAAGATGGCGCGTGCCGTGCGGCGTTATCTGCGTGAGCGTTCAGGCAAGCGGGATTGATTCATGCCGTGCGGCCCAGCCAGTGCCTGTGTCAGTGCATGTAGGTGACGCGGCGCGAGCGGTCGCTCAACCGCACTCCCGCGTCGAGCAGCGCGATGGCGAACCAGCGCGCGGTCTTGAGCATGCCGCTCACGCTCGGCATCGGCAGCCAGTCGTTGAGCAGTTGCACGGCGGCCTCGCTGCGCGTGGACTGCAGGAGCGCGATCACCTGCAGCAGCGAGCCTTCATCCTTCGCGAGTTCGGAGGCGCAGCGGCAGCGCGTATCGAGCGGGCGGCACGAGGCGCGGCACAGGGTGCCCATCAGCAGATCGAAGTAGCCGAAGCCTTCGCCGCCGAGCCCCGCGTCGGCGAGCACGCCGCGCCAGCTTTCGGCCTTGCCGTAGGCGTCGCAATGCGGTCGCAGCCAGGTGCGCACGGCGCGCAGGACGGTCTGCTCGGCGGTGTCGGGATGATGGACGAAGGTGTCGTCGATCAGCGTGTCATTTCTCGCGAAAGGGGTGGTGTAGTTCATGGAGCCTCCGGTCCCGCACAAATCATTCGGGTGGTGCCGGGTCGTCCGGCATGGGCTGTATTCTGGGACAAATGGTGGATAAATGCAAATGATTCTCATTTGTAAAAATGAGCTGCTGCGCAAAGACGGCCTCGCACACCCAGTAAGGGACTGTTCCATCCAGCGCCCTTAATTGCGGGGACACAAGCCGTTAAAGTGCCGGCCATGCGTGTTCCAGTGTTCTGGCGCAACGTGAGAGTTGGCCCCGGCCCCATGAAGGCCGGGGCTTTTTTTTGCACCGCGCAAGGGCGCGCGGGGCGGGCCTGGCACGCGTTCTGGAGGGCGCCGGGGACCTGACTTCGATGCATAAGTCATTGAACCGAAAGAAACAAGTAAGGTATTATTTCGGCCGCGCAGCGTGACAGCCTGCCGCGCGTCATGGCGCCCAGAAGGTCGAAAGCGCTGCGTTCGCGATCAAAAATGGGTGGTAACAGCCCGTTTGTTGTTTTTTCTCTTAGTACGTTCTTGAATAAAAACAATGACTTGCGTCAATCTTAGATCCGGCCCGTGTTGTTGCGCTGCAAAACTTCCGTATTCCGTTTACCCTCGTTAACCCTTGAACGTGTGTTGCATTTCGCCTCGTCGCTGACAAATACATTACAGCCAGCCTGGTTCGATTTTCACCCCGCGTCAATCTTTCAAGTTGCTTGCGTACCTGAACGTGCGCCGTGGAAGCTATTTGCTCCGCATTTTTGAGGTCCTGTTGAAATGCAATCCGTTCCATTCCTGAGTCTGGCGATCTGGATTCCCATCCTGTTCGGCGTGGCCGTGCTGCGCCTCGGGTCGGATCGTCATCCGCAGCGTGCCCGTTGGCTGTCGCTGGTTGGCGCCGTCGTCGGTCTGCTGCTGACCCTCCCGCTCATCGCCGGCTTCGACAACCACGCGGCCGGCATGCAGTTCGTCGAATTCCGCGACTGGCTGCCTGAGTTCGGCGTGGCGTGGCGACTCGGGATCGATGGTATTTCGATGTGGCTCGTGGTGCTCACCGCGTTCACGACGCTCGTGATCGTGATCGCTTCGTGGGAATCGATCACGGTGCGCGTCGCCCAGTACTTCGGCGCGTTCCTGATTCTCTCGGGCCTGATGGTCGGCACCTTCGCCGCGACCGACGGCATGCTGTTCTTCGTGTTCTTCGAAGCCACGCTGATCCCGCTGTACCTGTTGATCGGCACGTGGGGCAATGCCCGCCGCACCTACGCCGCGGTCAAGTTCTTCTTCTTCTCGCTCGCCGGCTCGCTGCTGATGCTGGTGTCGATGCTGTACCTCTACAGCCAGTCGCACACCTTCGACATGTCGGTGTGGCACAACCTCACGCTCGGCTTCATCCCGCAGATTCTCGTGTTCATCGGCTTCTTCGCGGCCTTCGCGGTGAAGGTCCCGATGTGGCCGTTTCACACGTGGCTGCCCGACGTCCACCTCGAAGCGCCGACCGGCGCGACCGTGATGCTGGCCATGCTGAAGCTCGGCGGCTACGGCTTCCTGCGTTTCACGCTGCCGATCACGCCCGACGCTGCGCACTTCTTCGCGCCGGCGATCATCACGCTCTCGCTCGTGGCCGTGGTCTACTCGAGCCTGCTCGCGCTCGCGCAGACCGACATGACCAAGCTGCTCGCGTACTCGACGGTCGCCCACATGGGTCTCGTCACGCTGGGCCTCTTCCTCTTCAACCAGATCGGCACCGAAGGCGCGATCGTGCAGATGATCTCGTACGGTTTCGTTTCGGGCGCGATGCTGCTCTCGATTGGCGTGCTGTTCGACCGCACGAAAACGCGCACGATCTCGGCTTACGGCGGCGTCGTCAACGTGATGCCGCGCTACGCCACCTTCATGATGCTGTTCTGCATGGCCAACCTCGGCCTGCCGGGCACGTCGGGCTTCGTGGGCGAGTTCATGGTCATCATGGGCGCGATCCGCGTGAACTTCTGGGTCGGCGCGATCGCCGCGACGACCGTCATTCTGAGCGCGGCGTACACCCTGTGGATGTACAAGCGCGTGATCTTCGGCGCTGTGGCGAACAAGGGCGTTGCGAAGCTGGCCGACATCGGCCGCCGCGAAACGCTGATCTTCGCTTCGCTCGCAGCGTTCGTGCTGGCAATCGGCCTCTACCCGAAGCCGATGACCGACGCGATCGAACTGTCGGCGGCGAACCTCGTCACCCAGGCCGGTCGCAACAAGCAACCCGTCGACGAAGCAGCGCCTGCTGACGCAGTGCGAGCTGGCACGGACGTTCGTGCTCAGCACTCGCCGACGTGATCGCTGAAGATTGACGGCGCAACCAACGCGCCGCATCGCCTCCGGGCGCTGCGGCGCGTTGTTGCGTCCAAGGGTTTTCGAATTTTGAGATTCGAGAAGTAGCCGCGGCGGGCCGCTGTCAAGGGCAGAGCAGGGCGCGACGTGCGTGTGTTTCCGAGGCGCGACAAACCTCGCGAACACATGCGACAAAGTGTCTCAATCTTCTTTTGACAAAGGTCATTTTCCACATTCATTGATTGCGAAATATCAAAGCGGCTGTATGATGCGGGCGCGCTTCCTTTGTCGGATGTCAGGGGACGCGTCCGGAACTATTCAATGAATGAATTTCAGGCAAACGTGATGAAAAGAACGACCTTTCAAAGGTTACTGCTTCCCATCAGCGCCGGATTGGCCTTGTGTCTTTCCGGATGCAACATGGAGCTCCTTGACCCCAAGGGAAGTGTGGGCGTGGCGGAAAAGCAGCTGATTGCGACCTCCACATGGGCCATGCTGATTGTTGTGATCCCCGTGATCGTCCTGACGCTGTGGTTTGCGTACCGCTACCGCGCGTCGAATCGTAGCGCCACGTACGACCCGAAGTGGTCGCATTCGACGGCGATCGAAGTCGTCGTCTGGACCATTCCGACACTGATCATTCTGTTCCTCGCCGTGCTCACGTGGAAAACCACGCACGAGCTCGACCCCTACAAGCCGCTCGAATCGAACGTCAAGCCGATCAACGTCGAAGTTGTCGCGCTCGACTGGAAGTGGCTGTTCATCTACCCCGATCTCGGTATCGCGACGGTGAACCAGCTGGCCGTGCCCGTTGGCACGCCGGTGAACTTCAGCATCACGTCGGATTCGGTGATGAACTCGTTCTTCATCCCGCAGCTTGGCACCCAGGTTTACGCGATGGCCGGCATGCAGACGCGTCTGCACCTGATCGCCGACCACGCTGGCGACTACGCCGGCCTCTCGGCGAACTTCAGCGGCAAGGGCTTCTCGGACATGAAGTTCCGCACCCTCGCCACCAGCCAGCAAGACTTCGACGCGTGGGTCCAGAAGGTGAAGGCGTCGCAGACGCAGCTTTCGATGGATCAATACGCGACGGTCGCACAGCCGAGCGAGAAGGCTCCGGTGGAGTACTTCTCGACGGTCGACCCGAAGCTCTTCAACAACATCATCGCGAAGTACAACAACGGCCACGTCACGAATTTCAGTGACCCGTCGTGCGTGACCAAGGGGTAAACCAGGCATGTTCGGAAAACTTACACTGGACGCCATTCCGTATCACGAGCCGATTATTCTCGGCACGATGATCGGTATGGCCGTCATCGGCGCATTCGTGCTCGGTGGCATCACTTACCTCGGTAAGTGGAAATATCTTTGGACGGAGTGGCTGACGAGCGTCGACCACAAGCGTCTGGGCGTGATGTACATCGTGCTCGCCCTCATCATGCTGCTGCGCGGCTTCGCCGACGCGATCATGATGCGTACCCAGCTTGCGCTTGCGTACAACGCGCCGGGCTACCTCCCGCCGCACCACTACGACCAGATCTTCACGGCTCACGGCGTGATCATGATCTTCTTCATGGCCATGGCTTTCATGGTTGGCCTGATGAACATCATCGTGCCGCTGCAGATCGGCGCACGCGACGTCGCGTTCCCGTTCCTGAACTCGCTGTCGTTCTGGATGACCGCAGTCGGCGCCATCCTGCTGATGATCTCGCTCGTCGTGGGTGAGTTCGCAATGACGGGTTGGCTCGCGTATCCGCCGCTTTCGGAGCTTGCGTACAGTCCGGGGGTAGGGGTGGATTACTACCTGTGGGCGCTGCAGATCTCCGGTGTCGGCACGCTGCTGACCGGCGTGAACTTCTTCGTCACCATCATCAAGATGCGTGCCCCCGGCATGACGATGATGAAGATGCCGGTGTTCACGTGGACGGCGCTGTGCACGAACGTGCTGATCATGGCCGCGTTCCCGATCCTGACCGTCACGCTCGCGCTGCTCGGCCTCGACCGCTACATCGGCACGCACTTCTTCACGAATGACGGCGGCGGCAACGCCATGCTGTACCTGAACCTGATCTGGGCCTGGGGTCACCCCGAGGTGTACATCCTGATCCTGCCGGCGTTCGGTATTTTCTCGGAAGTCGTCGCGACGTATGCCAGGAAGCCGCTGTTCGGCTACAAGGCAATGGTCTACGCGACCTGCGCGATCATGGTTCTGGCGTTCGTCGTGTGGCTGCACCACTTCTTCACGATGGGTTCGGGCGCCGATGTGAACGCGTTCTTCGGTATCGCCACGATGATCATTTCGATCCCGACGGGCGTGAAGATCTTCAACTGGCTGTTCACGATCTACCGCGGCCGCCTCGAGTTCAACTCGGCGGTGCTGTGGACGATCGGCTTCATGGTCACCTTCACCATCGGCGGCATGACCGGCGTGATGATGGCGATCCCGGGTGCGGACTTCGTGCTCCACAACTCGCTGTTCCTGATCGCGCACTTCCACAACGTGATCATCGGCGGTGTGGTGTTCGGCTATCTCGCCGGCATGAACTACTGGTTCCCGAAGGCGTTCGGCTTCAAGCTCAACGAAAAGCTCGGCAAGCGCGCGTTCTGGTTCTGGCTCTCGGGCTTCTATGTTGCCTTCACGCCGCTGTACGTGCTGGGCTTCATGGGCGCAACCCGCCGTCTGAACCACTACGACAATCCGGCATGGCATCCGTGGATGATCATCGCGTGGGTTGGCGCCGTGCTCGTGGCAATCGGTATCGCACATCAGCTGCTGCAGCTGTACGTCTCGATCCGCGACCGCAACCTGCCGGAAAACCGCGACTTGACGGGCGATCCGTGGGGTGGCCGTACGCTGGAGTGGGCGATCTCGTCGCCGCCGCCGTCGTATAACTTCGCGATCATTCCGCACGTGAGCGAACTCGACGAGTTCCAGCACCTGAAGGACACCGGCCGCGAAACCGTGGACGTCGCGAACACGAAGTACACCGACATCCACATGCCCTCGAACACGAGCGCGGGTCTGTTCATCGGTCTCTTCAGCCTGGTGCTCGGCTTCGCTGGCATCTGGCACATCTGGTGGCTCATGATCGCTGGCTTCGTCGGCATTCTCGCGACGGCTATTGGCTACAGCTTCCAGAAGAACGAAGGCTATTACATCCCGGCCGCCAAGGTTCGGGCAGACGAAGAAGCGCGCGAGCGCGCACTGGTCAAGGCGTTCGCCGACAAGCAACGCAATGGCAAGGTTGAAGCAGCACTGGAGGCCAACTGATGTCGACGCATACTAGTGCGGCCGCACACGCGGAGCACGATCACCACGATCACCCGCCGTCACACTCGGTGTTCGGCTTCTGGCTGTACCTGATGACGGACTGTATTCTGTTCGGCTCGCTGTTCGCAGTGTTCGCCGTGATGCAGAACCAGTTCGCAGGCGGCCCGACGGGCAAGGACCTGTTCGACATTCAGGGCGTCGCGATGGAAACGGCAGTGCTGCTGCTGTCGTCCATCACGTACGGTTTCGCGATGATCGGCGCGCACAAGCAGCGCAAGGGTCAAGTGTTCGTCTGGCTGGCGATCACGTTCCTGCTCGGCGCAACGTTCCTGTATTTCGAACTGCACGAATTCGCGAACATGATCGCCGAGGGCAACGGCCCGCAACGCAGCGCGTTCCTCTCGTCGTTCTTCACGCTGGTTGCCACCCACGGTATCCACGTGACGATGGGCATGATCTGGATGGTCGTCCTGATGGTTCAGGCCTTGAAGGCGCCGGTTCTGGGCGAGCGTGAAATTCGCCGCCTGACCTGCCTGAGCCTTTTCTGGCACTTTCTGGACATCGTCTGGATCTGCGTGTTCTCCTTTGTCTATCTTGCGAGCGTGATCTAAATGAGTGCTCATCCTATCCATGAAGAAGAAAGCCACGGCAGCGTAGGCAGCTACCTGGTTGGTTTCGTCCTGGCGGTGGTGCTCACGGCCGCTTCGTTCTGGCTCGTGCTGCATGGCGGCTTTTCGCGCGAAACCGCGCTGCTCGGCCTCGCCGTGCTGGCAGTCGTGCAGATCCTGGTTCACCTCGTGTTCTTCCTGCACATGAACACGTCGTCGGGCCAGCGCTGGAACGTGACGGCATTTGGCTTCACGGTGTTGACGGTCCTGATCGTGGTCGTCGGCACGCTGTGGGTCATGCACAACGTCAGCATGAACATGATGTCGCGTTAAGCGTTCATCGTTGCTGGACTTGCGCTTCGCCCGCTGCGGGTGAAGCGCAAAAGAAAAACGCCGCCAGGCCTTCAGGCCGGCGGCGTTTTTTCTTTTTGCGGCCCGATGTGCGCTTATGCGCCGAAGCGCTGACGCACGACTTCCGCGACGGCCTTGCCGAGCCGGTGGTGTTGCGAGGCTTCGTAGTGAATGCCGTCGGTGGGGCTAACAGTGGCGAATTCGCCGGCGTCGAGAAACGCCGAGCCGTATTTGACGGCTACGCGCTCATAGAGCGGCGCAAGCAGGCGCGATTTCGCGGCGCCCCCCGTGAAGATATCGCCGAGAAAGCCAATCTCTTCGATCGGCACCGGCGACATGAGCAGCACATGCGGCGTCGAGCCGCCCGGACCCGCGCGGCACGCGACGAGCGTTTCGAGCAGCACATCGACCGAGTTCGCAATGTCGGTGGGCGTGACGGAAAAGCGTGTCTTGAGGTCGTTGGTGCCGAGCATCAGCGCGACCACATCGATGGGCAACTGGCTTTCGAGGCATGGGCGCAGATAGGCGAGACCGTTCTTGTGCCGGCCTTCGATGGGATCGTCGTGAACCGTGGTGCGCGCGGGCAGGCCTTCCTCGATGATCGCCCAGCCCGGCCCCAGCGCCTCGCGCAGCACGCCGGGCCAGCGGTCGGCGGGGCCGAATCGCTCGGACACACCGGGCACGGTCAGCGGCTTCGTGCCGTGCGTATTGGAATCGCCGTAACAGAGCAGGGTGCGTGACGTCATGGGTTGCCTCTTCCTGGTTACTGGTTAGCTGGTTGCGGGGTGCGATGCAATGCCATTACTCATCGTGGGAGATTACTAGACGACTGGTCTAATCGCTCTGTACCATGTCACCTCATGAATGCAGCGGCAGCCGTCGAAGTGCGGCAACACATCCTCGATACCGCCATGCCCATTCTGCTGGGCAAGGGCTTTTCCGCAGTCGGTCTCAATGAGATCCTCGCGGCCGCCGGTGTGCCTAAAGGGTCGTTCTATCACTATTTCGGCTCGAAGGAAGCGTTCGGCGAAGCCTTGCTCACGTCGTATTTCGACGAGTATGCGGAGCGTCTCGACGATCTGCTGGTGCGGGCGCCGGGCACGGCGGCCGAGAAGCTGATGCGCTACTGGGACGAGTGGCGCCTGATCCAGTGCGCCGACGATCCCGTAGGCAAATGTCTCGCGGTGAAGCTGGGCGCGGAGGTGAGCGACCTTTCCGAGGCGATGCGCGAGGCGCTGCGTCTTGGCACCGATGCGACGATCTCGCGCATTGCTGCGTGCCTCGAAGCAGGGCGCGTGGATGGCTCGCTCGCAGGTGTAAACGACGCCGCGACCATGGCGGTGACGCTCTACGAACTCTGGCTCGGCGCGACGCTGCTCGAGAAGATCCACCGCGACCGCAAGCCGCTCGACGCGGCTATGGCGACCACGCGCATCCTGTTGAACCTGCCTCCGGGCAACTAACCGAACGCGAAGCCGCGGCGGCGTGTGAAGTGCGCGCGATTGTCGCGTTTTGCGCAGAAGTACTAGACGACCGGTCTAATAGAGGATGAAGAGACTGGTTTCCGAAGGGCGTGCGAGCGCCCGAACCTAACGCAAAAAAGGAACGCCGATGAAGGTACTGATCGTTTTGACCTCGCACGAGGACCTCGGCAACACGGGCAAGAAGACGGGTTTCTGGCTCGAGGAGTTCGCCGCGCCGTACTACGCGCTGCGCGACGCGGGTGCCGAGCTCACGCTCGCGTCGCCCAAGGGCGGCCAGCCGCCGCTCGATCCGAAGAGCAGCGATCCCGCCGCGCAGACCGATGCGACACGGCGTTTCGCATCCGATAGCGTGGCGCAAACGGCGCTAGCCAGTACGAAACGTCTCGCCGAGATCGACGCGGGCGCGTTCGACGCCGTCTTCTATCCGGGCGGCCACGGCCCGCTCTGGGACCTGGCCGAAGATCCGGTTTCGATCGCGCTGATCGAAAAGACGATCGCCGCGGGCAAGCCTGTCGCTGCCGTTTGCCATGCACCGGGCGTGCTGCGTCACGTGAAGGGGGCAGACGGCAAGCCGCTCGTGGCCGGCAAGTCGGTCACCGGGTTTTCGAATGACGAAGAAGCCGCCGTGCAGTTGACGGACGTCGTGCCGTTCCTCGTCGAGGACATGCTGAAGGCCAACGGCGGCCAGTACTCGAAGGCCGCCGACTGGCAGCCGCATGTCGCAACCGACGGCCTGCTCATCACGGGCCAGAACCCGGCTTCGTCGGAGCCGGTTGCCGAAGCCCTGCTCGCGGCGCTGCGACGCGCTTGATGTTGCGCGAACGCGCGCGTCTTTGGCGAGCGCGTTCGCTTCCCTCGATTTCCTTTCGGCAACGCTGCGAGGCGCGCTCGCAGCGCGTGCGCGGCTGCGCGTTGCCGCAAGGAAATCCCGTTTTTGCCAACCGGCGCAGGTGCCGCGCGACGCGCGACCTGTGCCAGGAAAGGAGCTGTAGATGTCCGCATTGTTCGAACCGTTCAAGCTCAAGGGCGTGTCCCTGCGCAACCGCATCGCCGTGCCGCCGATGTGCCAGTACATGGCCGTCGATGGCGTGATCAACGACTGGCACCACGTCCACTACGCGCAAATCGCGCGCGGCGGCGCTGGCCTCGTGATCGTCGAGGCGACGGCGGTTTCGCCCGAAGGCCGCATCACGCCGGGCTGCACGGGCCTGTGGAACGACGCGCAGAGGGAAGCGTTCAAGCCCACCGTCGCGGCAATCAAGGCAGCGGGCGCCGTGCCCGGCATCCAGATTGCGCACGCGGGGCGCAAAGCGAGCGCGAACCGCCCGTGGGAAGGCGACGATCACATCGCCGAGGGCGATGCGCGCGGCTGGCAGACCATCGCGCCCTCGGCAACGGCGTTCGGCGCGCATCTGCCGAAGGTGCCGATGGCGATGACGATCGACGACATCGCGCGCGTGCGCGAGGATTTCGTGGCCGCGGCGAAGCGCGCGCTCGAAGCCGGCTTCGAATGGCTCGAACTGCACTTTGCGCACGGCTATCTCGGCCAGAGCTTTTTCTCGACGCATTCGAACCAGCGCGACGATATCTATGGCGGCAGCCTCGAGAACCGCAGCCGTTTCCTGCTGGAAACGCTGGCCGCGGTGCGCAAGGTCTGGCCGGAGCATCTGCCGCTGACGGCGCGCTTTGGCGTGATCGAGTACGATGGCCGCGACGAGGAGACGCTTGCCGAATCGATCGAACTGGCCAAGGGCCTCAAGCGCGAAGGCCTCGACATGCTGGGCGTGAGCGTCGGCTTCTCGACGCCCGCCGCGCAGATTCCATGGGCGCCCGCATTCCTCGCGCCGATCGCACAAAAAGTGCGTCGCGCAACCGGTCTGCAGGTGTCGTCGGCATGGGGGATCGGCACGCCGGAACTGGCCGAGCGCTCGGTGGCGAAGGAGCAACTCGATATCGTGATGGTCGGGCGCGCGCATCTCGCGAATCCGCACTGGCCGTATTTCGCGGCTCAGGAACTGGGTGTCGAACGCGCCGCATGGACCTTGCCGGCGCCTTACGCGCACTGGCTCGAGCGCTACAAGGTCGGCTGAAATGTGCCGACCGGTTCAACCGTTGACGATGAGGGAATACCGATGACCGTCTATCTATTCGCGAGCATTACGCCCAAGCCCGAGCATGTCGCCGAAGTGGAGACGCTGATGCGCGACATGGTCTCGCACACGCGCAAGGAGCCGGGCAACTTGCGCTACGACCTGCTGCGCCGCGCCGATGGTGCGCCGGGCTTTTACCTTTACGAGACCTATGTCGACGAGGCCGCGGTGCAGGCGCATCGCGATAGCGCGCATTTCGTGGCGTACCGCGCGAAGATCGGTGCGTGGGTGACGGAGCCGCCCGAAGTGAAGCTGCTGAAGGGCGTGGACGTCGCGGACTGAGGCCGCGCTTCTTGCCGCAATCGTTACGGCGATCCATTGACGCGCCGGATATCGCTTCGCAGCGGTGTCCGGCGCGTTTTTCATTGAGCGGCCGCGCGCCGCCTAGCCCGCCATATCGAGCACGACGCGGCCTTCGATCGCGCCGCGCTCCATGCGCGCGAACACGTCGTTGATGTTCTCCAGTTTTTCCGGGGAGATGGTCGCCTTGACCTTGCCTTCCTGCGCGAACATCAGCGACTCTTCGAGGTCGAGACGCGTGCCGACGATCGTGCCGCGCACCGTCACGCCGCCCAGCACCATGTCGAAGATCGGCAGCGGAAAGTCACCGGGCGGCAGGCCGTTCAGCGACACCGTGCCGCCCCGGCGCACCATGCCAAGCGCCTGCGAAAACGCAACGGGCGAGACCGCGGTCACGAGCACGCCGTGCGCGCCGCCAATCTCCTTCTTCAGATACGCCGCGGGATCGGTGGTTTTCGCGTTGACCGTCACGGTCGCGCCGAGGCGTTTCGCCAGTTCGAGTTTCGTATCGTCGACATCGACGGCTGCGACGTTGAGCCCCATCGCGCGCGCGTACTGCACGGCCATGTGGCCGAGGCCGCCCACGCCGGAAATCACGACCCAGTTGCCAGGGCGCGTGTCGGTGACTTTCAGGCCCTTGTAGACCGTCACGCCCGCGCAGAGCACGGGTGCGATTTCGATGAAGTCGATATTTTTCGGCAGCAGGCCGACGTAATTCGCGTCGGCTTTCGCGTATTGCGCGAAGCCGCCATTGACCGAATAGCCGGTGTTCTGCTGCTGCTCGCAAAGCGTTTCCCAGCCGCCGAGGCAATGTTCGCAATGGCCGCATGCCGAGTAGAGCCACGGAATGCCCACGCGATCGCCTTCCTTCACGTGCGTGACGCCCGCGCCCACACCCACCACATAGCCGACGCCCTCGTGACCGGGAATGAACGGCGGCTGCGGCTTCACGGGCCAGTCGCCGTGCGCGGCGTGCAGGTCCGTGTGGCACACGCCGCAGGCTTCGATTTTCACCAGCAGCTCGCCTGGCCCCGGCGTGGGGACGGTCACTTCCTCCAGCACGAGGGGTTTGCCAAATGCGCGGACTACCGCGGCTTGCATCGTCTTGCTCATCGTCGGGCTCCTGTCGAAGCTGAGTGGCGGCGCGCGGCCGGATGCGTTGCGCATCGCGGTGTCGCCGCACGTCCGCCTGCCTTTCGAGTTTGAAGGAAAGGATTGTCGTGTGCGATGAACTTGCTCAATAGTCGGTAGTAGAACGGCTGTGAAGGTTTCGAAAGAAACTGCCGTTAATATTGAATAAGGTTTGGTAACGACTTCGTTGCACGAATTCAGTGAGCCCGATGCAGAACGACTCCCTTTACGAGCGCGCCAGTGAGCGCCATTTCGCCGGCGACCTGCCGCGCGCGCGTCAGTTGTACACGCAATTGCTCGAAGCCGACGCAGCGCACGCGGGTGCGATGTTTCGCCTCGGCGTGATTGGTCTACAGGAAGGCGCGCCGGCCGATGCGATCGGCTGGCTGCAGCGCGCGCTCGCCATCGAGCCCGGTCAGCGGCGCTATCGCGAAGCCCTGGGGCAGGCCTATGCCATGGCCGCGCGCCACGCCGAAGCAGCGCAGATCTATCGCGGTCTGCTGGCGGACGACGCGTCGTCGGCCGATCTCTGGTGCGGGCTCGGCGCGGCGCTGCAGGCGCAGGGTGCGCTGGCGGAAGCGGTGGAGGCGTGGCGCGCGGCACTGGAGCGCGAGGCGAACCGGGCCGACGCCTGGAACAATCTCGGCAATTGTCTGCGTCTGCTGGGCGATTCCGGCGAGGCTCAGGCCGCTTACCGTCGAGCGCTCGCCTTGCAGCCGGGCGATGTCAACGCATTGACGAACCTCGGCACGCTGCTGCAGGAAGCGGGGCAGGACGAGGAGGCGCTCGAAAGCTTGCGCGCCGCGTTGGCGGCTGCGCCGGAAACCGCCGTCGCGATGATCAACCTCGGCGTGCTGCTGACGCGTCTTGAGCGTCTGGACGAGGCATTGCCCCTGCTCGAACGCGCGGTGGCCATCGAACCGCATATGGCGCATGCGGCCTACAACTATGGCGTCGCGCTGCAGGCGCGCGGCCGTTTGCGTGAGGCCGAAGCGCAATATCGCCGCGCGCTGGCGCTTGACGCGGCGCATGCGGAAGCGGCGAACAACCTTGGGAATGTCTGCCGCGATCTCGGCGATTACCCGGCTGCACGCGAAGCGTACGAAACGGCTATCTGCGCCCGGCCGGATTTCGTCGACGCGTTCAACAACGCCGCCAACCTGATGCGCACGCTCGGCAGCCTCGACGAGGCGCAAGCGCTCTTGCGCCAGGCGCTCGACCTCGATCCGTCGCGCTCGGCCACGCTCAACAATCTGGGCAACGTGCTCAAGGACTGCGGGGACCTGGGCGAAGGCATCGAATGCTTTCGCCGGGCCGTGGCGAGCGAACCCGGCAACCTCATCGCGCACAGCAATCTTCTGTACGCGTTGTCGTTCCAGGCCGAAGACCCGCAGGTGATTCTCGACGAGGCGAGACGCTGGTCCGCGCAGCACGAAGCGCCGCTCGGCGTGCAACGCACGCGGGCGGCTTTCGAACCCGCGGCGGGAAGGCGCTTGCGCATCGGTTACGTATCGGGCGATTTTCGTGAGCATTGCCAGGCATTGTTCATGACGCCGCTGTTTGCCCACCACGACCGCACGCGCTTCGAGATTCACGCATACTCGAGCGTGGTCAGGCCCGATGCGACGACCGCACGTCTCGCCGCGCACGTAGACGAGTGGCACGACGTGCGCACGTTGAGCGACGCGGCGCTGGCGGACCAGATCCGTGCGGACGGCATCGATATCCTGGTCGATCTCACGATGCACATGTCCAATGGCCGGCCTCTGCTGTTCGCTCGCAAGCCGGCACCGGTGCAGGTCGCCTGGCTCGCTTATCCCGGTACGACCGGCATCGGCGCGATGGACTGGCGGCTCACCGATCCGTGGCTCGATCCGCCTGCACACGATCGCCACTACAGCGAAAAGTCGTGGCGTTTGCCGCACACGTTCTGGTGTTATGACCCGCTTGCTTCGGAACCCGAAGTGAATGCGCTGCCGGCATCGAGCGCGGGACACGTCACGTTCGGCAGCCTGAACAACCCGTGCAAGCTCACCGATACGACGCTGAACCTGTGGGCCCGTGTATTCGCGCGCTTGCCTGCGGCGCGCCTCGTGCTCATGGCCGCCGAGGGCGAAGCGAGGCGCGGCCTCGTACAGCGGCTTGCGCGGGCAGGCATCGCCCCGGCGCGCGTGCGCTTCCTGCCGTTCCGGCCGCGCACGGATTATCTGCGCAGTTATCACGAGGTCGATCTCGGGCTCGACACGTTGCCGTACAACGGCCACACCACCTCGCTCGACGCGCTGTGGATGGGGGTGCCCGTCGTCACACGCATCGGGCCGACCGTGGCTGGGCGCGCGGGCTTGAGCCAGCTCGCGAACCTCGGTCTTGCCGAATTGGCCGCCGATTCCGACGAGGCATTCGTGGAGACGGCGGTGAGTCTCGCGAACGACTTGCCGCGCCTCGCGAATCTGCGCGCGACGCTGCGCGAACGCATGGTGCACTCGCCGCTCATGGACGGAGAGCGGTTTGCGCGCGGCGTCGAAGCGGCGTACGACGCCATGTGGCGCGCTGCAGCGCAATAGGGCCATCTGGCGCGTAAATACGGGCAACTGGCGGCCGAGACCCAGCCGAACGGCCATCCAGCGTGCTGTATAAATATACAGTAGAATCCTAGCCTGACAGCCAGGGCCGCGCGCCGATTCCCCGCGCGCGCCGCGCTGCAAGTTGCCGGGCCGCGCCGCGTATTTGCCCCATTTCGCGCGCCGTCCGGCCCCACGCGTGTGATCCAGCCGGAATGCCAGCGCAAGTGAGCGAAAACCGATCCATCCGAATCCGTGGTGCCCGCCAGCACAACCTCAAGAACCTCGACCTCGACCTGCACACCGGCGAAATGACGGTCGTCACCGGGCCTTCGGGCTCGGGCAAGTCGAGCCTCGTCTTCGATACGCTTTACGCGGAAGGCCAGCGCCGTTACGTCGAAACCTTCAGCGCCTACGCGCGTCAGTTCCTCGACCGCATGGACCGGCCGCAGGTCGATCGCGTGGACGGTGTGCCGCCCGCCATCGCCATCGACCAGACCAACCCCGTGCGCAGTTCGCGCTCCACGGTCGGCACGATGACGGAGCTCAATGACCACCTGAAGCTGCTGTACGCGCGCGCCGCGAATCTGTTCGACCGCGTCACGGCGCAGCCCGTGCGGCACGACACGCCTGAGACGATTTACGCCGAACTGATGGCGCGTACGGCCGCGGGCGACCCGCGTCTTGTGGTCACGTTTCCGGTCGAGTTGCCCGATACGACCACCGAGGAAGAAGTCGCGCAGTGGCTCTCCGCGAGTGGCTATACGCGCGTGCAGGCGCAGCGCGAGGTGAAGACGGCCGAAGGCACGCGCAAGCTGCTCGACGTCGTCGCCGACCGTTTCCGCATGCAGAATGTGGAGAAGAGCCGCGCGATCGAGGCGATCGAAGCCTCGCTCAAGCGCGGCAGCGGGCGCGTGAACGTCTACGTGCTGGCCAGCAGCGATGACGATGCGCAGGCCGAGCCGCAGATCTGGCGCTTCTCGACGGGGCTGCATTGCCCGGACAGCGATTTACGCTACGCCGATCCGCAGCCCGCGTTGTTCTCGTTCAACTCGGCCTACGGCGCCTGCGACGCGTGCCGCGGTTTTGGCCGCGTGATCGGCGTGGATTGGGGCCTCGTGATCCCCGACGAGCGCAAGACGCTGCGCGGCGGCGCGATCAAGCCGCTGCAAACGCCGGCGTGGAAGGAATGCCAGGACGACCTGATGCGCTATGCCGCGAAAGCCGGCATTCCGCGCGATACGGCATGGTCCGAGCTGACGCAGGCGCAGCGCGACTGGGTCATCAACGGCGCGCCGGACTGGAAGGGCAGCTGGCAAACGCAGTGGTACGGCGTGAAGCGCTTCTTCCAGTATCTGGAGTCGAAGGCCTACAAGATGCACATTCGCGTGCTGCTGTCGAAGTACCGCAGCTACACGCCGTGCGAAACCTGCGGAGGCGCACGCCTGAAAACCGAGGCCCTGCAATGGCGTCTCGGCACGCAGCAGAACGCGGACGACGTGCTCGCGCCATCGGGGCGCTTCCTGCCGCACGGCGTGGACTGGACACGCGCGCAGCTCGAAGCGTTGCCGGGCCTCACCGTGCACGACGTGATGCTGCTGCCGATCGAGCGCATCCGCCGCTTCTTCGACAATCTTTCGCTTTCCTCAGCATTGCTCGACGACGCGCTGAAGCTGCTGCTCGAGGAAGTGCGCACGCGCCTGAAGTATCTCTGCGACGTGGGTCTCGGCTATCTGACGCTCGACCGCCAGAGCCGCACGCTTTCGGGCGGAGAAGTGCAGCGTATCAACCTGACCACGGCGCTCGGCACGTCGCTCACGAAAACGCTGTTCGTGCTCGATGAGCCGAGTATTGGCCTGCATCCGCGCGACCTCAACCGCATCGTCGAAGCGATGCAACGTCTGCGCGACGCCGGCAACACGCTCGTCGTGGTCGAGCACGATCCGTCCGTGATGCTCGCGGCCGACCGCCTCATCGACATGGGCCCCGGCCCGGGCGAGCGCGGCGGCTCGATCGTCTACGACGGCACGCCGAACGATATCCGCTCCTCGGGCACCCTGACGGGCGAGTACCTGGGCGGCCACCGCGCCGTTGCCGACGCTTCGCACTGGGAGCGACGCCCGGTTGACGCGTCCACGCCGAACCTCCTGCTCGAAGGCGCGAGCGAACACAACCTGCGCGACGTGACCGTGCAGATTCCGCTGCAGCGGCTCGTGTGCGTGACGGGCGTTTCGGGCTCGGGCAAATCCACGCTCGTGCAGGACGTGCTCTATCCCGCGCTCGCGCGGCATCTGGGCAAGGCGACGGACGCGCCGGGCACGTTCCGCAAGCTGAGCGGCGCGGAGCAGATCAGCGACGCCGTGTTCGTCGATCAGTCGCCGATCGGCAAGACGGCGCGCTCGAATCCGGCCAGCTATGTCGGCGCGTTCGACGAGATCCGCAAGCTGTTCGCCAAGGCGACGCTCGCGAAGCAGCGTGGGTACACGGCGGGCATGTTCAGCTTCAACTCGGGCGAAGGTCGATGCCCGACTTGCGGCGGCTCGGGTTTCGAGCACATCGAAATGCAGTTCCTGAGCGATGTGTATCTGCGTTGCCCCGATTGCGACGGCAGCCGCTATCGCGCGGAAGTGCTCGAAGTGAAGATCGAGCGCGCGGGCCGCACGCTTTCGGTGGCGGACGTGCTCGACCTCACGGTCAGCGAAGCAGTGCAATGCTTCGCTGAGGACGCCGAAGTATTGCGCGTGCTGCAGCCTATCGTGGACGTCGGTCTCGAATACGTGAAGCTCGGCCAGCCGGTGCCGACGCTGTCGGGCGGCGAGGCGCAGCGCCTGAAGCTCGCGGGGTATCTCGCCGAAACCGCGCAGTCACGCGGCAAGGAAGCGGGCGGCCGCCTCTTCATGTTCGACGAACCGACTACGGGCCTGCATTTCGACGACATCGCCAAGCTGATGCGCGCCTTCGGCAAGCTGCTCGCGGGCGGTCATTCGCTGCTCGTGATCGAACATAACCTCGACGTGATCCGCGCCGCAGATTGGCTGATCGATCTCGGCCCCGAAGGCGGCGACGCGGGCGGCGAAGTGGTGTGCGTCGGCACGCCCGAAGACGTGATCGCGTGTCCGCGTTCGCATACGGGCGCGGCGCTCGAGCGCTACGAAGCCGCGCTTGGCAGCGGCGTCGAACTGCTGGCGGAAGAAGAGGGCGTGGCGCTGCAAACGGCGTTGCGTGCCGCGCAGGCGCGCCGCGACGTGCAGGGCGAGGACGTGGTGCGCATCGTGAATGCGCGCGAGCACAACCTCAAGGCGCTCGACGTCGATATCCCGCACGGCCGCTTCAACGTCATCACGGGCGTGTCGGGCTCGGGCAAGTCCACGCTCGCGTTCGACATCCTCTTTCACGAAGGCCAGCGGCGCTACCTCGAATCGCTCAACGCGTATGCGCGTTCGATCGTGCAGCCCGCGGGCCGCCCCGAAGTCGATGCCGTGTACGGCATTCCGCCGACCGTCGCGATCGAGCAGCGCCTTTCGCGCGGCGGCCGCAAGAGCACGGTCGCCACGACCTCCGAGGTGTGGCACTTCCTGCGTCTGCTTTACGTGAAGCTCGGCGTGCAGCACTGCGTGCATGACGGCACGCCCGTCACGTCGCAGAGCGTCGATGCGATCGTCGCGCAACTGCTGCGCGAGCATCGCGGCCAGCATGTCGGTTTGCTCGCACCGCTCGTCGTCAATCGCAAGGGCGTCTACACCGATCTCGCGAAGTGGGCGAAGGCGCGCGGCAATACGCATCTGCGCGTGGATGGCGAGTTCGTGCCCGTCGCGCCGTGGCCCAAGCTCGACCGCTTCCGCGAGCATACGATCGAGTTGCCGGTGGGCGACCTCGTGATCGAGCCTGAAAACGAGGCGCAATTGCGGACGATGCTCGGCGCGACGCTCGAAGCGGGCAAGGGCATCGTGCACCTGCTCGCGCCACTCGACGGCCTCCATCACGTGCTGGGCAATGGCGGTTCGACGGCGAGCATCGGCGAGGTGAAGGTGCTGTCGACGCGGCGCGCCTGTCCCGTGTGCGGCACGAGCTATCCCGAACTCGATCCGCGTATGTTCTCGTACAACAGCAAGCATGGCTGGTGCACGACCTGCGTAGGCACGGGCCTCGCGCTCACGCGCGAGCAGCGCGCCGCCTATGACGACACGATCGTCGCCGAAGACGGCCGTGGCCGCGAGCAGACCCTGCCTTCGGAAGAGCAGGAACCCGACGGCATGGTCGACGAGCCGTGCCACGATTGCGGCGGCACGCGCCTGAATCCGGTGGCGCGCGCGGTGACGTTCGACGCGCATCCCATCGTCGATGTCGCGCAGTGGACCGTGGCGGATACGCGCCGCTGGATCGATACGCTGAAGCTCAATGGCCGCGACGCGCAGATCGCGCGCGACGTGGTGAGCGAAATCCGCAGCCGACTGCAGTTCCTGGAAGAAGTGGGGCTCGGCTATCTGAGCCTCGATCGCGCCGCGCCGAGCCTTTCGGGTGGCGAGGCACAGCGCATTCGTCTCGCTGCGCAACTCGGCAGTAACTTGCAGGGTGTGTGCTACGTGCTCGACGAACCGACCATCGGCCTGCATCCGCGCGACAACCAGATCCTGCTCGACGCGCTGCGCAGCCTCGGCGAGAAGGGCAACACGCTCGTGGTGGTCGAACACGACGAGGACACGATCCGGCGCGCCGATCACATCATCGACATCGGTCCGAGCGCGGGCAAGCGCGGCGGCCGTGTGGTCGCGCAGGGCAGCGTGGCCGATCTCGCGGCGCAGGCCGATTCGCTCACGGGCCGCTATCTCGCACAGCCGATCCAGCACCCGCTGCAGCCGCGTCGCGAAGTGCGTCCGGCGCGCGCGGGACGCGAGGCGGTGCCGGGCCAATGGCTGACCGTGCACGGCGGCAAGCTGCACAACCTGCGCAACGTCACCGCGCAGATTCCGCTCGGACGTCTCGTGGCGATCACGGGTGTGAGCGGCTCCGGCAAGTCCACGCTCGCGCGCGACGTGCTGCTTTCCAATCTGCTCGACGCCGTGGGGCGTTCGGTGCTGTCTTCGCCTGCCGAGCGCCGCGCGCGCAAGGCGGTGAAGGAGAAAGCGCCGAGCGCGGCGGAGCGCCGGTCGAGCGTGCTCGCGCGCACGAGCGCGAAGCCGAAGCTCGAGGTTTCGCATACGTGGCAGGGCTGCGATTCGATCAGCGGATGGGAAAGCATCGACCGCGTGCTCGAAGTCGACCAGACGCCGATCGGCAAAACGCCGCGCTCGTGCCCCGCGACCTATATCGGCGTATGGGACGCGATCCGCCGGCTTTTCGCCGATACGCTCGAGGCGCGCGCCCGCGGCTATAGCGCGTCCCGTTTCTCGTTCAATACCGGCGACGGACGCTGTCCCGCGTGCGAAGGCCAGGGCGTGCGCACCATCGGCATGAGCTTCCTGCCCGACGTGAAGGTGCCGTGCGACGTGTGCCACGGCCAGCGCTTCAATCCGGAAACGCTTGCCGTGACGTGGCGCGGCAGGAACATCGGCGAAGTGCTGACGATGGAAATCGACGAGGCGGTGGAGTTCTTCGGGTCGATCACGAGCATTTCGCACCCGCTGCAGCTCATGAAGGACGTGGGTCTCGGCTACCTCACGCTCGGCCAGCCTTCGCCCACGCTCTCGGGCGGCGAGGCGCAGCGCATCAAGCTCGTGACCGAACTCTCGAAGGTGCGCGACGACATCACGCGCCGCGGCCAGAAGGCGCCGCACACGCTCTACGTGCTCGACGAGCCCACGGTGGGCCTGCACATGGCCGACGTGGCGCGCCTCATCAGCGTGCTGCACCGGCTTGCGGACGCGGGACATAGCGTCGTCGTGATCGAGCACGACCTCGACGTGATCGCCGAAGCCGACTGGATCATCGATCTCGGGCCCGAAGGCGGCGTGGGCGGTGGCACGATCGTCGCCGCGGCCGATCCCGAAGCGCTCGCGAAGGTGCGGGCGAGCCACACCGGTGCGGCACTCGCGCCCGTGCTGGCGCGTGGCCAGGCTGACGTGAATGCCGCCGAAAGCAAGCCTGCACCAGAGCGGCGCGCAACGGGCGCGGCGGCTTCAGGCTAAAGGAATGGAGCGGGCCGCAGAGGCCCGCTCCGCCTTGAAACCGCTTGATCTGTGCCGCGCGCGCAAGGTATCATCGGTTCCGCTTGCAGCAAACGTTCGCTCACCTGTAGCGGCGTCACCTGAGAGCGGAGCAGCGGACTACAGATCCCCTCCGAACCGGTCGCGGGCTCCATACCCAGGCTACCTCATCAGTGCAGCAAGGCTTCGCAGTTCGTGCGCGAAGCCTTTGTCTTTTCAGGGAAGACCATTCTTTGCCGATCGTTGTATCGGTGCCTTGCCCTTGACGAAGCGAGAGGAATTAATCGATGTTCGACCTCGATGGAGAGGCGCGCGAACGGCTCATCGTGTGGATTCGACGCCGCATGGAAGAGTACGGCATTACGTTCGAAGAGCTTGAAGCGTCTATTGCTGAAAGCGAAAAACTACCCAAGTACCGCGACGCATACGGGAATACGTGGAATGGCGAGGGCGATATGCCGGCCTGGCTGTTGCGCTATAAGCACGCGGGACAGGATATCGAGCATTTTCGCTGCTAGCCATGACGGTGCGTGAGTGCGCGCCGGTGTTGCCCTTCGACCGCCAGACCGTTCGCGGCGCATGCCGCAAAGCCGCACATCGGTGCGGCGCCCAGTATTATTCAGCATAGTTTTAAAATGCCTTTCGGCGCGAGCCGGGATTTAATTGCGCCTCCTAATGTGCCGTGCCGGTTTAGGCGCGCAATGATTTATGCATTCTTTTTTGCTGGCATTTGCGCGCGTAATTAGTCAGCTTTTTTGAAAACTTCGGTTGGCTGCGCGATCAAGCTGCGCGACAATCTCGCCCATTGCGTTCTTGCTACGGCAGGGAGGTAGTCATGGCGATACTCGTGCTGGGCCTCGTGATTTTCATTGGTGTCCATTCGATCCGCATCGTGGCAGGGCCCTGGCGCGCCGCGCAGATCGAGCGCCTGGGTCCGCGTGCCTGGCGAGGCGCGTTCGCGTTGCTCTCCATTCTGGGCTTCGTGCTGATCGTCTATGGCTACGGTCTGTCACGCCGCTACCCCGTGCCGATCTGGCTGCCGCCGTTCTGGATGGCGCATGTCACGGCACTCCTCACCGCCATTGCCTTCATTCTGATCGTCGCGGCCTATGTGCCGGGCAATCACTTCAAGCGCGCGCTCGGCCAGCCGTTCGTGAGCGGCGTCGCGCTTTGGGCGTTCGCGCATCTGCTCGCCAACGGCACGCTCAACGACATCATCCTCTTCGGGGTCTTCCTCGTCTGGGCGTTGTTCGAGCTGCGAGGCGAGAACCGGCGCGACCGAGAAGCCGGGGTGGTCTATCCGCCGGGAGAGGTGTCGCGCGATGCGATCGTCGTCGTGGTCGGGCTCGTCGTCTGGGCCGTGTTCGCCTTCTGGCTGCATGGCGTGCTGATCGGCGTGCGGCCGCTCGGCTGAGTGCGCGGCAGGCCGCGAGCGCACTGCAAAAAAAGAAGCCTGCGCATGGCAGGCTTCACAAGGTACAGCTCGGAGTTCCGCGATCAGATCGCAGTGTCACGATCATAGGGCCAGTTCATGAAAGCCGCGTGAAAGTCCGCGCGATTCGTCTCGCGTGTCCGTTGCTGCATCAAAGATCGAAGAACACCGTTTCCTGTTCGCCCTGCATGCGGATGTCGAACGTGTAGACGATGCTGCCGGCCTGCTCGCTACGGCGCGCGATGAGCGTGTCGCGGCGCGCCGCGGGCACGGCGGAGAGCACCGGGTCCGCGGCGTTGGCGGCGGCTTCGTCTTCGAAGTAGATGCGCGTAAAGGTGTGCGTGAGCATCCCGCGCATCATCACGATCACATTCAGATGCGGCGCTTCGCCGGCGTTCTCGACGCCCGGCTTCACGGTGTGCACGATGAAACGGTGCTGCGCATCCGTGCCCGTGCCCACGCGTGCAAAACCGCGGAAGCCGTCTTTGGCGATTTCCTCGCGCGAAGCCGGATAGCGGCCGTTTGCGTCGACCTGCGAAAACTCGAGCATCGCGTCGAACACGGCGTTGCCGTCGCCGTCGATCACGCGGCCGATCAGCGTGATGTGCTCGCCTGGCGTTTCAGGCCCGACCACGTTGGCCGTGAAGAGGCTCTTCAAATCGAAGTCGTATTGCTGCGGACACAGGCCGTAGGCAAAGTACGGGCCGACCGTTTGCGAAGGCGTTTCCTTGAGGGCCATGGTTCAACGCTCCGTGGGGGTTTGGTTCGGGCCGCGCAGCACGATGTCGAATTCGTAGCCGAGTGCGTAGCCTTCTTCGGTGGTGTCGAGCGAGAAGCGCGAAATCATGCGCTCGCGTGCGTCTTCCGGCGTGCCCTGATAGATCGGGTCGAACGCGAGCAGCGGGTCGCCGGGGAAATACATCTGCGTGACGAGACGCGAGCCGAAGTAGTCGCCGAACAGCGAGAAGTGGATGTGATTCGGACGCCACGCGTTCGGGTGATTGCCCCAGGGATACGCGCCCGGCTTGATCGTGAGGAAACGATAGCGGCCGTCGTTATCGGTGATCGCGCGGCCGGCGCCGAGGAAGTTCGGATCGAGCGGCGCGTCGTGCTGGTCCTGCTTGTGGACATAGCGGCCGGCGGCATTGGCCTGCCAGATTTCGACGAGCGTGTTGCGCACCGGCTTGCCGCCTTCGTCGAGCACGCGGCCCGTCACGATGATGCGCTCGCCGAGCGGCGCGCCATTCCTGGCCGCGTTGCGCGTGAGGTCGTGGTCGAGCGCGCCGAGGTCGTCGGTGCCGTACACGGGTGCATGCTGGTTGCGCAGCTTTTCCTTCAGGGGGATGAGCGGGAGCGTGGGGCCGCGTTTGACCGACGAACGGTACGGCGGATAAACGTACGCGGGATGCGAGTCGAAGTCGCGCGGCGACAGGATGGACTCGTCCATGGGGTGTCTCCTGGGGTGGATTATTGGGGAAGGGCTCGTTGCCTGCAGCGATTTGTCGCTACGAGCCGATGCAGCCACTTTATCCAAAGCGAAAAGTTATGCAAAATGATGTTTTTTCGCACTTCGTATAACGAACCGTTATGCAAAACCGGCTCGCGGACGGACGCGTCAAATTCCGCCATCTCCAGTGTTTTCTTGCCGTGGCGCAGATGGGCAGCGTGCAGCAGGCTGCCGAGAGTCTTTCGGTCACGCAGCCCGCGGTGTCGAAGACGATCGCCGAGCTGGAGCTCGTGCTGGGCGTGAAGCTGTTCGAGCGCGGTCGGCACGGTGCGGTGCCCACCCGCGAGGGGCAGCTTTTCATGCCACACGCGAGCGCCTGCGTGAGCGCGCTGCGCCAGGGCGTGGCCTTGCTCGCGCGCGACGAAGGCGCGGTGGCCGCGACGCTCGATATCGGCGTGCTGCCCACGGTGGCGACGGCGTTGCTGCCCGGCGCGTTGCGTCACTTCGGCGAGGAATGGCCGCGGGTGAGCGTGCGGCTCGTGACGGGCGCCAACACGGAGTTGCTCGAGCGGTTGAAGACAGGGGCAATCAGCTTTGCAGTGGGCCGTCTGGCCGACCCCGAGCGCATGGTGGGCCTGAGCTTCGAGCAGTTGTACAACGAGCCGCTCGCCGTGGTGGTGCGCGCGGGACATCCGCTCGCGCCGGGGGCGGGGCTGCCGGCGCAACTCGCATCGTTTCCGCTTGTGCTGCCGCCGTTCGGCACGTTGATCCGCCAGGCGGCGGACAGTCTGCTCGCCGCCTGGGGGGCGCCGCCGCTGTCGGCGTTCGTCGAGTTGCTATCGGTTTCGGTGGGGCGCGCGCTCGCGCTCGAGAACGACGCGGTGTGGTTCGTGCCCGCCGGTGCCGTCGAGTACGACCTGCGGCGCGGGACGCTGGTGCGGTTGCCGTTGCCTTCTGCGGGCGGCGAGGAGCCGGTGGGGGTGATTCAGCGTACCGATACCCAGCCCACGCCTGCCGGTCGCGCGCTGATCGAGGCGGTGCGGCGTGCGGCGCGCGAGCGCGATGTGCGGCCGGATGGCTCAGCGGCTCCGCGGGCGCGGCGTGCGCGTACCGCAAACCCTTCCGCTGGCAAGCGTTCGCCCGACGCCGGGGGGTGAGGCTTTACGGCTCCAGCAGACCCAACGCCGCGCGCCACATTTAGCTGGCCGTGAGCTTCGTCCTGGCGCGTGACTTCGAGGTTGCCGACGCTTCCGGTGCGACGCCGGGCAGGCGCGCACTCGTTGCCATCCACAGCACTTCGGCGTCTTCTTCGCTCGTCGAAATGGCCGCGTGGCCGGTGCGGCTGTCGAAGTAGAGGCTGTCGCCGGCTTCCAGACACGTGGGCGCGTAAAGCTCCGAATACAGGCACACGCTGCCGCTGATCACGTAGAGAAACTCTTCGCCTTCGTGGCGGCCCCAGTCGTCGAACGCGTCGAGCGAATGCGCGGTGATGCGGATGCGAAACGGCAGCATGGCCTTGTGCGCGAGATCGGTTGCGAGCAACTCCATTTGATAGCCGCGATAGGCGTGGCGTTGACCCGCGCCATTGCGCGTGAGCGCGCGGCGGCCGCCGGCATTGAGCTTGGGCGGGGTGCCGAACAGCTCGGCCAGGTCGATTCTGAGCCCGCCGACGATCTTTTGCAGCACGTCGAAGGTCGGCGACATGAGCCCGTTTTCGACTTTCGACAGGGTCGAGCGCGAGACGCCGCACAGGCGGCTGGCCGTATCGAGCGTCAGCTCCTGGGCGACGCGCGCGGCGCGCACGCGGCGGCCGAGGTCGGTGGTCGCCGTGCTGGCGGATGGGGTGAGCGTGGAATCCATGGGCTACGTTCGAATGCTGACGAAAAGCCCTGGTTGGGCCCCGCGATGTCTTACCGATCATATCAAACGGTTGCCCGCAAGAAACCCTGGACTGGCCTGGCTGGGCCGCGCCGCGACGTCGGCTCGGCGGTATGGGTTAACCCATCGTGGATTGACGCCCTGTTCAATTGCGAATCAAAACGATTCGACTTAACGATATCTAAAAGTTAATCCGCCGATGTTTTAACAAATTTTAAAGATTTCTGGTTTTGATATTAGAGTGACGCCTCAATATGCGTCCATGCGCCGCGGCTCTCACGGATTTTGATATTTATCATTGTAATCAGATGATGTGGATCAAGTGGAGAGAGCAAAATGCATGACGAACGACTGGAGTTATTGCTGGCAATCTCGCGAAGAACGCTCGGGATCGAGAGCTTCGAACTGACCGGGAAGCCGACCGCCGACGCGCACCTCGTGAGCGCGGAGGATATTGGCCGCGCGCTGGAGTCGGCCTATGACGCCGGGCTGATCGTCGGCTACCGCATGGGACGCGTGGAGTGCGAAGAGAACACCTGATTACCGAATGACGCGATTTAGGAGCGGCGCCCTTTAAAGGGGCGCCGTTTTTATTTTGGTTTTGGTTAATACGATAATAAACGTTGCCTGATGAATGGGCGATGTGGCGCCTGACCGGTTCCGACGATTGTCAATCGACGCTTCATCGGCTGCATGACTCCCAGGGTGCCTGCACCTGTTGCCAGGAAAACCTGACCGATCAGACGAGCCGACGCAATGGCGCGAGCGACCAATCGTGCGGCACGCCATGCACGGCGAAAAACCACGCGGCCA
Source organism: Paraburkholderia sp. BR10872 (assembly GCF_040965835.1). Lineage (NCBI taxonomy): Bacteria > Pseudomonadati > Pseudomonadota > Betaproteobacteria > Burkholderiales > Burkholderiaceae > Paraburkholderia > Paraburkholderia sp. BR10872. The sequence goes on from NZ_JBFRCN010000021.1 coordinate 51,626, forward strand.
CCCATGACGCCGCGACGACGATCAGGTCGCAGCGTCCGCTGCGCCACCAGTTCAGCGAATGCCGTTGAAAGATCCACGGCACACCGAGCGGATTGGGCCAGTCCGCGAACAGGTGGATCACGCCTCCGCAAGCGAAGCCGAACGCGGGCGCCGCGAGCGGCACGTGCCCGAGTTTGTGATACGACCACGCGAGCAACGCGATCCAGCCGATGCCCCAGTGCGTGAACGTTCGATGCGTGATCCAGAGGCGCCGCTTCTTGCGCCACCAGGCGACCTCCAGCCAGTCGGGCGCCGATCCGCCCGCGACACCCGCTGCGAACGCGAGCGCGGCGTAGAGATGCCAGGCGCTATCGGCGCCCTGATGCGTGACGATTGCGGCGGCGATGACGCCGGCGGCCCAACCCGTGGCGTGATGTGCGGTGCCTGATGCCATGAAGCGCTGTGTTGCGAAGTCGAAGGGGGCGCAATCTTCGCAGATGTGTCGCCGTTATGACAGGGGTGACATGCGGGCGACTTGCGGTACGTCGTGTGGCGCGTGCGGTGCCCGCGCCAGCCGTTCGCGCGTCAGGTCGTGCAGCGCGCCACGTCGAAGCGCAGTTCTTCTTCAGGCGGATCGTTCGACGCGGAAGCGCCGTGCGTCACGCGAATGACCGAGCCGTGGCCATTCGGCGTGAGCGTGACGAAGTACGACGCGTCCGAGCGCGAGCCTACGCTCAGTTCCGTCGTATTGCCGTCGCGCGAACTGTGCACGTGCGGCAAGCGGTCTTCGAGGCAGCTCGCGACCCACGACGCCGAACGCGCCGACGAAGCGTAGATCATCGGTTCGCCATTCGAAGCAGTGCCGGACGGCGGTGTCGAGCCACAAGCGGCGATGAGTGCGAGCGGAGTCGCGGCGAGAAGTCGTTGCGTGAGCGTTTTCATAGGCGGCGTGACAATATCGAAGCAGCGGATTCTGCCAATGAGTATACGCACCCTGATCTGAATCAAGGCCCACGCAGACGTAAAAAGATGCAACAGTTCACAAGAAAAAACGCACATGCGCTTGTGGCGCATGTGCGTTTCGCAAAGGACAGGCAGCGTGGCGGGTCGCGCCGGGTTTGCCCAACCGCGAGCGATCAGAAGCGGTGACGCAGACCGACTGTCGCGGCCACCTGGTTGTTCGTTGAAGAAGGCGAGAGCGTATTGATCGCAGCGACGTTTGCGATGCCCGAGCCGTCGGCGTTATAGCCGAGCGAGCCCGAAGCGTGCTGGTAGACGCCAGCGAGGTAGACGTCCGTGCGCTTGCTCAACGAGTAGTCGGTGCCGAGCACCACGGTGTGCCACTTCGGGCTGTTGTTGCTGCCGTTGCCGGTGACCGTGCCGTCGGTGAACGTGTAGGAGCCGACGAACGCGAGGGCGGGCGTCAGATGGTAGGCGCCGTTGATTTCATAGTTGTCGACGTGCAGGTTGAGGCCTGAGAGGCCCGGCAGCGGCGCGCTGCCGCCACTCGAGAGACTCTGCATGCCGTCGATCTGCGAGTGTGTCCACACGAAGCCAACTTGTGCCGGGCCGTAGGTGTAGTTCACGCCCGCGCCAAACGAGCGCTGCAGCCGCGCCGAGATGTTCTGGTCGGCCGAGGCCGCGCTGTTCGCGGCGCCGAGGCCGCCGGAGTTGTTTTGTTGCGAGTAGGCGGCCGCGAAGTTCAGCGGGCCGTTGCCGTACGATGCGCCCACGCTCCACGCGCGGCCATTCGCGAAGCCGTTCGCGTCGTTGCTGAAGCCGTACAGGCCGCCGAACTGGAGGCCCGCGTAGTTTGCGCTGGCGTACTTGACCGAGTTCTTGATCGAATAGCTTTGGGCGAGGTTGTCGTTGTCGAACGGGTGGCCCGCGAGATTGTTGCCGTAGCCCGCGCCGGCTTCCGAGAGCGGCGAGAGGTAGTCGACCATCGAGTCGTACTGCCGCCCGAGCGTGAGCGTGCCGAACTTGTCGCTCTTCAAGCCGACGTAGGCCTGGCGGTTAAAGCCGCTGTCGCCGTTCTTGTAGCCGCCGTTGTTGAGGTTGAAGCCGCTTTCGAGGGTGAAGATCGCCTTCAGGCCGCCGCCCAGGTCTTCGGCGCCGCGAAAGCCGAAGTAGTTGTTCGAGAGAGCGCCGCTGCCCTGAGCCCACAGGCTGTGGCCGCCGACGTTGTTCGCGTAGACGATGCCGGCGTCGAGCGAGCCGTAAAGGGTGACGCTGCTTTGCGCATGGGCGCTGATGGCAAATGCACTGAGGACGCCTGCAGCAATGAGTGCTTTTTTCATGTTTTTCTCCGGTCAGAACTTGGGGAATCTCAGGCCGAATATTCTGAAAATCGATTTCGTGCCCGGATGATTCGCAACGAAGTGTAAGCCCGGTATTCGGCGTATTTACGCAAATCGACGCAACAATGCATTCATCTCATTTCGCGATCGGCATTAATCGCCGTAAGTGATTGCATATAAAGACTTTTTCTATTGGATTATCGGGTGCGACAAAATGGTCGATCTGGATAATCCGTTGTGCATCCGCGACGATGCGACAAACCCGCGCAGGAGCTGGCCTAACGCGAATTCAACGCTTTTTCAAGCGCGATTCTTGTCGTTTGGTGAAAGGTACTGTTCCAGATCATGGGCTGAACCCACGCATTGCGCGGCGGTACAATGGCTTCAGCCCTCGACCAAGGGTGGTCTTTTTTCATCTGTTTTTACGCGGCTCTCGGGCCGCGTTTTTTTTGCCCGCAGGAAATTATTTTAAATTAATGCGCAAGGCGGAATGATGCGTTGCGGAAAACGCAATGATTAAAATCACCAGTCGATATTCTGCTTTGGTGGCGCGATAATCCGAACCGGCTGGATAGAAAGACGCGGCGCCCGACGCGCGACGCGATCCGGGTAGAATCTTGCCCTTGCCCCGCGACGGGCAAGTCCCCCGCAGAACCCGATGAAAACCCCGCCATGACCGATTCCTCACCCGCAACCGATTCCGATTTCCCCGCCGATGACCTCGCCGCTGAAGCCGAGGTGATCCAGGAGGCGCGCCTGTGGCGCAAGGACGGCTGGACCGCGCGCGTGATCAAGAATGAGGACGACGACGGCTGGGCCGTCGAAATGATCAAGGACGGCGAGCCTGAGCCTGCACTCGTCGGCCCGTGGACCATGGGCCGTGACAAGAAGAATCCCAAGCCGCTCGACACGTCGGCGTTCAACACGCTCGTGAAGACCGCTTCGGAGGTGCTGCGCCGGCACGAGCAGCAATTGCGCGCACTGCTGCACAAGCGCGTGAGCGTGCAGACCGCCGAAGGCGATGTGGACGTGACGCTCGACATCGTTCCCGACGAGTACGAGCCCTACGGGCTCATCAGCGCGATCGACGCGTTCGGCGAGCAACTCGCTCAGGCGCGCGTCGCGCCGAACTTCAAGCTCACGAAAGCCCGCGCCGAGGCCTGGGCCGAAGGCGGTTTCGGGCGTATCGAATAACGCTCAAAGCCTGCCCGCTTACTCCTGCTTGCAGAAGATCGCTGTTAACAGCGGTCCGGCATGGTGGACGATGGCGTTATTGCCTGCCGCCGTGAGGGCCGCCTGCACCCTCGTCTGGGTGCCGACCACGACGGCGCCGTAGGCGGAAGGGGCGATGGGTGTGCCGTCGCCGGTCTTGAAGAGCGGGTCGTCCTTCTGGAAACCCACGATGGCGAACACGCTGAAGCCATAGGCGGTCATGTGCTGGCCGCGCGCGGGCCAGAATGCGTTGATCGAATTGCTTTCGACCTTCATGGGCTTCGGATCGATCAGGTTTTGCGTGATCAGCCCGGAGATGAAGTCGTGTGCGGACTCGCTGCAGGTCAGCGAATCGTCGATGGCGGCGGCGCGGGCGTTGCCGGCGAGAAGCGTCAGGACAGCGAGAAAAAGGGCGGCAAAGGTAAAGCGTTTCATTACGTGAATGGCGAAAGTGCGTGCGCCGGAGCCGTTGGACGCAAAACGTCCGGGCTGGCGCGAAGGGTTGCACTCTACGCGTGTTCGGGCAACTTCGCTTGCGGCGCCGCGGGAGCCGATCTAGCGCTTTGCCTTACAGAACCACAAGCAAAAAGTGGGACGATCGTCGGAATACCTGCAAGATTTCTGGAAGGCGTATATATTGCGCGGTTATGACCGAAAAAGACAAACCTGTAAAAATGGCTCCGAAAGCGGTGCCGCCGCCGCGCACGTGGGACGCTCGCGCGGCGCGCTGGCTTGTCACTCCGCTTGTACCCACGCGCGTTACCCCGAATCATCTGACCACGCTGCGACTCCTGATTGGCGTTGCCGGCGGGTTTTTTCTGGCGCGCGGAGACTTTCTGCACGTCAATATTGGCGCGTTTCTGATCGTACTGTCGAATTTCGTCGATCATACCGACGGCGAACTGGCGCGTATCGGCGGTAAAACCAGCCGCATCGGGCATTTCTACGATCTCGCGGCGGACGCGCTCGTCACCGTCCTGCTGTTCCTCGGCATGGGCTACGGCCTCGGCGTCGTGGCCGCCCACACCGGCGCCGAATGGCATGTGCCGCCGGCCGTGCTGGGCGGCATCGCGGGCGTCGCGGTCGCCGTGATCTTTTTCCTGCGCATGCGCATCGAGGAAATAGCCGGCAAGGCGGGCACCCAACAGGCGTTCGCCGGCGGCTTCGAGACCGAAGACGTGCTGTATCTGCTACCCCTTGTCACGCTGACGGGCGTCGTGTCGCCGTTCATTATCGCGGCTTCGATCGGGGCGCCGTTGTTCGCCATCTGGGTGGTGCTCGACTATGTGCGCGTGACGCGCCGCCTGCGCCCCGCCAAGGAAACCCGCCAGGTGTGGAGCAGCAGATGAGCCTGCAAGCAGAACAAGAACAGGTCGTAGCGCCGCGCGCCCCCGCGCCAGCCCGCGCCTCACGCGCGGCGGCTGGCGAGCCGGACGGCGCGATCGGCCGCGCGCTGCAACCGCTGAACACCGCGCGCCTGCGCGAGGACTATCAGAGCCAGGGCTCGTTCCTGTATCTCGCCGATTTTCTGCCCGCCGACGCCACGCAACAGTTGATCGACGCGGCCAACGCGCTGCTTCCCGAAGTCAACCGCAACTATCTGCCGGGCCACAAGGCGGGCGGAAGCGTGAGCCGTCACACCATCGACCGCCTCGCGCCGTACATCGCCGAGCTTTACCGCTCGCCGCAGCTCATCGCGTGGCTCGAAAAGATCACGGGCGACCGCCTGCAGCTTTCGCCCGAAGACGACCCGCACGCTTACGCTCTCTATTACTACACGCGCGCCGGCGATCACATCGGCTGGCATTGCGACACGTCCTATTACGACGGCCGCCGCTATACGGTGCTGCTCGGGGTAATCGACGAGTCGTCGTGCAAGCTCGACTACGAACTGCACACGAAAGACCCGAACAAGGCGGATGAGCCGGGTTCGGTGCAATACCCGCCGGGCGCGCTCATCGTGTTCGACGGCGACAAGCTTCGCCATCGCGTCACGCCGAGTCTCGAAGGCGAAGTGCGCGTTTCGCTCACGCTCGAATACGTGACGAACCCGAATATGCGCCCGTGGCGGCGTTTCATTTCGAACATGAAGGACGCGATTGCGTACTTCGGTTTCCGCCAGGTGTTCCGCAAGGCATTCGGAGGCAAGGCGTGAGCCGTGCTGCCATCCTGCTGCTGTCGATCGGCACGGCGCTCTTCATTGCGCTGCTCGCCTGGCAGGGGCTCGGCTCGGTCACGGGCGCACTTGCGGCCGCGGGCTGGGGCCTCGTCCTCGTCGCGGCGTTCCACGTCGTGCCGCTCGCACTCGACGCGGGTGCGATCGCCGTGCTCTTCGGCCGGGACGAGCGCGTCGATCAGCGCGATGCATTGCTCGCGCGGTGGACCGGCGAATCGGTGAACAGCCTGTTGCCCGCGGGCCAGATCGGCGGCCCCGTGGCGATGGTGCGCCAGCTCGGTCAACGCGGCATGTCGATGCGCAATGCGGCTGCGGCCATCACCGTGAGCACGACGCTGCAAGCCGTCGCGCAGATCGTCTTCGCCGTATTCGGCATCGTGCTTTTTTCGGCCTACGCCGCGAATGGCGCGCCGCGCGACCTCGGCGTCGCCGCGCTGATCGCGACCGCCGTGCTCGGCGGCCTGATCGCGCTGTTTTATGTCGCGCAGCGTCGCGGTCTGTTCGGCCGCCTGCTGCGTCTGGCATCGAAAGTGTTCGGCCAGCGCGACTGGTCGGCGCTTGCCACGCGCGCCGACGCGATCGACGAAGCCGTGAAGTCGCTTTATGCCCGGCGCGGCCGCGTGGCGGCCAGCTTCGCGCTGAGCCTCGCGGGCTGGCTCGTGGGCACGGTGGAAGTGTGGCTCGCGCTGCGCTTTCTCGGCCATCCCACAGGCTGGATCGATGCGCTGCTGCTCGAGAGCATCGGCCAGGCGATTCGCGGTGCGGCCTTCGCCATTCCTGGCTCGCTGGGCGTGCAAGAGGGCGGTTATCTGCTGCTCGCGCCGCTCGTCGGCCTGCCGCCCGAGGCGGCGCTCGCGCTCTCGCTTGCCAAGCGCGCGCGAGAAATCCTGCTCGGCTTGCCGGGCCTTCTGTATCTGCATTTCAGCGAACGTAGCTGGCAACGCCGACGCGCCTTGCGCGTCCCCGCTGTCGAAGTCGCCGATTGACCTTTTTCTTCCAAGGAACGTTTGCGCATGCGCGCCATCATTCTCGCGGCAGGCCTCGGCCTGCGCCTTCAGCAACCCGCTGGAGAACAGTTTCCGAAATGTCTGCTGCAGTTCGAGGGCGTGACGCTGCTCGAACGCCATCTGCAATTCCTGGAAGAGGCGGGTGTCACGGAAGTCGTGCTCGCGCTCGGTTTCCAGCCTGAGCTGGTCGAGGCCGAACTCAAGCGCATCGGCTGGCCGCACAAGGTCGAGGTCGTGATGAATCCGCGCTTCGACCTGGGGAGCGTGCTCACGGTACATCGCTCGGCAGAGGCGCTTACGCGCGGCGGCGATGTGCTGCTCATGGACGCCGACGTGCTCTACGACGAGCGCGTGTTCGCACCGCTCGTGGCGGGCGAGGCGCCTGCCAACCGTCTCTTGATCGACCGCGACTTCGAAGCCGGCGACGAGCCCGTGAAGCTGTGTCTGCGCGACGGCGCGCCCGTCGAACTGCGCAAGCAGCTGGCGGTCGGTCTGAAATACGACACGATCGGCGAGTCGGTGGGATTCTTCCGCCTGAACGAAGCGACGGCGCGCCGCTTTGCGCAGATCGTCGAAGGCTATGTCGATACGGGCCGCGCGAACCTGCCGCACGAAGAAGCGCTGCGCGACCTGCTGCTCGAACGCGGCAGCGAGTTCGAAACCGCGGACGTCACCGGCGCGCCGTGGATCGAGATCGACTTTCCCAACGACGTCACGCGCGCCGCGCAGCAGGTGCTGCCGCAACTGCGTCCCGTGGTGAGCCGCGTGAAGCAGGCCGCTATCTAGAGCGCATCTGCGTGGATTGCCTCACGCAGATTGCTTGAATCAGGCCGCGAGGTCTGTCTCCGCATGAAGGCGGAGGCGGGCTTCGCGGCTTTTATTTTTTGCGCGCGCGTTTGCTGCGTGGCGCACACGCAAAGGGCGCCGCTTCATCTGTTGCCGGGTTCCCGTTTTCCGCAACAAGGGCCATAATGGCAGCTTTACGCCATCAGCCACGCTGATCGTCGTTCCTGCCCATGCCATTAGCCCTCGGCACATTCATCGTTCCGCTCATTGTCGCGTGCTCGATGTTCATGGAGAACGTGGACGGGACGGTCATCGTCACCGCGCTCCCCGCACTGGCCCGCGATCTCGGCCAGGACCCCATCACACTCAAGCTGGCCGTCACGAGCTACGTGATCGGCCTTGGCGTGTTCATCCCGATCTGCGGCTGGGTGGCCGATCGCTTCGGCTCGCGCAATGTGTTTCGCACTGCCATCGGCATCTTCATGGCAGGGTCGCTGTTGTGCGCGGCTTCGCGCTCGCTCGAGATGTTCGTGGCCGCCCGCTTCGTGCAGGGTATCGGCGGCGCGATGATGGTGCCGGTGGGCCGGATCATCATTTTCCGCTCGCTGCCCAAATCGGACTTCATTCGCGCGGTCAACTATCTCACGGTGCCCGCGCTGCTCGGCCCGGTCGTCGGGCCGCCGCTCGGCGGGTTCATCACCACGTATCTGCACTGGCGGCTGATTTTCTTCATCAACATTCCGATTGGCGTGCTCGGCATCTGGCTCGCGAACCGGCATATCGAGAACATGCACGAGGAGCATCCTGGGCGGCTCGACTGGGTCGGCTTCGTGCTCTCCGCGGGTGGGGCGTCGCTGTTCATGCTCGGCCTCTCGCTCGTGGGCGGCGAGATCGTCGCCACCGGCACCGCGGTGACGATGTGCGTGATCGGCGCGTTGCTGCTGGTGACCTATTGGTTGTATGCGCAACGTGTCGAGCGACCCGTGCTCGATCTGAAATTTCTGCGCATCCCCACCTTCAATGCGAGCGTGGCGGGCGGGTCGCTGTTTCGCATCGGCCTCGGCGCCGTGCCATTTTTGTTACCGCTCACGCTGCAGGAAGGGCTCGGCATGACGGCGTTCGCTTCAGGCGCCATCACTTGCGCTTCGGCGTTCGGCTCGATCTTCATGAAGGCGATCGTCTCGCGCGTGCTCGGGCGCTTTGGCTTTCGCCGCACGCTGATGGTCAACGCGGTCCTCGCGGGCACGGCCATCGCGATATGCGGCTCGTTTTCGCCGGGCATGCCCGTGTGGCTCATCTGGGTCATCGTGCTCGCGGGCGGGATCTTTCCTTCGCTGCAATTCACCGGCCTCAATTCGCTCGCCTACGCCGATATTCCGACGCGCGACATCGGCCGCGCCACGAGCGTGGCAAGCGTGATCCAGCAGGTGTCGCTCGGCCTCGGCGTGACGATCGCGGGCCTCGTGCTGCAGATCTCGCACCGGGTGCAAGGGCATTCGGCCATTGTCTGGTCCGATTTCTGGCCCGCGTTTCTCGTGGTCGGGCTCTTTTCGGCAGCGTCCATTCCGGTGACGATGCGTTTGCCCGCGAATGCGGGCGACGAAATTGCGCGCGGCCGGCGCGGCGAGGCCTGATCCAGTCCAGAACGGACGCCGTCTTGCACGGCAGCGGAATCAGCGGATCGCCGGATCGCAATCGTTTTCCTGGCGTGCTATAAGGCCAAGGCAGGTTTCTGGTAGGCCAACAAACCGAATCATGGGGTGAACTCGATGAAGCTGGTTGAAAAAACGAAAATTTCCGCTGCCGCTCTCGCACTGCTTTCGCTATCCGCCTTGTCCACGGGCTTCCTCGAAGCCACGCCGGCCTTTGCGAAGGATACGCAGCAACGCCCTGCGGTCCTCAATGCATCCGCCGTGGCCGTTGCCGACAAGTACGCGGCCGACGCCGCCGAGCAGATCCTCAAGGAGGGTGGTAACGCCGTCGACGCGGCGGTCGCCATCGCCTTCTCGCTCGCCGTGACGTACCCCGAAGCCGGCAACATCGGCGGCGGCGGGTTCATGACGCTCTACGTGAACGGCAAGCCGTACTTCCTCGACTATCGCGAGCGCGCGCCGCTCGCCGCCACGCGCACGATGTACCTCGACGACAACGGCAACGTGATCCCGGGCAAGAGCCTTTACGGCTACGACGCCGTGGGCGTGCCGGGGACGGTCGAGGGCATGTGGGAGGCGCAAAAGCGCTTCGGCAGGCTGCAATGGAAGCAGGTGCTCGCGCCGGCGATCAAATATGCGCGCGACGGCTTCGTCGTGGACGAGCAGCTCGCGAAGCGCCGTGAGGCCGCGGAAAAGGACTTCGCCGGCAAGACCAATTTCGACGACTACTTCGGCAACCTGAAGGAGGGCGTCACGTTCAAGCAGCCCGATCTCGCCAATGTGCTCACGCGCATTGCGAACCAGGGCGCGAAGGACTTCTATGACGGCAAGACCGCGGATCTGATCGCCGCTTCGATGAAGGGTCACGGCCTCATCACGAAGCGCGACCTGCAGGAGTACAAGGCAGTGTGGCGCCAGCCCGTGGAGGCGAAGTGGAACGGCTACGAGATCATCACTGCGCCGCCCCCGAGCTCGGGTGGCGTGGGCCTCGTGCAGCTGCTCAAGATGAAGTCGATGCTGGCGCCGCAATTCAAGGACGTGCAGCTCAATTCGCCGCAGTACATCCATCTGATCGCGGAGATCGAGAAGCGCGTGTTCGCGGATCGCGCGCAATATCTCGGTGACCCCGACTTCTACAAGGTGCCGGTCGCGCAGCTCACCGACGACGCGTACCTCGCGAAGCGCGCTGCCGAAGTCGACCCCGACAAGCCATCCGACACCAAGAGCGTACAACCGGGCCTCGGCACCTCGATGCCTGAGAAGGCGGAGACGACGCACTTCTCGGTGGTCGACAAGTGGGGCAACGCCGTTTCGAACACGTACACGGTCAATGGCTACTTCGGTTCGGGCGTGGTCGTGCCGGGCGCCGGCATCGTGCTCAACGACGAGATGGACGATTTCGCGTCCAAGCCCGGCGTGCCTAACATGTTCGGCGTGGTGGGCAGCGACGCGAACGCGATTGCGCCGAAGAAGCGTCCGCTTTCGTCGATGACGCCGACCATCCTCACGAAGGACGGCAAGGTGGCGCTCGTGATCGGTACGCCGGGTGGCTCGCGCATCTTCACGTCGGTGTTCCAGGTCATCAACAACAACTACGACTTCGACATGCCGTTGAAGGACGCGGTGGCGGCGATGCGCTTCCACCACCAGTTGCTGCCGCCCAACACGATTTTCTGGGAGCCGTATGCGCCGATCGACGGCGAACTCGCCAGGCAGGTCGAGGCGAAGGGCTACGTGCTGAAGGCGCAGGACTTCAACGGCGACATCCAGGCGATCCGTATCAACGGCGATACGCCCGACGCGGTTTCCGATCCGCGCGGCCGTGGCGTCTCGCGTCTGATCCAGTAAAACCGCGACGCCGATGCGAAACGATGCGCTGCGCATGAAAGCAAACCATTTCGCATCGGCAAGCTGGCACGAGGCGGCAAAAGTTTGCATGACGTGAGCGTTTGTCCTCAAATCTGGGGATGCCGCTCCGTAATTCATCGCGTACTATGCAACCTCCGGCGGAAGACAGCCCTTTGCCGGCGTGTGTTTTTCTTGGGGCGGCATTTGCCGCCCCATTTTCTTTTCGGCATGCACGCTTCACGCTTCACAGTCGCACTGCATATTGAATACGTCAGGCGAGAACATTAAGCTCTGATGTTTGCGTCGCCGCGCAAGCGGGGCGCGCGCCCACTTCTCATCGCACCCGAGCATGGACCTGACGAGCCGCGAACTCGCGTTGATCGCCGACGTCTTCAAGCTGCTGGCCGACCTTATCTTGCCCGAGGGTGCCTTGCGTCTCGAAGTGGGGCGGCGCCTGCTCGAACTGCTGCGCGCCGACGGCCTGCATGCGGGCGCGGACCTGTTCGTCTGGTCGGGCGAAGAGTATCTCGATCATCTGCGCATCGGGCGCGGCAAGCGGCGCGAGCATCTTTCCGATCGGGAGCTGGCGCTGTTCGATCTGGTGCGCCCGGCTTTCATCGCCGCGCTGGCGCGCTCGCGCGCGCAGACGGGCCACGTTCAGCCGCCGCCAGCCGACCCATCCACTGCGGATAACGAAGCGATCAACCGCTTGACGCGGCGCGAGCGCGACGTGGTCGCGCTCGTGGTGGAAGGGCTGCTCGACAAGGAGATCGCCGAGCGGCTAGGCATTTCCTATACGACCGTGCGCACCCATCTCGATCGTTCGTTTCAGAAACTCGGCGTCAGCAACCGCTCGCGCCTCGCGCGACTCGTGCAGTCGACGCAGCGCTGAGGCGTGCCGCGCTTCCGCTTATTCCGGCACGGCTGCCGAAACGTTCTTGCCTGCGGCGTCGATCAACCCGAGGCAGGTTTGCGCGTTGCCGATCCGCTCGATCGCGAGCAGCGCGAAGCGCGCAAGAAAGAGCGGGCCGTTGACTTCGCCCAGATTGGTCATGGTCTTGCACAGCTGCGTGTAGACGGTGTCGAGTTCGCTGTCGGTCATGGCTTTCTCCATCTGTACTTGATTCCGCCAGCGCTCAGGCGCACAGCGCATGGTCAAGGGCGGCGAGCGCCTGCGTGGCGACTGTGCCGGCTTCGCCGTGCCAGCGGCCGAGCACGTGGCCGTCCGGGCGCACGAGGTAGAGCGTGCCGGGCTTGGCGCCGTACATCGGGAACAGGCGTCCCGTTCGGTCCCAGCCGCTGCGGCGTGATGCGTCGTCGGGCTGGCGCTGTGCGAGCGGCACCAGCGCGAACGGCAGCGCGCGGGCGGCCAGCGTCGTTTCGAGCGCGGCGATCGGGGCGGGCGTCGCGCCATCCTGGCTGAAGTAGAACGCCGTAAAGCATGGCGCGATCAAGTCGGTCATGTTCCCTTCACGCACGCCAGCCTGATCGACGATCGTGAGCGGGCATTCGGGCAGCACCGTGCCCGGCACCGGACCGCTCGCGAATGCGTCGGAGGCCGCGTTGAGCGGCGAGGCCGCGTAGGCGATGGCCGAAGTCTGGCGCGGATTGATCAGCGAGCGCACGGCGGCGTGCTCGCGCGCGAGGCTCAGCACGGCGGTGCGCATCAGGTCGAAGGCGAACGACGGCGGCGCCATGAATTCTGTGCTCTTCGTGCCATAGCTCAGGTTTTCGTGCGCGGCGTAGACGCGCTCATCGGAGTAGCTGTCGAGTAACGCGTCGCTCCCGAGCCCCTTCACGACATACGCGAGTTTCCACGCCAGGTTGTCGGCGTCGTCGATGCCGGAGTTCGCGCCGCGTACGCCGAAGATCGGCACGAGATGCGCCGCGTCGCCCGCGAACAGCACGCGGCCGTGGCGATAGCGCTCGAGCGTGAGCGCATTGGCCTTGTAGATCGTGATCCAGACCGGCGACCACGATGCCTTCTCGCCCATCATGTCGAGCAGGCTCTGCACGCGCGGCATGACGTTTTCGGGCTTGATCGCTTCGTCGGCGTCCTCGCCGTCGCGCAGCTGATAGTCGATGCGCCAGACGTTGTCGGGCTGCTTGTGGACGAGCACGGTCGAGCCGGGATTCGACGCCGGGTCGAAATACGCGAGCCGTTCCGTCGGCCGCGCGCTGTCGAGCAGGATGTCGACGATCACATAGCGGCCCTCATAGCTCGTGCCCTGAAGCTTCAGGCCGAGCGACTCGCGCACCGTGCTGCGGCCGCCGTCGGCGGCGACGAGCCAGTCGGTCTGCGCGGTGTAATCGCCTGCGGGCGTGGAGAGCGAGAGCATGGCGCCATGCGCGTCTTCGTGCAGGGCCGTCACCTTCGTGCACCAGCGAATGTCGATGAGATCGGCGTGCCGCTCCGCTGCGTCGAGCAGGAACTGCTCGATGTGGTACTGCGCGAGGTTGACCATCGGCGGAAGCTTCTGGTTTTCGTCCTGCGGCATCGTGAAGTGCAGCACTTCGTCGTTGCGATAGAAGCTGCGCCCACCGGTCCACGGCAGACCTTTGGCGAGAAAGCCGTCGAGCGCGCCGAGGCGCTCGATGATTTCGAGGCTGCGGCGCGAGATGCAGATCGCGCGGCTGCCGTAGCAGATCGATGCGTCGGCTTCGATCAGCACCGAGCGCACGCCGTGCTTCGCGAGGCCGAGCGCGATGGCGAGGCCCACTGGACCGCCGCCGACGATCGTCACGGCGTGGCGTTGCGCTTCACGGCCGCCTTCGAGTTCGGGCAGGCGGGCGGCGTACTGCCTGGCCTCGAACGGATAGGGTTTGAATCCGGCGCTCATGGGGATTGCGTCTCCGATACGTAAGTCTTGTGCTTGCCGGCATGCCCCGAGCGGGGCGCTGGCGATGAAGGCAGTATGGAGCGCGAGGCGCGGCCCGCTGTCCTCAATTTGGGTACAGGGGGCTTACGGGGGGATATTTTGCGCAGTGGTTTTGTGCGCGCGCTTGCGGCGGTGTTTAACCGTGATCCGTCGCGAGACAAAGCGCAAACAGCTGCCGCTGGCTCGAAATGCCCAGCCGCTGATACGCGCGTTTCTGATACGTCACCACACTGCTGGGCTTCACGCCCATGCACTCGGCAATTTCAACCGCGCTACGCCCTTCGAGCACCCCGCGCAGGGCGTCGAGTTCGCGTTTGGAGAGCGTGGGGCAGAGCCCGCGCAGGCGCGCGAGCATCATCTGAGGAATGCCGAGCTGGCTCTGGCCGCGAATCGTGTAGTGATGCCGGGCCGACTCGCCGATCAGCGGCGCGAGCGATTCGACCAGTTCCACTTCGCCCGGCTGAAAATTGCCGGCGTCGCTTTCGCGGTACAGGTTCACGGAGAGCCAGATGTCGGCGGCGGGCTGCAGCAGCAGCGAGAGCCGGTCGGATACGTTGGGCGTGGCGTAACACGCGGTGCGATAACCATCGTGCGCGATGTCCGCGCTGCTTTGCCAGTGCAGCACGAGCGACGAGCCGGGCTTGTCGGCCGAGGCGCCGGAAACGATCTGCTGATTGCCGTCGAGCGCGTAGAAGAGGCGCGCGTAGGTGTCGGCGACGTCGCGCAAAAAGCGCCCGCCGCGATGATCGGCCACGGAAACCGTGCGCGGCCGGTTGCCGAATTCGTAGGCGAACACGGTGCACTGCGTGACCGACGTCGCCGGGCCGAGCATGTTCAGCACTTCGGCGGCGAGTGCGTTGGCGTCGTCGCGGCCGATGGCCGAAACGAGGCTGGTGACGCGCGAGAGGTCTAACTGACCTGCCTGCCTCGGTCGATCGAGATGCCAGTAACGCATGTGTCTTGACGGAAAACGGCTGGAAAAAGCAACTTTTACGAGATTAGCACCGTTTCGCATCGCCGCGAAAGCGCCGGCAGCGGGGCCGGATCGCCCGCCCGATGCCGCCGCGAAGCCTGCGTCAACGAGAGCAAGGAATGGCACGTTGGGGTAATCTCCACCCTCGGCCGGCGCGGTATGCGCGCCACGTTTCCTTACCTGAATATCCCTGCGCGCAGGTTATCTCGAAATGTTGACGCTCCCCACCGCGATTCCACCCGATTTCGGCGCCGGAGCGGTCTTTCTCAGCGTACTCGTCACGCAACTGGGCGTGCCCGTCCCGGCCGCGCCGGTGTTGATTCTCGCGGGCACGATGGCGGCGAGCGGCGAGACGTCCTACGGGAGCCTGCTGGCGGCGGCCGTGATCGCGACGCTGCTCGCGGATTCGCTGTGGTTCGCCGCAGGCCGCAAGCGCGGGCGGCGTCTGCTCAATGGGCTCGTGCGTTTTTCGCTGTCGCTGGACACGACGATCCGCATCGCGCGCAACGTATTCGAGCGCTACGGCGCGCCCATTCTCGCGGTGGCGAAGTTCGTTCCGGGGCTCGGCCTGATTTCCGCGCCGCTGCTCGGCACGACGACGGTGGCGGTTCACGTCTTCCTGCTGTGGGACACGGTCGGCGCGGCGTTGTGGGCGGGCACCTGGCTGCTCGGCGGCGCGGCGCTGCATGCGGAAATCGTGCGATTCGCGGCGTTCGTGCGCGCGAACGGCATGACGATTTTCGACGTGCTCGCCGTGGCGGGCGTGCTGTTCCTCGCCTGGCGCTGGCTGCGGCGCATGCAGTTCCGCCACTGGCTGGCGACGCACCGCATTTCGCCCGATCAGCTCGACGAGATGATGAAGTCGAGTGCACCGCCCATCGTGCTCGACGCGCGTCCGCAAGCCGTGCGTCAGAAGGAGGCTTACCGCATTCCCGGCGCGCGGCCGCTGAATCTCGAATCGAGCGAAGAACTCTCGCCCGAGCTGATCGGGCGTCCGATCGTCGTGTACTGCGTGTGCCCGAACGAGGCGACGGCCAAGCGCATCGTCGATCAGTTGCGCAACAAGCACATCTATCACGCGCGCGCGCTCAAGGGCGGGCTCGACGCGTGGGAGCGCCACGGTTATCCGGTCGAGCCGCTGTCCAACGAGTTCCACGCGGCCCATGCCCATGCCGATGAGCTCGAAGCGGGCGAGGAAGCCGAATACACCGTGCGGGCAAGTCTTTCCAAATAACGGTGGTCCTGCCGCCGCGCGTTGTCAGGCGCGCGGCGGGACCTACGCGCGCTGCCTGCGCGAGCCGCCGCCCACGTTCTGTCCCGCATCGCGCGCCATCTGCGCATAACCCCACACCGAAATCAGCGTGAGCACGCCGGCCGCGAGGAAGGCGAGCCGGAAGTCGTCGAGCGTGAACACATGGCCCGTGGTTTCGCCGTTCAGGTTCGCGGCCACGCGCAGCGCGAGCGCGCCGAACGCAATGCCAAGGCCGATCGTCATCTGCGCCGCGGCGCTCCAGAGCGTGCTGGCCGCGCTCATTTGCGGCTGCGCGACGTCGGCGTAGGCCAACGTGGCGAGGGTGGAAAACTGCATCGAGCGCGCCATGCCGTAGACGAACACGACGATCAACACGATAACGAGCGGCGTGCCGGGCGTGAGCAGCCCGCACGCAATCAACGAGACACCGGCAACGCTGACGTCGACGACGGAAACGAGCCGGAAGCCCCAGCGTTCGAGAATGCGCGTCGTGAGCGCCTTCATGCCGAGATTGCCGAGCGCGCTCGCGAGCAGCAGCAGGCCGGACTTGAACGCGGAAAGACCGAAGCCGATCTGGAACATCAGCGGCATCAGATACGGCGCCGCGCCGATGCCGATACGCGTGATCGAGCCGGTCACGATCGTGACGGAAAAGGTCGGAACCTTCAGTGTGGAAACGTCAACGAGCGGGTGCGGATGACGTTTCGCATGCACGAACGCGACGACCCCGATCGCGACGCCTGCCGCCACGAGCGCCATTGCGCGCCACGGATTCTGGCCGACCTGGCTCGCGAGTTCCGCGCCGTAAAGGATGGCGGTCAGCGCGGCGCCGCTCAGCACGAGCCCCGCAACGTCGAGCGGCCGGCGCTGTTCGCCGCGCAGGTTCGGCACGATGGCGGCGATGGCCGCGAGCACGGCGATGCCGAACGGCACGTTCAGCAAAAAGATCCAGCGCCAGGACGCGTAGGTCGTGATGAAGCCGCCGATGGGCGGTCCCACCACGGGCGCGGCGATAGCGGGCCAGGTGATCGTCGAGATCGCCTGCATGAGCTTGCTTTTCTCGGTGCTGCGCACGACGATCATGCGCCCGACCGGCACCATCATCGCGCCGCCAATGCCTTGCAGAATGCGCGCTGCCACGAACTCGTCGACGTTCTGCGAGATCCCGCACAGCACGGACGCCACCGTGAACGTGACCACGGCGCTGAAGAACACGGTGCGCGCGCCGCAGCGGTCCGCCACCCAGCCGCTGGCCGGAATGAAGATGGCGAGCGCGAGCATGTAGGCGGTCACGCCAAGACTCAGGCTGTTCGGGCCGATGCCGAACGAGCGCGCCATCTGCGGCAGCGCCGTGGCGATCACGGTCGTGTCGAGGTACTCCATGAAGAACGTGGCGGCGACGAGGTACGGCAGCCAGCCGACGCCGGCGGAACGTTGTGCGGGAGCGGTCATTGCGCCTCCACGCAGCAGCGGAGAATCAATGCGATCTTGGTACGGAGCATGGGCGGCCAGCGGAGATATTGCCGATCGGTACGTTGCGGACCGGATAGTGAAGCACAAAGCCCGCGGCGAAAGGCGACAGTTTCCATCAGGCAAAAGCATCTGTACAGCCGCGCGGCGGTCCGCGGCGCGGCGAGCCGTTCGCCGTGTGACCCGCGCGGCAAGCCCGAATCGAAGCGCGTAGACTCGTCCGCTGTCGGCATCACATCGTCAACCCGTTGATTAATGGAGAGTCGGAAATGGAATACCGTTTTCTGGGTGCGTCCGGAATGAAGGTGCCGGTGCTGAGCTTAGGCACCGGCACGTTCGGCGGCAAAGGCGAGTTCTTCGAGGCCTGGGGCGCAACCGATGTCGCCGAAGCGCGCAAGCTCATCGACATTTGCCTCGACGCTGGGGTCACGATGTTCGATACGGCCGATATCTATTCGAGCGGCGCGTCCGAGTCGGTGCTCGGCGAGGCGCTCAAGGGGCGCCGCGACAAGGCGATCATCTCGACCAAGGCGACCTTCCGCTTCGACGACGAACCCAACAACGTGGGCTCATCGCGCTTCCACCTGAAGCGCGCGGTCGACGCGGCGCTCAAGCGCCTGCAGACCGACCATATCGACCTGTTCCAGTTGCATGGATTCGATGCGCGCACACCGGCCGAAGAGGTGCTGTCCACGCTCGACGAACTGGTACGCGCAGGCAAGGTTCTCTACACGGGCGTGTCGAACTTCTCGGGCTGGCACCTGATGAAGTCTCTGGCCGTGGCCGATCGCTACGGCTATCCGCGTTACGTCGCGAACCAGACGTACTACTCGCTGATCGGCCGCGACTACGAGTGGGAGCTGATGCCGCTCGGGCTCGACCAGGGTGTGGGCGCGGTGGTGTGGAGTCCGCTGGGCTGGGGACGGTTGACGGGCAAGATCCGGCGCGGCCAGCCGCTGCCGGAGAAGAGCCGTCTGCACAAGACGGCGGAGCAGGGGCCGCCGGTGCCGGACGAATACCTCTTTCGCGTGCTCGACGCCATCGACGAGATCGCGCAGGAAACCGGCAAGACCGTGCCGCAGATCGCGCTGAACTGGCTGCTGCAGCGGCCGACGGTCGCGACGGTGCTGATCGGCGCGCGCGACGAGGCGCAGTTGCGCCAGAACCTCGGCGCGGTCGGCTGGAACCTCACGCCCGAGCAGGTGGCGAAGCTCGACGCCGCGAGTGCTGTGCGGCCTGTCTACCCCTACTGGCACCAGGAGGGTTTTGCCGAGCGCAATCCATCACCGGTGTGACGAGTCGCCTCGCCCGGTGAGGCTTCATCAAGCCGCTTCGGTCTGGCGCAGGATCTGGGTCGCGCCCAGATGCAGCGCCAGCGCGAAGAACTCGCGCTCCGCGAGATTGAGGGTCTTCGCGGCGGCCATCGCGCGGTAATGATCTTCCGGGTGCAGGAACAACTTCACTTCGACTTTCGACTGACGGTTCTGCGCGGACTCCATGGATGCTTCTCCTTCGGTAACCGGGCGCTCGGCCCGTGACGGGTGCGAAGCCCATTACCGGGCGTCCATACGCGCAAAAGCGCGCGCCGTTTGCCGCGACGTGAATAGCAGCATGAAAACGGCGATGACGCGGAGTGGGCCTTTCAAGTTCGCCTGCCGCGGCGCGTGCGCGACGGCAGGACACGCGCGCTGAACTAGCGAAGCGTGGGACGACGCAATGCGCCGGTAGTGCGATTGAAGCCGGGATGAGACAGGTGATGCGACGGCGGGGCAACGTGCTGCATAGCGACCAACCTCCGGAATTCTTCTTCTTGTGCGGCAGGGCGCCGCATGTAGTACGGGCCAGAGTGTAGTCGGGTTTTGTCCTAGGGTAAACCCCTAATTCGAAAAGAATTATTGCGCAGATTGAGAAAATCGCCCGACAAGACCCGGAAATGCGCTGTGGACGCACTTCAATTCATGCGGAATGCATAAGGGGAGTGTGAATGGGGCGGCGTGAGTCGCCGCCCCGGCGCTGGCCAGAAGTGAGCCTGGCAGCCAGCGTGAAGGCGTGGGCGCATCAGCGCCCGGCCATTATTCCTCGACGCGCTTGCGCAGGCGCGCACGCGCTTCGCCGAGCGACAGGAACTTGCCGTGTGCTTCGTCCAGCACAGTGACCTTGCCGTGGCCGATGTCATAGACCCAGCCCTGCAGTTCGAGCTGGCCCTGGGCCACGCGCGCCGCCACGGCGGGGTGCGTGCGCAGGTGCGTGAGTTGCAGGCGGACGTTTTCTTCCACGAGCGCCTGAACGATCTGGTCGTCGTCCAGACCGCGGGTCTTGACCACGCTGCGCGCGGCTTCCGCGTTGCGCAGCCACGCGTGCACGGTGGGCATGTCGGCCGTGGCTTCCGCGCCCGAGGCGAGCCCCTTCATCGCGCCGCAATCGGTATGGCCGCACAGCACGATCTGCTTCACGTTGAGCGCGAGCACCGCGAACTCCACGACGGCGGAAACGCCGCCGAGCATTTCGCCGTACGCCGGCACGATATTGCCGATGTTGCGGCACACGAACAGATCACCGGGCTTGGCCTGCGTGATCATTTCCGGCGAAACGCGCGAGTCGGCGCAGGTGATGAAGAGCGTGTGCGGCGCCTGGCTGTGGGCGAGGCTGCGGAACAGCTCCTTGTTGCCCGGGAAAACGTGATGAGTGAATTCTTCCACGCCGTCGAGCAGGTGTAACAGGTCGCAGCCGCACGAATCGGAGTGACCGTCGTGCGAGTGGGTGTTGTCTGGCATGGATGTTTCTCTCTTTATCATGAATCGACACTATCTAATGGCAACAGCGGGAGTTTACGCTGAGCCGACCCCTTGCGGATCGGAAAACTTCGCGTCACGTTGCCCCGGACAGCCGTTTCCCCCGGTACTCAATCGTCGAACCCGCGGGATATGCCGATAAACCGGCAGAAAAGACGGCTAATTACCGGAAAGCGTGCTGCTGCGAAGGCGCTGACGCGTCGTGCGTTTCCGTTCGAAAGGAGATTTTCTCACGCCGGGCGCAATTGGCCCACCCGCGGTGTCGCCGGCGATGTCGGGATCATGAGGAAGGAGGAGCCGCGACCGACCAGTCGGTCGGCGCGCTCACCACGCCATGCGCCATTGACCTGATGATTGGCCAGGGGTGTCGGGCAACAGCGTGTCGCCGGGCGGTGTCGTGGCGTCCGAGAAGTCGGAGAGAATCTCGTCGCGCAGCCGCACGAAGCGCGGATCCGCGCGATCGCGCGGGCGCGGCAATGCCACGTCGACGATGCGACGAATGCGGCCGGGGCGCGGCGCCATCGTCACGACGCGCTCGCCCAGGTAGATCGCCTCGTCGACATCGTGCGTGACGAGGATCATCGTGATGCGTTCGCGTTCCCAGATGCGCAGCAGTTCGTTTTGCAGACGGCTGCGCGTGAGGGCGTCGAGTGCGCCGAAGGGTTCGTCGAGCAGCAGCACGCGCGGGCGATTGACGAGGCCGCGCGCGATCGCCACGCGCTGCGCCATGCCGCCCGAGAGCTGATGCGGATACGTCCGCTCGAAGCCCGTGAGGCCCACGAGTGCGATGTGCTCGGCCACCGCGTCGTGTTTTTCGCGTGCCGACAGCGGGGCGTTGCGCAGTGCCGCCAGGATGTTCTGTTCTGCCGTGAGCCAGGGAAACAGACGATGATCCTGGAACACGATGCCGCGCTCGAGCGAGGTGTCGCCAACACGTTCGCCGCGCATCATGATGGCGCCGCTATAGCCCGCGTCGAGGCCGGCGATCAGGCGCAGCAGCGTGGATTTTCCGCATCCGCTCGCGCCCAGCACGCTCACGAATTCGCCGGGGCGCACATGCAGCGTCACGTCGTCGAGCACGACGAGCGTGGACTCGCCCGTGCCGTAACGCTTGCTCACATGCAGAATGTCGAGTCCGGCGGGTTCAGTGGCGCTCATCGGCTTTTCTCCAGTTTCTGTTGATTGGTAGTCCGGATCATTGGGCGGTGATGTGCAGCCGCGCCAGCACCGTTCGCTCCACGCGCCGAGCGAGCGCATTGAGCGCCCAGCCGATCGCGCCCACGACGACGATGCCGCACAGCACGAGGTCCATGCGGAACTGCTCGCTGCCGTCGATCAGAAGATTGCCGATGCCGCTGCCCGCCACGAGCAGATACTCCGCGCCGAGCGTGGCGAGCCACGAATAGATGAGCGCGAGATAAAGGCCCGTAAAAATAGAGGGCAGCGCGGCGGGCAACAGCACGTAGCGGACAAGCTGCAGGCGCGAATAGCGCAACGCCCGCGCGAGTTCGACGTATTTGCGTGGCACGGCGTGAATGCCGTCACACGTATGGGCGGCAACCGGGAGCAGCGCCGCGAGCGAAAGGAAGACCACCTTGGCGGCGTCGCCGAGCCCGAACCATACGGAAATGAGCGGAATCCATGCGAACAGCGAGATCTGCTTGAAGGTGTCGAAGCTCGGCCCCACGACGCGTGCGGCGATGCGTGAAAGACCCAGCGCGCCGCCCAGCAGGAACCCCGCCGTCGCGCCGATGGCAAAGCCGCAGGCTTCGCGGGCAAGCGACGCCGAAAGCGCGCGGAACAATGCACCGCTTTCGATTTGTTCATAAGCGGTGCGAATCACATCGCCGGGACTCACGAGCAGGCCGCTTTTCACGAGATGCGAGGCGCTCAAGGCCCACCACAGCGCGATGGCGACGAGGGGCAGGGCGGCGCCACGTAAATCGACAGTGCGGCGCGGCCTCGCTTCGGTGGCCGCGTCACAGGCGCAATCGGGACGCGCGGATGCTCGTGCAAGCGATATCTTCATGGCGAATTCTCCCTTGTCCTCAATGGCGGCAGTTATTCATCGTCAGCGTCAGCCGCGAAACGCCGAAGGCGTGCCGCGCCGCAAACGTCGCTCGAGCACATCGAGCAGACGATTGATGACGAGGCCGACCGCGCCCACGACGACCACTGACGCCATCACGAGATCGAGCTGAAAGAGCTGGCGGCCATACACGATCAGATAGCCGAGGCCTTCCGAGGACGCCACGAGTTCGACGACGACGAGCGCGAGCCACGCCTTCGTGAAGGCCAGGCGCACGCCGGTGGCGAGCGTCGGAATCGCCGCGGGCAGCACGAGCCTCACGATGCGTTGCCAGCGGGTGTAGGCGAACACGCGAGCGACTTCATCGAGTGCAGCGGGTGTTTGCCGAAAGCCCTGCATGGTGCTGAGCGTGACGGGCACGAGCGCCGCGTGAGCGATGAGCAAATACTTGAGCGGCTCGCCCACGCCGACGAGCAACAGCAGAAACGGCAGCCAGCCGAGCACGGGAATCTGCACGATCGCGTTGAAGCTGGGCAGCACCCACGCTTCGAGTGTGCGGGAGAGCCCGAGCGCACCACCGATCAGGAACCCGAGCGCGGTGCCGCCGGCGAAGCCCAGCAGCACGCGTTGCAGGCTGATCAGCGTATTGCGCGCAAGCTCGCCACTCTGGGCGAGGTCGACGAAGGTTTCATAAACGCGCTGCGGCGCAGGCAGGATTTGCGGCGCGATCCAGCCACGCGCGCAGCCGACGCTCCACAGCAGATACAGCATCGCAGGCAGCAGCCAGGGCGCGAGATGCCAGGTGCATGCGCGCAGTACGCTGCGCCAGCGCACGTGCGCGCTCGTCGTGTCGAAACGTGGTGTTGCTGCACGCGGCGCGTCCGAAGCAATCGTGATCGCGGTTTCCGTCATGATGCGGCTCCTCTCGCGTGCTCAGCCCAGCGGCTTGCCGGCGGCGTCGTAGCGGGTCCAGTAGTGTTCGAGCTTTTGCGCACGCAGCGCGTTGTCGAGATAGCGCGGCTCGAACCACGAATCGACGTCCACGGGCTGGCGGATCAGCTTCAGGCGCAACGCGTCCTGCGCAACGGCTTTGTAGCGCGCCACGATGAACGGATCGATCAGCGGCGAATTGCGGTACTTCAGCGGCTGGTCGCCGAATTCGGCTTGCCAGGACGAATAGCTCACGCCGCTCTTCGCCCAGAGCTTGAAGAGCGCGTCGCGGTTTGCTTCATCGGACGACCATTGCGCCGCCTGCACGAAGACATTGACCACGCGTTGCACGATGTCGGGGTGTGCCTTCTCGAAGCCGTCGAGCACGAGCAGATGCGCCTGGCGCGTCAATTGCGGGCCGTCATGCTGCGATTCGTAGACGATGCGAACGAGCCCCTGATCGCGCAGCCGGTAAAGGTGATAGTCGTTCACCGAGGCGTCGATGCCTTTCGATGCGAGCGCCGCGAGCGAACTTGCGTTGTCGAGGTTGATCACCCGTAGCGCGCGCTCGTCGAGCTGGTTCTCCGCGAGCGCGTTGTCGGCCACGAGTTGCAGATTCGTGCCGCGAAAAATGGCGACGCGCCGGTCCTTGAGGTCCTTGATCGATTTGATGTCGGAATCGGCGGGCACACCCACTTTCACGCCGGAGCGCACGCCCGACTCCAGCAGGATGCGGGTCTTGAGGCCGTTGGCGCGCGCGAGCACCGAGGGCAGGTCGCCTTGATACGCGAAGTCGAGTGCATTGTTGGCAATGGCCTCGTTCACTGCCGGACCCGCGCCTTTGAAGAAGAGCCACTCGACCTTGATGCCGTCGGCGGCGAATTCCTTTTCGAGCAACTGCTGGCCGCGCACTGTGGCAGCGGTCGAACCGCCGAAAGTGGGCGGGTCGCCCGCGCCTTGCTGCGCGACGCCGATGCGGATCACGGCGGGCTTCTCGGCCGCAGCATGCAGGGAGACGAACGAAAGCGCAGCAAAAATCAGAAACTGCGGCAGGTACTGCAGTACGCGATGTGAACGCATGGGCAGGTCGGATCTGGGTGACGAAACGGGGTGCGCGGACTGGCGAGCTTGCTTCGCTGTCGTTGCCGTTGGGTCATTCTTTTCCGGGTTTGCCGATGAGGACAACCAATGATTCGAGATTTGCATTTCTCGACAAAGGCGCTGCGTTTTATGGGGAAGGTGAACGGCAGGGCGCATTCATGGTAGTGGATCGTGGCCCGTGCAGTAGGAAGAAATCGTGCTATCGATGTGAGCAGGAGCGAAAAGCCGCACCGCGCGTCGGGGCGCGGTGCGGTGTGTGAAAGCGCGCCTTAAGGTGTTTCGACCGCGTGGCGCGGTGCAGCGGCACGCCGCGACGGCATGAAGTACCACACGGCGCAGAGCACTTGCAGACCGACGAGTACGGCCCACACGGTCTGATGCGCGACCGCGGGGTAGTGGCCGTCGAGTGCGGGCCAGTGTGCGAGCGCGGCGCCGATCGCGATCTGCAGCAGGAAGATGCCGATGAAGATGACGAGCGTGAACGTGGTGTTCACGCGGCCGATCAGACGCGGCGGGAAATATTCGGCGAGCACGGCATACGTGAGGATGCCGGTGCCCCCGAACGCGCCGTAAGCCGCCCAAAGCAGCGACGCGGGAAGCGGCACGCGCGCCGCGAGCAAGGCTTGCACGAGCACGAACACAAGCATCGTGACGCCGGAAAAGAGCTGGACGCTCACGCCGCGCCGCTCGAAGCTGCGCGCGAGCGCGCCAAAGCCGATGTTACCGACAATGAAAGCGCCGCCCAGCACGGAAACGAGCGAGGCCGCGCGCGCGCCGACATCGGCGGTGCCGGCCGGCACGACGTCGCGCAGAAACGCGCCGACCCACAACGACTGCATGGCGTAAAACACGGCCTGGGTGAGGCCCGAGAACGTTGCGGTCTTCCAGAATGCATGGCTGCACAGGATATGCGCGGTACCCTTGAACTGCTCGAGCACGCTCGCCTGGTGGTGGGTGTCGCGCGTACGCGGCCCGCCAATCCAGATGATGGCGGCCACGAGCACCGTGAGCACCGCGAGCCCGATGCTCACCGCGCGCCAGGGCGCGATCGAGAGCAGCCACGAGAGCGGGGCGCCCACGGCCACGCCGCCCAGGCCGCCCACGGCCATCACGAGGCCGTTCACGAGCGTGAGCTGCGCCACGGGAAAGTGCTGCGCGGTGGCTTTGAACGCGCCGCCGAGGCACACCGACACGCCCACGCCGATCAGCAGCCGGCCCACCATCATCGCGGCCATGTTGTGCGAGACGCCGAAGATCAACGCACCCGCCGCCGCCACGAGCATGACGCACGCGGTGACGCGGCGCGGGCCGTAATGGTCGAGCAGCACGCCGCCCGGAATTTGCGCGCCCGCGAAGCCGAGGAAATAAAGGCTCGTGAGCGTGCCGAGATCGGTCGCCGTGAAGCCCATTTCACGCGAGAGAAACGGCGCGAAGCCGAGATTGACGCCGCGAAACAGATACGAAATGAAGTAGCCGAGCGCGAATACGGCGAATACGCGCAGTCTGAGTGAGGTCATGTTGGGGGCGAAAGCGGATTGAATGCCTGGCTGTCGATTATTGGCGATTGCCGTTTGGGAGGCCAGCGAGAGATTTCAGACGGCATTGTGAGTAGAATTTGACGTCATGGCCCGACCTCTCCCTCCTTTGCAGGCGCTGCGCGCCCTTGAAGCCGCTGCGCGGCGCCGCAGTTTCAGCCGTGCCGCGGAAGAATTACATTTGACGCACAGCGCCGTGAGCCATCACCTGCGCGCGCTTGAAACGGAACTGGGCGTCGAGCTGTTCCGCCGCGCGGGCAGCCGCATGATCCCCACGGCGGCGGGCGCGCAGCTGGCCGAGCGCGTGCGCCGCAGTCTGGACGACCTGCGCGATGCGCTCGACGCCACGCGCCCCGGCGTGAGCGGCGTCACGCGGCTGGAACTGAGCGTAATGTCCGATTTCGCATCTGTCTGGCTGATTCCGCGCCTGGGCGACTTCTACGATCGCCACCCCATGGTCGACCTCTCGCTGCGCATGCACGCCGACGTGACGCCGCCCGACCCCTATCCTTTCGACATCGGCATCTGGCATCGGCGGGTCGACGAGCCCGGCTTCCAGATCCGCAAGCTGCTGGACGACCAGGTCGTTGCGGTATGCAGTCCGGCCTTGCTCGCACGTCATCCCGACTTTCGCATGGAAGGTCTCGCGAGCATGCCGCTCCTGCGTTTTTCGCGCCGCTCGTGGCGCGACTTCTTCGAAGCCGCGGGCGTGGCCGGCGACGAGCCAGAGCGCGGACCGGTGTTCGACGACGCGGGCCTGCTGCTGCAGGCAACGGTGGCCGGGCAAGGGGTGGCTACGGCGCGCCTGCAGCTCGCACGCGGTTTCATCGAGCGCGGTGAGCTGGTGCAGTTGGGGCAGGTCCGCATTCCGGCCTCGCTCGACTATTACTTCACGTGGCGAGAAGGGCATCCGCGCGAAGCGGCGATCCAGCAGTTCTATCGATGGATAAAGGCGCAATTGGCCAATTGATACCGGCCTCTCGTATTGCGCAATGGGTATTCGGGTTAACCGCTGATCGTATTGTCAACGCTACTTGAGTGATGCGCGTTGCTGTTTGAATAAAGCGGCTCAATCCCGCTCTGGATTACGCGATTAGTCATTGTATTCATATCGCATGCACCAAAGCGGATCATGGCTGAAAGCATTGCGCCGGACGTTTAAAAACGGCAATGAAACGCCGGTGAATGGACCGTAAAGCGGGCTTTGAAGCGATTCAATTGCCGGCTTGCGCAATGGCTTCACTATTTGGACTATCAACTGTATTCGTCTGCGGAAAGCGCCAGGAAGTGTGGCGTGGAATCACAGGTTGGGCACGCTTCGTGTCAAGAATGAAATAGTTGCGGTATTGTTACTCCCCATCGCCGTTTGGCGCGTGAATGTTTTGTAGTCAATGGTGTAGTTAACGGCCCATTCCTGGGCCTGCAATAAGACTGACAACAGGAGAAACTGCATGAAGGCTATTCAGATGTTCAAGCTTGCCGCAGCCACGGCACTCGTGGCGGCCTCGTTCCAGGTCTACGCGCAGGACGCTTCGGCCCCGGCGGCCGCAGAAACCCCTGCCAGCGGTCCGACGGCCGCAGCCCAGCACAACGTCAATCAATCGAAGGCAGCATTGCGTCAGGCACGTGCAGCGAACCGCGCGCTCGGCCGCAAGGTCCGTGCGGCGCTGGCGCGTGAAAAGAACGTGAGCGTCTCCAACATCACCGTGCGTGCGAAAGACGGCGCCGTCACGCTGCAAGGCACCGTGCCCGATGCGTCGCAGATCCAGCGCGCTGGCGATGTCGCCAAGGGCGTCGAAGGCGTGACGTCGGTGCGCAACGCGCTGACCATCCGCCCGGTTGGGACCTGAGCATTGGCTAGCCGGCGCGCGCCCATCGCCCTTCGAGGTGCGGGCGGCGACGCCGGAGCGGGTGTCTTCCTTCCTGAAGGCCGCACATGCAGTCCCGTTCGTGGACTGCATGTGCGGCTTTTTAATTGCTTATCGACACTGTAAAGCGCTTTGCGCTCACGGCTCGACGTAATGCATTTCCGGCGATTCGCCCATCAGCAGCGGGCGATTGGCGTCGGCGGCTGCGCGCAGATAGTCCCAGAGCGACGTGATGCGCCGGAGCTTGCGCAAGTCCTCGCGGCTGCACAGCCAGAAGCGCCGCGTCACCACGACTTCGTCGGGCAGGATCGACACGAGGCGTGGGTCCGGTTCGGCCATGAAGCAAGGCAGGATGGCGAGCGCGCTGCCCTGCAGCGCAGCATGGTATTGCGCGATCACGCTGGTGCTGCACAGGTTTGCGCTCACGTTCGGCGCTGTGCGTTCGAGATAGAGCAGTTCGTGGCTGAACGCCAGATCGGCGACATAGCTGATGAAGGCGTGATTGCGCAGATCGGCGGGTGTGCGTATGCGCGCGTGGCGCTCGAGATAGGCCGGCGTGCCGTACAGGCGCAACCGGTAGTCGCATAGCTTCGTGTAGACGTACTGTCCGCGCTCGGGGCGTTCCAGCATGATCGCGAGGTCGGCCTCGCGCTTCGAAAGGCTCACGAAATGCGGCACCGGCAAGAGGTCGATCGACATGTCGGGATGCTGGCCCGTGAAGCGCGCCAACTGCGGGGCAAGAAAGAAGCAGCCGAAACCCTCCGTCGAACCCACGCGCACATGGCCAGAGAGCGATTGCGCGCCGATCGCGAACTGCTCGCTGGCCGATTGCACCGTGGTTTCCACCGCATCCGCGTAGGCCAGCAGCCGCTGGCCTTCAGCCGTCAGCACGAAGCCGCCCGAACGCGATTTGTCGAACAGGACAGTGCCTAGCGCTGCCTCCAGCTCGCGCACCCGGCGTGCAACCGTGGTGTGGTCGACGCCCAGGCGCTTCGCGGCGCCGCTCGCACGCTGCGTGCGAGCGACTTCCAGGAAGTAGCGCAGATCGTCCCAGTTCAGTGTCTCCATGCTGCTCGTTGTGTTTTTTTGCATATCGGATGGGCTTTTTCATCTCTATGCCGTGGATATTCGAATAACTATACTCGTTGGACAAGGCGACTGAAACAGACACGGTCGCAGGACAACAAGGATGGAGACAGACGATGCAAATGCAGTCGTTCCCCGCGCGGGCGCCGCAGGCATGCACACAGGCGCGTCCGTGCTCAGCAGGACTCTCCTTTACCTCGCCCAGTTCCATTCCCGGCACGCTCGATATCTCCGCATGCATTTGCACAGCGTGCTTGAGTGCGTGCTGCGATTGAAGATTTCACCGACTCCGCATATTTCGCTATATCCGGCCACGGCCGGCCCGTTCGAATCCATCAGGGAGAGTTCAAGATGAACGCAGTGACCCAGGCATCCAACGCGCAAGTTTCCACCGTCAAGCTGCTCATCGACGGCGAGTTCGTCGAATCGAAAACGAAGGAATGGCGCGACATCGTCAATCCGGCCACGCAGGAAGTGCTCGCGCGCGTGCCGTTCGCGACCGTCGAGGAAGTGGATCGGGCCGTGAAGGCCGCGCACGCCGCGTTCGCCACGTGGAAGAACACGCCGCTCGGCGCGCGCCTGCGCATCATGCTCAAACTGCAGGCCTTGATTCGCGAGCATATGCCGCGCATCGCGCAGACGCTCACCGCCGAGCAGGGCAAGACGCTGCCCGACGCCGAGGGCGACATCTTCCGCGGCCTCGAAGTGGTCGAGCACGCCTGCTCGATCGGCACGCTGCAGCAAGGCGGCTTCGCAGAGAACGTCGCAGGCGGCGTGGACACCTATACGCTGCAGCAGCCGCTAGGCGTGTGTGCCGGCATCACGCCGTTCAACTTCCCTGCGATGATTCCGCTGTGGATGTTCCCGATGGCGATCGTCTGCGGCAATACGTTCGTGCTCAAGCCTTCGGAGCAGGACCCGCTCTCGACCATGCAGCTCGTCGAACTCGCCATCGAAGCGGGTATTCCGAAGGGCGTGCTCAACGTCGTGCACGGCGGCAAGGAAGTCGTCGACGCGATCTGCACGCACGAACTCGTGAAGGCGATTTCGTTCGTCGGCTCGACGGCCGTGGGTACGCACGTTTATCGTCTGGGCAGCGAGCACGGCAAGCGCGTGCAGTCGATGATGGGCGCGAAGAATCACGCTGTCGTGCTGCCCGATGCGAATCGCGAGCAGGCGCTCAATGCGCTGGTCGGCGCGGCGTTCGGCGCGGCCGGTCAGCGCTGCATGGCGACTTCGGTGGCCGTGTTCGTGGGCGCCGCGCAGCAATGGGTGGACGAGCTGGTGGAAAAGGCGAAGACCCTCAAGGTCAATGCGGGCCATGAGGCGAAGACCGACGTCGGACCGGTCGTTTCGCGCACCGCAAAAACGCGCATTCTCGGCCTGATCGACTCGGGCGTGAAGCAAGGCGCAACGCTCGCACTGGATGGCCGCGACGTGAAGGTGCCCGGCTACGAGAACGGCAACTTCGTCGGCCCCACGGTGTTCACGAACGTGAAGACCGACATGGACATCTACACGAACGAGATCTTCGGGCCGGTGCTCGTGGTGCTCACGGCCAGGACACTCGATGAAGCGATCGCCATCGTCAATGCGAATCCGTTCGGCAACGGCGTGGGCCTCTTCACGCAGAGCGGCGCGGCGGCGCGCAAGTTCCAGAGCGAGATCGACATTGGCCAGGTCGGCATCAACATTCCGATTCCGGTGCCGGTGCCGTATTTCAGCTTCACGGGTTCGCGCGGCTCGAAGCTCGGCGACCTGGGCCCGTACGGCAAGCAGGTCGTGCAGTTCTACACGCAGACCAAGACGGTCACCGCGCGCTGGTTCGACGACGCGACCGTGAGCGACGGCGTGAACACGACGATCAGCCTGCGCTGAAGCGCTGCCCGCGATAAACATGGAGTACTGAACAATAAGGGAGAAAGGCTCATGAAAATCGGATTTGTCGGGCTGGGCCACATGGGCGCGCCGATGGCGCTCAACCTGCTCAAGGCGGGACATACGGTGACGGTGTTCGACTTGAGCGCGAGCGCGATGCAAGCGCTCGCCGAGGCCGGTGCGCAGAAGGCCGCATCGGCGAAGGCGGCGGCAAGCGGCGCGGAGTGGGTCATCACGATGCTGCCCGCTGCGGCACACGTGCGAAGCGTGCTCACTGCGGAAGACGGCGTGCTGGCGGGCGTTGGGAAGGGCGTGACGATCATCGATTCGAGCACGATCGATCCCGCGAGCGTCAAGGAGTTCGCGAAGCTGGCGCAGGCGCAGGGGAACGCGTTCGTCGATGCGCCGGTGTCGGGCGGCACGGGCGGCGCGGAGGCGGGCACGCTCACCTTCATGGTGGGCGGCAGCGCCGCGCACTACGAGAGCGTGAAGCCGGTGCTCCTGGGCATGGGCAAGAACATCGTCCATTGCGGCGAGACGGGCACGGGGCAGGTGGCGAAGATCTGCAACAACCTCGTGCTGGGCGTCACGATGGCCGGGGTGGCCGAAGCGATGGCGCTAGGCGAGGCGCTCGGCATCGATCCGAAAGTGCTGGGCGGCATCATGAACACGTCCACAGGCCGCTGCTGGAGTTCGGATACGTACAACCCGTATCCGGGCGTGATCGAGACGGCGCCTTCTTCGCGCGGCTACACAGGCGGTTTCGGCACGGACCTCATGCTCAAGGACCTGGGTCTCGCCACCGACGCTGCCAAAGGTGTGCATCAGCCCGCGTACATGGGGGCGCTTGCGCAGCAACTGTATCAGGCGATGAGCAGCCACGGCGACGGCAAGCTCGACTTCTCGGCGATCATCAAGCTGTATCGCGCGGAGAAAAGTTGAGGCGCGTTGTTTCGAGTCGCGAAAGGCGCGCTGCGAAGCGCGCTTTTTTTTGACCGTACTTTTCAGGCCTTGATGCGCGCCTCGACACGCGCGAAGAGCCGCTTGAACCAGACACGGAGCAGCGCGTTCGAAGGCGCGAGCGCGGTGGAGCAGGCAAGAATGCGATAGACATCGTTGCGCGTGACCTTCGAGGTCTTCGCGGGATCGAGCCAGTCGTCGTTGTCGACGAGGCGTTCGAGCGTTTCGAGGCCGATGAGAATGGGCCACAGGCAGGCGAGCCGCAGACGCACCGAAAAGCGCGGCAGCGCGAACGTATAGTCGATGGCCGCGCGGAAATGATCGAGCGAGATACGCACGAGTTCGAGCATGATCGGCCGTGCGCGCGCCGAGGCGCCGGGCTGCATCAGGTCCTGCGCGGTGAGCCCCGCCTGGGCCAGCATCGAAGCGGGCAGATAGCAGCGGCCAATGCGCAGATCCTTGCCGCAGTCCCGCAGCACGTTCACCATCTGCAACGCCTTGCCGAAGCGGATGCCGCGCGTGTACATGGTTTGTTCCAGCGAGGGCGCGAGCGTGCCGGGCAAGTGCATGTAGGTCATCTTCGTCCAGAACTCGCCTACGCAGCCCGCCACGAGATAGGTGTAGCGGTCGAGTTCGTCCCACGTGTTGAGCGCGGCCACCTGGCCCGAGCGCTCGTCGGGGAACGTGCGTAGATCGAATTCCATGCCTTCGGTGAGCGTCGTGACGATCCCGCGCACGGCCTGGCGGTCGGCTTGGTCGAGTTGCGCGAGCACGTCGAGCGCGCTGCCCAGCGATTCGAGCAGCAGCTTCTCGTCCGATTGCGTTTGCTGGCCCGCGACCTCTCCCGCGAGATCGGCGAGCAGGGTGTCATGGTTCGTCGCGCCGTTCACGCGCTCGCGCAGCGCGAGCAGCAGGGCGAGCCGCCGCTCGGGCGGGATCAGCGCGGTGTCGGCAATGGTGTCGGCGGCGCGCGCGAGCAGATAGGCTTCGCCCACGGGGTCGCGCATGCCGGCGGGCAGCACGCGCATCGTGAGGTAGAACGAACGGGAAACGCCTTTGAGCAACGGGCCCAACAGGAAGGCCCGGGTAGTATTCTGCATGTCGGATAGGGGCAGCGGGGGACGGATCGAACGCAGCCGCATTGTATCGTGGACGAAGGAGACTAGGCCCGTTGAGACCCGAACGCGCGTTTTACGACCTCCAGGTGCGTTTCGCGCGCACGGCGGCGCGCCTCGCGGACATCCCGCTCGCGGCGGCGTTGCTCGACTGCACGAATCTTTATGTGCGCTTCGGCGCGGGACGCACCTTCGATCGCACGCACCCGCTGTGGGCCGGCTATCTCGATGGTCTCGATGAGCACGCAAGCGTTGCTGAGCAGTGCGAGTGGACGTGGCGTTACCTGCAGCGCTGCCCAACGCATCAGGCGGCGCCTGCGGTCGACCAGACGGCTGGCTGTTTCTCTTACGCGCAGGAACCGCATGGCGGGGTGCGCCTGCATTTCAATACTCGAACCGACAACGGCATGTCGCCGCTCAATTCCCGGCAACTTGCCGAGCGGCAAGGCGAGTTGCGGACCTTGATCGACCAGTTGTGCGGGCAACTGCGCGAAAGCGGTCGCGGGTCGAGCGACGTGCTCGTCCACGGCACTTCCTGGCTGTACAACGTGCCCGCTTACCGGCGGATCTTTCCCGCGGCCTATATCGCAAGCGCGCAGCCCGTCGCCCGCCTGCGTGCGCTTTCGCTTTGGGGCCAATTTCTCGACCGTAACGGCTGCGTGCGCAACGGCGCAGCCACGATGCTGCTCGCGCGTATCGAACGCGCAGGTGCCTTCGCCGATCTCTTGTCTTGCTTTCCCTTACAGGCACTCGCGGTACAGGCGAGCGTCGAGGTGTTTGCCGATAGAAAGCGAACGTAACCGGTACGGTTACCAAAAATTCTTCAAGGTGACCGTGACAGTGTGCGAGAGAGAGGAGATCGAAAGCCGCTGCATGTACGCAGGGTATTGGCGTAGCGCGGAAATGGATGCGTGCGAAACGACCGTACAGGGCCGCAGCGCAATATTGATGAAAGTAATCCCTGTAATGCAGGGGTAACGCGCACACCGCGCCCAGCGCACTAGACTCCGCCGATGCTTTCGTAACGGAGCGACGCACATGTCCTCGTCCCCGGCTCTTGCCATTCATTCCCTGCGCGATTTCGAGCTGACTGCGGACGGCCAGTACCTGATGGTGAACGGCAATCAGCCGGATAGCGTCGCGCTGCATTGCTCGGTGATGCATGAACTGCTCGCCGCACTTTCCAACGCGATTGGCCGCTCCGAGCGCATTCGCCACAAGACCGCTAGCGTGAAATTCACCATGCCTTGCGAGGCCTGGGAGGTCGGGCGTGAGTCGGGCGACGTGCAGCATCTCGTTGTGAGTTTTCGTCTGCCTGGCGGCGCCGAACTGTCGTTCCGTCTGCAGCCTGCGCAGGCCGTACACATGACCGAGGTGCTCTCGCTCGCAACAGGGCTCGCGAAGATGCGCCTGCCTGGCCGCGCGAGCATGCAATAGGCGTGGCGCGCCGGCCTCGCCTGGCGCACTCGTTGTACACCCCGCATCCGTGGATGCCGGCCGCGCGCGTCTCGCGCCGGTCATGGCGCATTCGGCACTCTCACGGCTCCTTCGTTGGCTTCACAT
The DNA here is from genome assembly GCF_040965835.1 of Paraburkholderia sp. BR10872. NCBI lineage: Bacteria > Pseudomonadati > Pseudomonadota > Betaproteobacteria > Burkholderiales > Burkholderiaceae > Paraburkholderia > Paraburkholderia sp. BR10872. The sequence continues at coordinate 86,017 of NZ_JBFRCN010000021.1, forward strand.
TCGACCTCCCGCATGACGGCATCAACTACCACGGCGCGCTATGCACGCGCACTGACTCTCGCCGGCTTCGGCATCGGCGTGACCGCTGCGGCGCACGCCACCGAGCCCTTCGTGGTCCAGGACATCCGCATCGACGGGCTGACGCGCATCGAGCCGGGCACCGTGTTCGCCTATCTGCCGATCAAGCAGGGCGAGCCCTTCACCGACGACAAGGCCTCCGACGCCATTCGCGCGCTCTACGCGACGAGCCTCTTCAGCGACGTGCGCATTTCCACGCAGGGCGGCACCGTGATCGTGCAGGTGCAGGAGCGGGCCGCCATCGGCACGATCGATTTCGCGGGGATCAAGGAATTCGATAAGGATAACTTGACGAAGGCGCTCAAGTCGGTCGGGCTCGCGCCGGGCCAGAGCTACGACAAGGCGCTCGTCGACAAGGCGGAGCAGGAGCTCAAGCGCCAGTACCTCACGCGCGGCTACTATGCGGCCGAAGTCACGACGACGGTCACGCCGATCGACCGCAATCGCGTCGGGTTGCTGTTCTCCGTGGTCGAAGGGCCGAGCGCGAAGATTCGCCAGATCAATTTCATCGGCAACAACACGTTCAGCGGCGGCACGCTGCTCGATGAAATGCAGCTTTCCACGCCGAACTGGTTCTCGTGGTACACGAAGAACGACCTGTACTCGAAGGAAAAGCTCACGGGTGACCTCGACAACGTGCGCTCGTACTATCTCGATCGTGGCTATCTGGAGTTCAATATCGATTCGACGCAGGTTTCGCTGTCACCCGACAGGAAGGACATGTACCTGACGATCGGGATTCACGAGGGTGAGCCCTATACGATCTCGAGCGTGAAGATGGCCGGCAATCTGCTTGACCGCGAGGCCGAGTTGAAGAAGCTCGTGGGCGTCAAGCCGGGGCAGCGCTTTTCGGCGCAAAAGCTCAAGGACACGACCAAGGCGATCGTCGACAAGCTCGGCGAATACGGCTACGCATTCGCGACCGTGAACGCGCTGCCGGAAATCGACCAGAAGGACCACACGGTTGCGCTCACGCTGCAGGTCGATCCGAGCCGACGCGTGTACGTGCGGCGCGTGAACGTCACCGGCAACACACGCACGCGCGACGAAGTCGTGCGCCGCGAAATGCGCCAGCTCGAAAGCTCGTGGTTCGATTCGAACCGCCTCGCGCTCTCGAAGGATCGCGTCAACCGCCTTGGCTACTTCACCGACGTGGACGTGACCACGGTGCCGGTGGAAGGCACGCCGGACGAGGTGGACGTGAACGTGAAAGTGACCGAGAAGCCCACCGGCACGCTTTCGCTGGGCCTCGGCTATGGTTCGGGCGAAGGGCCGATCATCTCGGCGGGCATTTCGCAGGACAATGTGTTCGGCTCGGGCAACAGCCTCTCGCTAAACGTGAATACGGCCACGACATACCGTACGCTCTCGGTCACGCAGGTCGATCCGTATTTCACGGTGGACGGCATCAAACGCATTACTGACGTCTACTACCGCACGACCGAGCCGCTTTACTACTCGAGCACGAACGACACGAGCTTTCGCATCATTTCCTATGGAGCGGACATGAAGTTCGGCATTCCGTTCTCCGAGACCGACATGGTGTATTTCGGCCTCGGCGTCGAGCAGGACCGCCTCGATGTCGATGCCAACACGCCGCAGACCTATAAGGACTACGTGAACGATTTTGGCCGCGTCTCGAACACGGTGCCGCTTACCGTGGGCTGGTCGCGCGACAACCGCGACAGCGCGCTGGTGCCGAGCCGCGGCTACTACGCGCAGGCCAATGCCGAATACGGCACGCCGGCGGGCACGCAGTACTACAAGGGCGATGCGCAAATGCAGTATTACTACTCATTTGCGCGCGGCTTCGTGCTGGGGTTGAACTTCCAGGGTGGCTACGGCAATGGTTTGGGTGGCAAGCCGTATCCGATCTTCAAGAACTACTACGCGGGCGGTATCGGTTCGGTGCGCGGCTATGAGTCGGGTTCGCTCGGGCCGCGCGACACTACGACGAACGATCCTATCGGCGGATCGAAGATGGTGGTGGGGAATATCGAGTTGACGTTTCCGCTGCCGGGCACGGGGTATGACCGCACGCTGCGTGTATTCACTTTCGTGGATGGCGGTAATGTGTGGGGTACCGAAGGCAGCAGCACCGGGGCGAACGGCTTGCGTTACAGCTATGGCGCGGGGCTTGAATGGATCTCGCCGATCGGGCCGCTCAAGCTTGATCTGGGGTTCCCGATCGTCAGGCACGCCGGTGATCAGTATCAGAAGTTTCAGTTTCAGATTGGGACTTCGTTCTGAGTTTTTTTTGCGGCTTTGGCCTTTCCTTGTTTTCGTGGCGGTATGCAGGCGTTGCCCCTGTGCGGGTAAATCGTCTTGTTTACTTCGTGTTCTAGCGTATCATGTAAGACACAAACCCATTGAAAATCAAGGATTTAGTGCGCATTATGCGCGCCTAGCGCGTGTGAGTTCACATGCGTACATTGTCCTGAAATTGTCCAAAGGGATACGCAGATGGCAAACCACGAAAAATTCAAGATTGACCGCGCGTTCATGCGCGCACTCGACCGCGCGCTTCCGCGCGAATATGCGTGCGCCGTGCTGAAGGGCTTCGGCGTGCGCGTCGCGGTCAACGGCACGGTCACGTTCACCTATCGCTATCTGGACGCGACCGGCAAGCCCAAGCGCGTCACGGTCGGGCGTTACCCCGACATTGAACCCGGCGACGCCCGCGAGAAGGCGAAGGGGCACGCCGCGCTGACCGACCTGAAAAACGATCCGCTCGCCGTGCGACTGGCGAAGTCCGAAGCCCGCGCCGCCGCACAGAAAAAGGTCGGCACGCTGACGCTCGGCGAATTCCTGACGCAGCGCTATGACGGTCACCTTCGAACGCATGGCCGAAGCGGCACGCGCAACGCCGACATGATCCGCGCGGCGTTCCCCGACATGCTCGACACCGACCTGACCGCGATCACGGCGTGGGATATCGAAAAATGGCGCGCCGAACGCCTGAACGCGGGCACGAAGCCCGCGACCTGCAACCGGATCATTAACGCACTGCGCGGCGCGTTCAGCCGTGCCGTCGAATGGGAGATCATCGAGGCGCACCCCATGCGCACCGTGAAGAAGCAACGCGAGCCGGAACCGGACGGCGACCGTTACCTTCTGCCCGACGAAGAACGGCGTCTTCGCGACGCCCTCGACGCCTACGACGAAACCGTTCGCGACGAACGGCGCAAGCTCGCCCGCCGTCTTCACCGTATCGAAGCCGCGCGCACCTATGGCGACGCCACGAAACCCGCCGTTCTGCTTTGCCTGAACACGGGCGCGCGTCGCGGCGAAGTCCTGAAGCTTCAATGGCGTCACGTTGACCTCGACGGCGCGCGCGTGACCTTTCCCGGCGCGAACACGAAGAACGCGAAATCCCGTGTGCTGGCACTGAACCGCGAGGCGCTCGCCGTGCTGGGCGCGTGGCGCGCACAGTGTCCTGACGAAGCCGTGTTCGTGTTCCCGAACGAAACCGGCAAGGCTCCCCTGCGTGAACTCAAGGCATGGCCCAAAGTCCGCGACGCCGCGAACATTGCGCGCCTTCGCTTCCGGCTTCACGACGCACGGCACCACGCAGCAAGCCGCCTTGTCATGGCGGGCGTTGACCTGTTCAGCGTCAGCCGCGTGCTGGGCCATGCCGACACGCGCATGACCGCCCGATACAGCCACCTGTCGCCCGAACACATGCGCGACGTAATGGCGGCACTTGACACGCCGAACGAAATTGGTGCGCCCACCGTCGCGTCGAAGGCGGCATAGGGGAAAACCCCTTCCGTCCCGTATCGCACAAGCCCGCTTCGGCGGGCTTTTTTGCGTCACTACTGTCGCCGGTTATCGAAATCGACATTGGCATAACAAAAAGATCGAATCGAAAACATAAAAAAAAGCGATGAACGTGTTGCCGACACGTCGGCCCGTCGTCAGGGCGTCGGAGGGATTTTCTACGGGAAAACCCTACCGAAAAATCGTCGCAAAACATAAAAAGTTCCAACGAACTCGCGTCGCCCGCATTGCTTGTATGGTTCGCCGACATGCACGACGATTCTTCATGCGCCACATGCGCATTTCTGTAAACCGGATAGCGAGGAAGAAATGACGAATCGTAATAAGGCAGAAAATCAGGATACCGAACAAAACAATGACGCGCTTCCCGTCATGTTCACCGTCTCGCAACTTGCGAAGGCTAACAACTGCTCGCGCGGTCTGATCTACAAGATTTTGAAGTCGCCCGATGGTCCCGTGTGCGTCAAGCTCGGCGACAAGACGCTTGTTGAAGCGAGCGACTGGCGCGCCTACCTGAAGCGCAAGACCGTCACGCGCGACGCTATCGAAGAAGAAGCCGACGTTGCGTAGGGGGCGGTCATGAACGCCCCGAAAAAAGACGCCCGCGCGGCGGCGGGCGACGTTGAGAAAACGACCTGTGACGCGCACGTTAAACCGCCGCCCGTCAGCGCGCAACATTTGCGTGAACGCGTCGAACGTGCGATTGCGCTGAAGTTGCACGACGCCGAACGCAAGATGACGCCCCCGCAATGGCGCGAACACGGCGATTGGGTTCGCGCCTTGGTCGTTGAAAGTGCCCGCGACTGGCTTCGCTCGCAATCAGCGAAGGGGGGACTGTGAACGCCTATATCGCCGACGACGAATATGAAGCCGCTTTCGCGCGTGACGGGTTTGTGAAAGGCGGTCGCGAACGCGCGCAAGCGCGTCACGCGAACGGCAAAACGAAAGACATTGAAATTTGGGAGCCCAAAGTGATTAGCGCCGCCGAACTGCTCGCGTCGCCGCCTGAACCGATCCGCTATATCGTGCCCGGACTGTTGCCGCCCGGACTCGCCGTTATCGCTGGCAAGCCGAAGGGCGGCAAGTCGCTGATTGCCGCCGATTGGGGGCTTTCGAAGGCTTCAGGTCGCGCGGTTTGGGGCCGTGAAACGGTTCGCGGCGGCGTGTTGTATCTGGACCTCGAAAATTCGAAGCGCCGTATTTACGACCGCTATCTGAAGCTGAATCCTGACCTTGCCGACGTTCCTGACATGGGCTGGATTCTCGAATGGAAGCGCGGCAACCGCGCGGCGTTCGAACACTTGCTTGACACGCGCCCCGACGTTGCGATGGTCGTCATCGATATCTGGAAGAAGTTTTCCGGCATGCAACCGCGCGGCGTCGAACAGTACGACTTCGAAACCGACGAATTGCAGTGGCTCGCGAATCAGGCGAACGCCCGCGCAATCGTGATTCTGATCGTCATGCACACGGTCAAGACGCCGCCGCTTGACGGTGACCCGTTCAGCGCAATCAGCGGGTCGCAAGCCGTGACCGGCAACGCCGACGTTCTGTTTCTTCTTCGTCGTGAGGGCGACGTGACGAAGCTTTATCAGCGGGGCCGCGATAGCGGCGACGCGTGCCACGTCTTGCGCCTGGGCGACGACCTTCGTTTTCGTTACGTGTGCGAAGGCGACAACATGGCAAGCGATGACCAGATGCGCTATCTGACCGCGATCCATAGCGGGCATCGCATGCCTTCTGAACTGGCGGCAACGCTCGGCGTATCGAAACAGGCGGTAAGCCAGATGGTTCGCCGCCTTGTTGAAACCCGCCTGATAACCCTTCCGGGCGGTTTGCCAAGCCTGACGCCTGTCGCGCGTCAGATGGTCGAAGCGCTCGAAAGAAACCCGTAAGGGACTCTAGAGAGAGAGAGAGAGAGAGAGAGAGTCTTTTCTCTTTACTCGCTTTACTTATTTAACTTGATTGATTGGATTGATTGCATTGACTTGGTTGACTGTTCTTACAGGGTTGTATGGATGGTCAATCTTGTCAATACATACAACTAGTCAACCTCGTCAATCACTTTTTGGACAACGCATGAACGACGACCATCTTGAACCGGCGCAACGGCACAACAACGCGATTATGTGCTGTGCCGAAAACGCGCTTGACGCTGACGTTGCCGCATTTGTCCGCGCCGTGAAGGCGCGCGGTGGCGATCTGGTGCAATCGCAAAGCGGGCGCGGAGAATATTGGGTGAGTCTCGTTGACGAGAACGCGCGACCGCTCGCAATCCTGTTTTACGTTTCGCGCAATGGGAGCGTGACTCGCGTTTACCCGTGCGAAGCAATGACCGCGCAACGCGAAGGCGACAACGCGGCAACCGCATGAACGACCGCATTGACGCGACCGAACGCACGCTTCGCGATTGGTGCGAGCGCAACGGCTATCGCGTTTTCCCGACCGGCGAAGTGTCCGAATCGACGGCGGCGGCACTGTTGCGCTATAGCGGACCTAGCGCGCTTCGCATGCAAGCCAACGAAGGTCGGTCATGCGTGCCGTTCACCCTGGTCGGCGTGCGGCGTGTGTATGCATTGCGTCGCATTGCTGAGTATCTCTGTCGCGACCCGGGCGAAATTTGAAGGGGCGTTCGCGCAAGACGCGCAAAACGCGTTGGTGTCCGAACTGTTTCATGTGGAGCATGACACCCTAGACCGGCGAGCGTCGCCGGTCTTCTCTTAATCGAAGAAGGGGTGTGACATGAATGACAAAAGTCTTATTTTGATTCGTGCCGCTCGCGCGACCGCCGTACTGAAGGGCGACCCGGTAGCGGCGCAACGCTTCGCGGCGGCGCAATGGGGTCCGGGCAATGACGTTAGCGATTTTCTGAAGCGCGGCATTGTCGATACGGATTCGGTTCAACCGAACGGCGCGGTTCTTCGCGACTTGGGCGCGTTCCTGTTGCAACTGACCCGTCGCCGTAGTGCGCTCGGTCGTGTCGCCGCCGTCGTGCCGTTCCTGAACGTGCCGTTCAGTGCGCCGATTCTCGAAATGACGACCGAAGCACAAGCCGGTTGGACGCCCGAAACACAAAAAATCACCGCGTCGGGTCAGGCATTCAAGACGTTCGAAATGGACATTCTGAAGGTCGCGGGCATGTGCGTTTATTCGATGGAATTCCTGCGCGCGAGCGATGTGAACCTTGACGCCGCAATTCGTCGCGACCTGTCCCGCGCACTCGCGAAGGTCGAAGACGCGACGTTCTTCAACCCGGCGAACGATGGCGTCGTTGGCGCATCGCCCGCAAGCCCGTTCGCGGGTCGCACGGTCGCCGGAGACGGTAACGTCGCCGACGCAATCGCAAGCCTGTTCGAAGACGCTGACGAAGACGTGATTGCGGAAAGCGTGCTTTGCGTGAACCCGCTTGACGTGGGCGCTTTGATCGCGGCGGGCTATGGCCGCGACGGCGCGCTGACGGTCGAAGGCGGTTATTGCGCGGGTCTTCCGACCGTGACGGCTCCCGTGCCGCGTGGCTCGGTCGGCTATGTGTGCCCGCCCCTAATTGCAATGAGCGACGGCGGCGCGAACGTCGAAGCGGCGACGCAATCGACGGTCGAAGTCGTTGACGCTGACACGGGTGAAGTCACGATTCGTTCGCTGTGGGCCGAAAACTTGACCGCGTTGCGTGTGCTTCATTTCACGAACTGGCGGGTCGGTCGCGACGACGCGGCGAAGCTTGTCACGGGCGCAATCGACTAAGGGGCGAACATGGATATCGAAGACCTGAACGTGAACGAAGGCGCAATTGCCGAAGCGCTCGCCGAAGGTGTGCGCGTTGCCGTCGCCGAATTCGTCGCGACGCACGAACGCATGCCAGATGATGGCGAATTGGGCGCGCTTGTGTCGTGCGTGCGTGCCATCGTCAGCGCGCTTGTCGTTCACCCGAACAGCAACGTCGTTGACGTGACGCTTGACCATGACGACGCCGACCGGGCAACCGCGCGCCTGAGCGTGCTGTTCGATGACGGCGCGCGCGTTCGCATTGCGCTGGCGTCGCCGAAGCTTCAATGACACAGGGGAACGTCATGACCGAACGCATGAAAATGACTCGACTGCGGGTGATTGAACTCGACCCGGCAGTTTTCATGAAGTCAGCGGCAAAAGTTATCGCGCGGCAACTGTCCGGTAGTGTCGGCGAACTCACGCCGTCCGAAGTGAAGGCGGCGAGCCTTGACTACGTCGTGAAGTACATGCGCGATCACCTCGACAAGCTCGGCGGCGCGGCAATCGCGGGAATGGGGTTTGTCGACAACGACGAAGGCGTTCCGGCGCAAAGCCTGATTGTCCGCTTGTCGAACGGCTATGCGCTAATGCTTCCACCCAAGGCGAAGGAACACCTTTAAACCTGCCGCCCATACCTACCCTGACCCATGGGCCGGGTCAACCCGACCGGCCCGCCTACCGACCTGCAACTGACCGACCCGCGCACTTCACACACGCGCGCGGCATGGAGAGAAAGAACATGGACGCCCCTCTTATCATCGAACCGGCGCAAATGCGCCTGTATCGCACGGTTGCGGATTGCGCCGACATTTTCGGCGAGCGTCACGCAACGGCGCTGTTCAAGCTGGTCGAACTCGCCCGCAAGCAGGGTCAAGGCATCGCGGTTACCACGTTGCCTGATGGTCGCGGCGGCGAAGCGCTCGTTGCCAAGGCGCTTGGTGTTGGCGATTGGGCTTGCGTGAAGTAAGGCGCCCAACCGCAAAAGCCGTGACGCGCGGGGCTGACCGAAGGGCGGGGGGAGTCTTTAAAAAAGCTCGACGCTCGACGGAAACCGCGATGACTCTTTTAAAAAAATAAAACTCGACTTTTGGGGGTCTTTTCCCGACGCGGCGCGCAACGGAAAGGGCAAATCATTGTGCGCCGCAAGGGTATCTGACCATGCGCAGTCCCCGTATCCTCTCACCTTCGGCCCGCCGTCAATGGCGCGCTATCTGTCGCGACGCGACCGACGACCAACGCGACAATCCGGCCTGGCTCAATCTGCTGACCGTTTTCTGTGAAGCGTCAGACCGCGCCGACGTGGCGGCGGCAACGATCCGGCGCGAAGGCATCCTATCGACCGGTTGCCGTGGTGCGCGGGTCAGTCACCCGGCAGTTCGCGACCTTGTGCGGGCGAACCGCGACACGCTGACGGCGCATCGTTTGCTGTTCGGCAACCGGCGCAAACCGTGACCGCCTTCGCGTATGATTGAGCCGACCTGAACCCGTCATGACGTGGGCGGACTTCAGGCATTCCAGCGCTGACGCGCGCATGGGAAAGGCCGCGTGGGGCCGGTAGGATTGCCGCGCATCTTCGAATGCTCCATGTGAAGCCGTGACCGCCTAAAATGGCGGTCGCGGCTTTTTTCATTTCATGGAGTGGCGAACATGTCGGCGATTCCCACAATTTCATGGGTCACGCGAGAAAACCGCGCCCGCCTTGAAGCGCTCGCCGAAAGTCGCGGGCAATCAATCGAACGTTGCGCGGGTGACCTGCTCGCCGATGCACTCGACCGCCGCAAGGTCGCACCCGTCGAACTGCCGCCCACCTGTCAACCCGATTCGGTTGCACACGAAACCGCCCGCCGCCGCGCACAGGCCGAATCGACGCTTGCCGCCGCTGGCTATGACCCGAAGCGCTGGCGCGACGGCATCAAGCCATGACCGCCGCCCGCGTTTCGCTTCGTGTCCCGGTCACGCGCGACGCCCTTCGTGAAATCGACCGCCGCGCCGACGCCGCCAAGGTCACCCGCGAAGAAGTCGCCGCCGTGCTGATCGCGCAATCGCTGGAAGCGCCGACTGCCGAACTTCCGGGCACGTGCCCGGAAGTGCCGACCGCTTCCGACTTCAACCGCGCCGCGTGGCATGATGCGCTGACCGCGAACCCGCGCCTTGCCCCTGTCCTGTTGCGACTGCTCGGCGGCAAGCCGTGAATGACCCTCGCGCCTTATTTTTCAGGCGATTGACTGCGCCGATGCCTGAACGCCCGCAAGGTCAAAGGGGTGAACGTTTCGCGCACCTCTCGGCCGCACTGAGGGTGGCGCGCGATACCATACCGAAGGCAAGTTCCTGATTCGGCAAGTCACTTAACAAGACAAGGAGTGGCGAAAGGTGAGCGAAATGATTTGGCATCTAATAAAATTTTTCAACAAAAAACAGTATGCCGACGATTTTATAAAGGGAAAACTTCACCTTAAGCGGCTCGGCTATTTCAGGAATCTCGAAAGCGGTAAAAGCGACGGGCGACCCGATGCGAATGAAGCGCTTTCCCATTGGCTTCAGCCTGACGGGCTTCGCATCAAATTTTCGGTTCCGGGCATCGGTGAAACTGAAATTACGCATGCGGATTTGGCCGCTCCCGTTTCGATGTCCGTTGATTATCATAATCACCTGCATATCTTTTGCCTGTATGCGGTACACACAACGGGATTCGATTTAACGGACGGGAAGATTGATTGCGCCGAAGATGAAGTTACCGAACTGGAACGTCAGCTTAGGATCGACAGCCGGAATCTCGAATTTGGTGAATATGCTGTAATCACGCCCGCGCCCGTGTTCCTCGACAGAATGAAAAACCATCTTCAGACAAGGGGCGATTATTTCAGGGGAAGGCTGGTTGAATATTACGACGACAAAACGTTCAACGGCGAAATTCCAATAAGGGAAATTCCATTCTGGAAGCAAAAGCATTTTAGCTATCAAAATGAATTCCGGATTTGCATTGATTCCAAAACTGCGGGCGATAACCCTCTAAATCTGGAAATCGGGAATATCAGCGATATATGCGCATTAATTAATTCTTCTGAACTCAATGATTTATTAAAGTTGCAAGTATCCACGTCGGATTCACTCGGAAATATAAACGAAGATCAATAACGGGGGCGAAAATGGGCGGATTTTGGAGCGGTTTTTGGGGGCCATTCTTTACCTTCACAGGTAGCGTCATTGTTGCGGTCGTCGCCAACTTCATTGCGGAAGACTTTCGGCGCTTTCGTGACGGGTCGGCGCTCGCAAGTGCCATCGCTGGCGAGCTTGGCTCATACGCAATAGCGATACAGGAATTGAAAGCAAACGTGACGACGCTGGCGGAACAGGCCGAAGCGGGCAAGCAAATCCGCGTCGCGGACATCGAGTTGCCGCACGATTCGATTTATGAAAGCGCCGTGCCAAAGCTCGGTCTTCTTGGCGTTGAACTACCCGAAAAGGTCGCGCTGGCTTATGGGCGTATCCGTGCCTTCCGAACGCTTTACACGGTTATCGCGGGCGAGAAGGTGAAGACGGATGCGGCTGGCCTTGGCTGGCTCTACCGTCAATTGCTCGTCAAGCTGGCGGAAGCCGAAACCGAAGGTCGGCAAACCGTCACGTTGCTCCACGTACGCGCGAACGAAACGTTCTGTCATTCGCTGCGCGGGTCATGGGGAAGATGGCGCGAAACACGCTGTCGGACCTGAAATCAGGCCGCCGTGCCGCTCGCGCGGGTCGGGCTGCTGACGGGTAAATCCAGAAAAACCTATTCACTAGAGAGTTGCACGCCATGCCATATGTAAAGAGAGACTTGGGCGGCAAGATTGAATCTGTCGCGCCCTGCCAGCAGCCGAATTGGCCCGAAGAACTGCTACCCGATAACGACGAGGAACTGGTGGCGTTCATGGCGCAATTTCCTCCTTTACCGGCTGGATTGCCGACGGTCGAGGAAATGGAGAAACAGGCAGTTGAGCACGCTCGCATCGAAACCGAGACAAAGGCCCTCGGTGACGCGATTTTGCGTTTTCTGTCTCAGTGGGCAAACCTTGAAAACACCTGCAGCCGACTGTTCTATGACGTCGTGCATTGCTCGCCGCAGGAGAGCCATGTCGCTTACGCCATCTATCACGCGCTCGGCGGCTTCGAATCCCATCTAACGGTACTCGGTGCCGCACTTGAGCAGCTAATTGTCGAAAACACCGACTTGGAAGTACTTAAAGAGCCTTGGCGCAAGGTGTTGGATGCCCTGAGAAAAATCAAAGTGACCCGTAACTCCGTCGCGCATGGCAGCATCTCTACGATACTTCACAACAACCAGCGCTACGTTCGCCTTACGGCGCCATGGTTCGACGTAAAAAAGAATGCGGGGCAACTCCGAAATCACAATATTCCAGGCATCGATGGAAAAGCGCTGGAAGAGCGCTTGATATATCTGAACGGCGTAGCCAGTGCTGTGGGCCTTTTGGATAGGGCAATCGAGCAATACAGGAAATACGGCGACGGAGTATTGCCTCAGGCTGTCCTTGATATCAACTCCGCCCTTGGTCTGTTGAAGCGACCGGACTAGTACGCAAGTGGCGACGGCGGGCCAGCATGAACTGTGTCCCTCGCGTGGTTGGTGCGGCAATGGGTCCAAAGCCGTCACGGGGTGGCTACTCGCTCGCGCCGAAATCCCGCCTGACTTGTCCTCATATTGTCCTGAACGCAAATAAAAATGTCTTTCCCACACGCGTTCATGTCGCGCAAAGTCTTTCCTGACAAGGCTTCCGGCGATACAGCGTTGTTTTTCGTAATTTCCCCTGTGCGGGGCGGCACCTACTTTCTTTGCGGCGGCAAAGAAAGTAGGCAAAGAAAGCCGCTCAAACCGCCTGCGCCTGCCACGGTTCACATCTCGACGTACACGGTGAATGGCTCCGGAGCGTCCGCCATCTCGCACCTTCAAAGTTAGTGACAAGGCGCTCTTCCTTCCGGCGGCGCTACGCGCGCCGAAGGGCATAACCTAAAACCATTGGTACGCGTGCATTCTCGCGAATGCTCACGCGTGCCATCTGGTTTCCCATGCAGACGCGACCGCAGCGCGCGTAGCGAGCAGCGGGATGAATGACTGCCTTGTCACTAAGTTGGGTGGTGCGAGGTGACAGACGCTCCGGAGCCATTCACCATGTACGTCGAGATGTGAACTGTGGCAGGCATTAGCGGTTTGAGCGGCTTTCTTTGCCTACTTTCTTTGCCGCCGCAAAGAAAGTAGGTGCCGCCCCGCACAGGGGCAACGCCTGCATACCGACGCGAAAACAAGGAAAGGCCAAAGAACCCAGAACAAAGACAAAAAAAGCGGCCAATCAAATCAGCAACTCAAGCGAGTGATAAAGCCGCCTACGCTCAGGATTAGCAGAAGCCTCACCAGCATGAATCGCCTCCTTGAGGCACTCCAGAAAGCACTCAGCCGCAGCAGAAAGCGGCACACCACGCCGGGCAACCACGCTCACCACCGTGCGATCCACTTCCTCCTGAAGCGCGAGCGCACGCAAATTGTCGCGCGCAAACCGCGTTTCCACCAACGGCCACGGAAAAATACTCACCATATCCGTGTTCATGATAAGCCCCATCGCCACCACGAACGAGTGCGCTAAATGCACGTTGTTCGGCATCGGGAGACCGTGACGCAGGAAAACATCGTCGGCGATCATCTCCTTGCTGGCCGGGTCCCAGTTGAGCAACCATTCGCAATCCTGAAGTTCTTTCAGCGATTGCGCATGCGAGAGCGGATGGTCCTTGCGTACCACCACGGCCGACTCCGTGGCGAAGATCGGCGTCTGCGTGAATTCCGCATGCAGCGAAGCGGGCCCGGGCTTGCCTAGCGAAAAGTCGAGCGACCCGTCGCGCAGCCGCGGCATCACGATATTGAGCAGGCCCTCGTAGAACTCAAGCTGCATGCCGGGCATGCGCTCGCGAAACAGCGTGACGGCGTCGGGCAAAAAGGACAGGGCGAGCCACGGCGTCACCCCGATCGCGAGCTTGCCGCCGCCGCGCCCGCGCCGCGCATCGAGTTCGTCCTGGGCGCGCGACATCTGGTGCACGACCAGCCGCGCATGAACGAGCAGCGCCTGTCCCGCCTCCGTGAAGGCGATGCCGTTCGCATTGCGCGTGACGAGCGCGATTTGCTGCTCGGCTTCGAGCTCGCGTACCGCTTTCGTTGCCGCCGCCGGCGAGATGCCAAGCGCACGCGCGGCCGCACGAATGCTGCCGGTATCGGCCATGGCGACGAGCGCGCGGAACTGATGAAACTTCATAGGGATAACCCGAGTGCGCACTTCTGGTTGGCGGGCCAACTATTTTAGGGCTGTCGGCCAAAAGGAGACGTCATTATTCTCAAGCGAATTCACACTCACGCTCGCCCTGGAGGGAATTCGTATGAACACGATGGCTATCCCGGCCGCAATCGCCGCGATCGAAGAGGAGATGATCGCGCTGCGCCACGAGATCCACGCGCATCCCGAACTGGGCTTCGAAGAATTCGTCACGAGCGACCTCGTCGCGCAGCGCCTCACCGAGTGGGGCTACGAGGTGCACCGCGGGCTGGGCGGCACCGGTGTCGTGGGCACGCTCAAGGTGGGCGAAGGCGCTCAGCGCCTCGGTCTGCGCGCCGACATGGACGCGCTCCCCATCCACGAAAACACCGGCCTCGATTACGCGAGCCGCATTCCCGGCAAGATGCACGCGTGCGGCCACGACGGTCACACGGCCATGCTGCTCGCAGCGGCGAAAAATCTCGCGCAGTCGCGCAACTTCAGCGGCACGCTGCACCTCATTTTCCAGCCCGCCGAAGAAGGCCTGGGCGGCGCGAAGCGTATGCTCGACGAAGGCCTTTTCGAGCGCTTTCCCTGCGACGCCGTGTTCGCCATGCACAACATGCCGGGCTTTCCGACCGGCACACTTGGCTTTCGCGCGGGGCCGTTCATGGCTTCATCGGACACGGTCATCATCGACATCGACGGGCGTGGCGGTCATGGCGCGGTGCCGCATAAGGCGATCGACCCGGTGGTGGTGTGCGCCAACGTCGTGCTCGCGCTGCAGACCATCGTGTCGCGCAACGTGCCGCCGCTCGACATGGCGATCGTCACCGTGGGCGCGATCCATTCGGGCGACGCGCCCAACGTGATTCCGCAAACCGCGCAGATGCGCCTCTCGGTGCGCGCGCTGCGCCCCGAAGTGCGTGACTTGCTGCAGGAGCGCATCACGTCGCTCGTGCATGCGCAGGCAAGCGCCTACGGCGCGACGGCGCGCATCGACTATCAGCGCCGCTACCCGGTGCTCGTGAACGACGCGGCGATGACGGCGTTCGCGCAGGATGTGGCGCGCGACTGGCTCGGCGAAGACGGCCTCATCCACGACATGGCGCCGCTCACCGGCAGCGAGGACTTCTCGTTCCTGCTCGAGCGCTGCGCGGGCAGCTATTTCATCATCGGCAACGGCGACGGGGAGGGCGGCTGCATGGTGCACAACCCCGGCTACGACTTCAACGACGATTGCCTCGCCACCGGCGCGGCATACTGGGTGCAGCTCGCCGAACGCTTCCTGCGCGGCTGAAGCTCAAAGCCGGCGGGTAAACGCACCACGATACGAGACACGAGACACACGAGGAGACACCCGATGAACGCCACGTCGATTCAGGCGCCGGCCGCTGCCGCCCCGGCTTCCACGCGCCGCTCGCGCGCGAAGGCCATCTTCGCGATCACGCTCGGCAACGGGCTCGAGTTCTTCGACTTCACGGTCTACAGCTTCTTTGCGTCGATCATCGGCTCGCTGTACTTCCCGGTGCACGGCTCGCTGAACCAGTTGATGCTCGCCGTGGGCAGCTTTGGCGTGGGTTTCGTCGTGCGTCCGATCGGCGGCATCGTGATCGGTGCGTTTGCGGACCGCGTCGGCCGCAAGGCCGCCATGACGCTCACGCTCTGGCTCATGGCGCTCGGCTCGGCGCTCATCGCGTTCGCGCCCACTTATGCGCAGATCGGGCTCGCGGCGCCCGCACTGATCCTGCTCGCGCGTCTCGTGCAAGGCTTCGCGGTGGGCGGCGAAGTGGGCGCCTCGACATCACTCCTGCTCGAATACGCCGACGACCGTTCGCGCGGTTTTTACGGCAGCTGGCAATTCGTGAGCCAGGGCCTGAACACGGTGTGCGGCGCGCTCATCGGCGTGGCGCTGTCCACCATGCTCTCGCAGGCCGCGCTCGAAAGCTGGGGCTGGCGCGTGCCGTTCGTGATCGGCATGCTCGTCGTGCCGGTGGGCGTATATATCCGCCGTCATCTCGACGAAACGCTCGCGAACCCCGTCGAAGTCGAAGACGCCGAACCCGTGGCCGACGTGGCGCGGCCGCTGCGCGAGATTTTCGGGCGTCATCGCACGGCGCTCGTGGCGGGTGTCGTCACGACCATCGGCGGCACGGCGGCGAACTACATCGTGCTGTTTTACATGTCGACCTATGCGATCAAGATTCTCGGCCTGCCGATGTCGGTCGGCATGAGCGCGGCCCTCGTCGCGGCGCTGGTCACGGCAGTCTGCTCGCCGTTCGCCGGCTCGCTCTCCGACCGCCTGGGCCGCAAGTGGGTGATGGGTGTTTCGCGTGTGCTGCTGATCGCGGTGATCTATCCGGCCTTCATGGTCATTCACGCCATGCCGACCATCCCAACCGTGCTCGCGGTCGTGGCCGTGCTGGGCGCGATCGTCGCGTTCACGGCGGTCCCCAATATCGTGATGCTGCCCGAGCTCTTTCCTCAGTCGATTCGCGTGACGGGCATGTCGGTGGTGTATTGCGTGGGCGTTTCGATCTTCGGCGGCTTCGCGCAGTTCTTCGCGACCTGGCTCATCAAGCTGCTCGACAATCCGCTCGCGCCCGCCTGGTATCTGATCGGCTGCGGCGCGGTCTCGCTGCTCGCGCTGCCGCTCATTCGCGAGCCGGCGGGTCGCCCGCTCGATTAACGCTTCTCTCTTCTGCCGCTACGCACTTTTAGCGGCCGCGCAGTGTTTGTTTACCCGACTTTTACGCGGCGCTGCCTAGAATCGGTTCGTGTTCAACTCGAGCGCGCCGCCCCGAACGACGGCGTGCGCACGACACGTATGCCGTCTATCGTCTCGCAGGGTCCGAATTCCCGCGGTTCCCGCTCCGCCGCCGCGCTGCGGCCCGTTCTCTCGCTGCACAATCCGGGCAAGCCCCTTCACCCGGCAACCCATCGCACGACAGTGCAACTGGTCGTGCGCGTGCCCACGAGCGAAGCGCAACTCGCTCGCTGCACGCTGCATGGTCTGGTTGGCAGCGCGCTCGGCGTGCATACAATCGATATCGATCGCCGCAGCGATCTCGCTTGTCTGCACGTCGAACTCGATCGCCGCCGTGTCGCCGAGGCCATGGCGCTGTTGATGCGCACGCTTTCGTGTGCGGAGTTCGGCTCGGTGCGCCGGCTCGATCGCGCCGCCTGATTCGCAGCGCGTGTCGCAACCGCTGCTGCGACGGCTGCGACATGCCTTGATGTTCTCCCGCCCGCCCTCCACGCGACGCACGTTCCGTGCGTCCGCAATCTCCGCTTTCCGCGCTCTCCCTTTGTTCCTACGCAAGCGTTGCGCATTTTCACGCGAACGTTAGCGAACGATTCCGTCATTTCGGATTTCGAAATGAATCCGGACACTATTGCTCCGCGAGTGCCGGTCTTTTCATCGAGTGCGACTTTTTGGCCGTCCTGATCCTGCGTTCTCCCGAAAAACAGTAGTATTCGCTCGAGCACCAAAGTCAGTTTGGCGATTTGGTTCGATTCGATCGCCCGCGCGCGCCTGATTTGGGGTTCGTCGGTCCAGCGCAGATCGTCGATAACAACGGAGAACAGCATGACTCACGGATTTCGGGTAGCCAGCTTGTGCCTGTCGCTGGGATTGCTGGTAAGCGTCGTTGCATGTCATGACAATAAACCTGCTGCTGAAACACGACCTGCCGCAAACGTCGACGTGATCAATGTTGCGCTGCGCGACGTGCCGGTGGTCTTCGAATACGTAGGGCAGACAGAAAGCTCGCAACAGGTCGAAATTCGCGCGCGCGTGAACGGCTTCCTCGAAAAGCGCGTGTATACGGAAGGCTCGCTGGTCCACGCGGGCGACGTGATGTTCGTCATGGACCGCAAACCCTTCGAGGCCGCGCTCGATGCCGCGCAGGCCGAGCTTGCGCAGCAGAAGGCGCGGCTCGTCACCGCGCAGGCCAACCTCAATCGCGTGCGTCCGCTCGCCGCGAAGAACGCGTTGAGCCAGAAGGATCTCGACGACTCGGTCGGCCAGGAGCAGGCGGCCGCCGCCGCGGTCGAAGGCGCGCGGGCGAATGTCATCAGCGCGACGCTCAATCTCGGCTATACGAAGATCGTTGCGCCAGTCACCGGTCTTTCGAGCTTTGCAAAGAAGCAGGACGGTTCGTATATCGATGCGAGCAACAGCCTGCTCACCTATGTGGCGAAGCTCGATCCCATGTGGATCAACTTCTCGCTCTCCGAGAACGAGATGCTCGATCTGCGCACGCAAACGCAGAACGGCACGCTCAAGCTGCCGCCCGTCGGCAAGCTCGAAGCGGTAATCGTGCTCGCCGACGGCAGCATCTATCCCGAACGCGGCCACATCGCGTTTACCGATGCCTCGCTCAGCTCGGAAACCGGCACCTACCTGATTCGCGCCGCCATGCCAAACCCCACGGGGTCGCTGCGGCCCGGTCAGTTCGTGCGTATCAAGCTGCTGGGCGCGCTGCGGACTTCCGCGGTGGCGGTGCCGCAGGCGGCGGTGCAGCAGGGGCCGCGCGGCGCGTATGTGTGGACCGTCGACAAGGACGGCAAGGCGCAGCAGCGCGTGGTCGAAACGGGTGAGTGGAACGGCAACGACTGGGTGATCAAGTCGGGTTTGCATCCGGGCGATCATGTCGTCATCGACAATACGCTGCGGCTCATGCCCGGTGCGCCGGTCAAGGCGAACCTCGTGGCCACGCCGCCCGCAACCGTCAATATTGGCGGGCCCGACGCCGGTGCAGGCGGCGGGGCGCAGGCGGGCGCGGCCGGAGCTTCGGGCCCGGCGGCTGCGAACGCGAATACCAACGCTCAAGCCAACGCTGGCACGAGCGTCGCTCAACCGGCCGCCGCATCCGGCGCTGCCGACGTGCTGGGCGAACACACCGCGCTTTACTTCGCGTCGGGCAGTGCGAGCCTCGACGCCCAGTCCGCCGACGCGCTCGCAGCCGTGGCGCGCCGTCTCGTCGCGGAGCCGGGCATGCGCGTGGTGATTTCCGGCTACACCGATTCGAGCGGCTCGCAAGCCGCGAATGAGCGTCTCGCCGCCGCCCGCGCAGGGACGGTGCGTGCCGCGCTGGTCGTGGCCGGCGTGAAATCCGAGCGCATCGAGATGCGCAAACCGGCGCGGATCGTCGCCAACGATCCGCCCGACAAATCCCGCCGCGTGGACGTCACGTTCTCGCCCGCTGCGGGAGGCTGAACGATGAAGTTCTCCCACTTCTTTATTGACCGGCCAATTTTCGCGTCGGTCCTCTCGATCGTGCTCGTCGTCGCGGGACTGGTGTCGATGTTCAACCTGCCGATCGCGCAGTTTCCCGACATCGCGCCGCCTACCATCACGGTGAGCGCCACGTATCCGGGCGCGAGCGCCGATATCGTCGCGCAGAACGTGGCCGCGCCGATCGAACAGCAGGTGAACGGCGCGGACAACATGATGTACATGAACTCGTCGAGCTCGTCGACGGGCAACATGACGCTCACGGTGTACTTCAATATCGGCACCGATCCGTCGCTCGCCCAGGTGGACGTGCAAAACCGCGTGAACCTCGCGCTGCCTTTCCTGCCCGACTCGGTGACCGCGCAAGGCGTGTCGGTCCAGAAGCGCTCGTCGGCGTTCATGATGGTGATCGCAATCTATTCGCCCGATAACGCCTACGATGCGGCCTATGTGGCGAACTACGCGAACGTCTACGTGCTCGACGCGCTCAAGCGTATTCCGGGCGCGAACCAGGCGTCGATCTTCGGTTCTGCTGATTATGCGATGCGCGTGTGGCTCAAGCCGGACCGCATGGCCAAGCTCGGCATTACCGTGGCCGACGTGCAGAACGCGATTGCGCAGCAGAACCAGCAGTTCTCTGCGGGGCGGCTCGGCCAGGCGCCGACCAGCAAACCGGTGAACCAGACCTTCCCGGTGACGACGAAGGGCCGCCTCACGGAGCCCGCCGATTTCGACAACATCATCCTGCGCGCGGCATCGGGCGATGCGGCGATCGTGCGCCTCAAGGACATCGGCCACGCGGATCTGGGCGCCAAGGACTATTCGCTGCGCGGCCGCTACAACGGCAAGACGGCCACACTGCTCGCCGTGTATCAGCAGCCGGGCGCGAATGCGCTGCAGGTGGCCAAGCAGGTGCGTCAGACACTCGAACTGCTGAACAAGAGCTTTCCGCCTGGCCTCAAGTATGAAATCGCGCTCGATACGACCGAGTTCGTGCATGAATCCATCAACGAGGTGGTCCATACGCTGCGCGATGCGGTGATTCTCGTGATCATCGTGGTGTACATCTTCCTGCAAAGTTTCCGGGCGACGCTCGTGCCGCTGCTCGCGGTGCCCGTGTCGATCATCGGCGCGTTCATCGGCATGGAGGCGTTCGGCTTCTCGATCAACATGCTCACGTTGTTCGGCATGGTGCTGGCCATCGGCATCGTGGTGGACGACGCGATCGTGGTGATCGAAAACGTCGAGCGCAACATGACCGAATTCAAGCTGCCTCCAAAGGAAGCGGCCAAGCGCGCGATGGACGAAGTGAGCGGCCCGGTGGTGGCGATCGTCCTGGTGCTGCTCGCGGTGTTCATACCGGTGGCGTTCCTCTCGGGCATCACGGGGCAGCTCTACAAGCAGTTCGCGGTGACGATCGCGGTCTCGGTGGTGCTTTCGGGTATCGTCGCGCTCACGCTGTCGCCCGCGCTCGCGGCCATCCTGCTCAAGCCGGGCGAGCACAAGAAGAACCGCTTTTTCCGCTGGTTCAACGAGAAGTTCGAGCGCCTGACCGAGGGCTATGGCAGCTGGGTGCAGACCGCGATACGCCGCGTGATCCTCTCCATCGGCCTGATCGTCGTGATGCTGATCGCGACCGTCGGCCTGTTCAAACATATTCCATCGTCGTTCCTGCCCGTGGAGGATCAGGGCTATCTGTTCGGCGCGGTCGTGATGCCCGACGCGGCGAGTCTGGACCGCACCGGCGACCTGTCGAAAAAGGCGGAGGACTGGTTCGCGAAACAGCCTGCCGTGAGTTCGGTGGCGGCGCCGATCGGCTACAGCCTGATCGACTCGCAGTACAAGTCGAACGCGGGCACGCTGTTCGTGACGCTCAAGGGCTTCAAGGATCGAGGCGAAAACGGCACGGCGCAGGACTTGATCCGCGATGCCACCAAGGCGTTCTCCACCTTCAAGGACGGCGTGGTCGTACCGCTCAATCCACCGTCGATTCCGGGCCTCGGAACGACGGGCGGCTTCGAGTTCTGGCTGCAGAGCACCGGCGACGGCAGCTATCAGCAGCTCGAGGAAAAGGTGCGCCAGGTGATTGCGAAGGCACGCCAGAATCCGGCGCTGCGCGGCGTGAATTCGACCATCAACACGAATTCGCGCCAATTGCTCGTGGAAGTGGATCGGGAGCGGGCGGAAACGCTCGGCGTTCCGGTTCAGGACATCTACTCTGCACTCCAGACGATGTTCGGTTCCTTGTACGTGAGCCAGTTCCCGAAGGGCAGTCGTCTCTTCCAGGTGATCATCCAGGCCGAGCCGCAATACCGCTTGAGCCCGGACGATATCCAGCAGCTCTATGTGCGCAACCGCAACAACGACATGGTGCCGATCAAGGCCGTGACGACATCGCGTTTCGTGCCCGGGCCTGACATCGTCAACCGCTTCAACAACTTTCCGGCGGCGAAGATCACCGGCGACGCGGCGCCGGGCCACAGCTCGGGCGAGGCGATCGCGGCGATGGAGCAGATTGCCAACGAAGTGCTGGGCGAAGGCTACAGCTTTGAATGGAGCGGCCAGGCGTACGAAGAGAAGAAGGCCGGCTCGACGGCCGCGCTCGTGTTCGGCTTCGCACTGCTGATGGTGTTCCTCATTCTCGCGGCGCAGTACGAGAAGTGGTCGCTGCCGGTCGGCGTGCTGCTGGCCGTGCCGTTCGCGATCTTCGGGGCATTAGTGGGCATCTTGTTGCGCGGCATGGAGAACGACGTGTACTTCCAGATCGGCTTGACGGTGCTGATCGCGCTCGCGGCGAAGAACGCCATCCTGATCTTCGAGTTCGCCGTCGAAATGCGCGAGAAAGAGAACATGTCGCCGTACGCCGCCGCGCTGCACGCCGCCAAGCTGCGTCTGCGGCCGATCATCATGACTTCGCTCGCGTTCATCCTCGGTTGCGTGCCGCTCGCCATCGCCAGCGGCGCATCGGCCGCGAGCCGGCGCTCGCTCGGCACCGGCGTGATCGCGGGCATGCTCGGCGCCACGGTGATCGCGCTCTTCTTCATTCCGATGTTCTTCTGGGGACTGGAAACGCTCTCGTCGCGCAAGAAAGCGAACGCCGCGCCGCATCCCGGCACGCCCCCCGTGGCGCCGCCTTCGCAGGAGGGCTGAGCGATGAAGACCCGTTCGAATTTGACGAATCGCGCGCTGCGTCCGCTTGGGCTCGCCATCGCGACGGCTTGCCTTGGCGCCTGCGCGGTCGGGCCCGACTATCATCGTCCGGCGGTCGAGACGCCGTCGACGTTTCGCTACGCCTCGCCGCAGGCGGAAGCCGTCGATACGACGCTCGACTGGTGGACGCAGTTCAACGACCCGGTGCTCAACGACCTCGTCGCCAGGGCGCTTACGCAGAATAAGGATCTGCGGATTGCTGCGGCACGCGTCGAGGAGTTCTACGGACGCTACGTCGTGACGCGCGCGGGCCTGTTCCCGCAGGTTTCGGCGAACTTCGGTGCGTCGCGTAGCCGTGGCGTGCCGGCGCCCGGCTTCCCGCCTGTGGTCGGCAACCAGGTGGAGCTGAACGGCACGGTATCCTGGGAACTCGATTTATTCGGCCACTTGCGCAGGCTCACCGAAGCCGCGCGCGCCGATTATCTGAGTACGCAGTCTGCGCAGCAGGCCACGCGCATCGCCATCATCGCGAACGTGGCCACGTCGTATTTGCAGCTGCGCGACTTCGACAATCAGCTCGTCATCGCGCAGGACACGCTCGAAAGCCGCAAGGGCGCGCTCGATCTCTTCAACGAGCGCTATGCGGGCGGTGTCGTTTCGCGGTTGCAGGTGAGCCAGGCGCAGTCGGAGTACCAATCGGCGCAGACCTCCGTGTACTCGATCCAGCAGCAGATCGCAACGCAGGAAGACGCCATCTCGCTGCTGCTGGGGCAGAATCCGGGGCCGATTGCGCGCGGCAAGTCGATCACCGAGCTCACGGCGCCCGCCATTCCCGCCGGCCTGCCGTCGACGCTGCTGGAGCGCCGGCCCGATATTCTGCAGGCCGAACAAACGCTCATTTCGGCGAATGCATCGATCGGCGCAGCGCGTGCGTTGTATTTCCCGCAGATTTCGCTCACGGGACTGTTCGGCGCCGCGAGCACGGCGCTTTCGGGGCTTTGGACTGGCCCCGCGCGCGTTTGGTCGTTCGCGGGCGCGGTCACGCAGCCGATTTTCGAGGGCGGTGCGATCGCGGGTGGCGTGCATCAGGCCGAAGCCGTGCAGCAGGAAGCGCTTTTCACTTACGAGCAGACGATCCAGCAGGCCTTCGCCGATGTCGAAAATGCGCTCGTGGGCGTCGCGCGCACACGCGATCAACTGGATTCGACGACGCGCCAGGTGGCCGCGCTCACGGAATACACGTCAGTCGCGCGCGATCTGTTCGAAGGCGGCTATACGAGCTATCTGGAGGTGCTCGACGCCGAGCGCAGTCTCTTCAACGCGCAGTTGCAGCAGTCGTCGCTGCAGGACCAGGAACTCGCGCAGATCGTGAGCCTGTACAAGGCGCTCGGTTATGGCTGGACGCCGGCGGCGCCGCCGCCGGCGGCAGACAGCGCGAAGCCGTCGCAGTCCTGAGCCGCGACGGCTGCGCTTCGAGGCGGGGGGCGAAGCGCGAACCTGGCGCGGGCGCGCCGGTTCGTTTCATGGAGATTCAGACATCAGCCAGCGCAGCGATTGCGGAGCGGGCTTGGTGGCTTTTGCGGTTGGCGGGGCTTTGGGCGCCGGCTTCGCGACTTTTTGCAGCTGGAGGGGTCGGGCGGCGTTGACGGCGGTTGCGTGGCCGCTGGTTTGCGCGAGCGCAGCGGGGCTCGCCGACGCCAACGCGAAGAGCGCGGCGGCGAATATCGGGGCGAGGGGGCGAGTCATTTGGGTTCTCCCGCGTGGGCGAGCGGCCGGCGAAGGGGAAAGGGCCGACGCTGCAAGCGGGAGTATGTTCTGAGGATAACCACCACGCGTCCATCATTTGATGGAGAAACGCGTGGCCTGTGTGGGGAACCCCGCTTATGGAGTTCCGGTTTGATCCCTAGTCGGCGGGGCGACGGTCGGCGAGCGCTCGTTCGCAGTCCTTGAGCACTTGCAGGACGAGCTTGGCCTGGTAGTTCAGGTCGTCGGTGTCGAGAATTTCCTCGACGGCGTCGCGCGCCCAGACCGCGTCCACGAACCACGCGTGCTGCTGCGCGATATCCTGCGCCATGGCGGCGAGGCGCGCGATCGCGAGCCAGTCGGCCTCGCGCGCGTGACGGTCGAGCCACTTGTGCGCCGCCTGGACGTGAAAGGCCGCATTGGGCCAGGATTCGTTGAGATAGTAGGCCCCGAGGCTCCCGCAGGTGAGCCAGCAGAGCAGCTCCACGCGATCGCGCGGACTCAGATGGTGGCGTACATCACTCATGGCGACGCTCGCGAAAGTAACAGAGTTCGATTGACGGGTGCGTGCAGACTTCGAATCCGATGACAAAACGATATCACGGCTCGTGGAAAATCGCCTGCCCCGCACTGGCGCTGCACGCACGGGTGTTACATGGATAGCGTCGCCTGGCGGCGCGTTGTATGCAAACCAGGAGTGACACCAGGGCGCTGCGTGCCGTTATGCGCTTTGCAGCGTTTCGCGTGCCTGCCCATCGCGCCCCATGATTCACGCGTTCTTTTCACGCGCTTTTGCCGCCGGCTTTCCCGGCGAGCAGGGTGGCCGTGGCCACCGCGCCCATCGCGTTCGCCACGTCGAGCGCGGTGTTGCCCGCGGCGTCGTGCGCCGCCGGGTTCGCGCCGCGCGCGAGCAGCAGGTCGACGATATCGGAGCGGTTGAACATGGCGGCGATCATCAGCGCCGTGCGGCCGTCGGGAGAGGCGCCTTCCACGTCGGCGCCGTTTTCCAGCAGGGCGCTGATCACGTCGGCAAAGCCCTTGAAGGCCGCGCCCGCGATCGGCGTTTGCCCGTTGTCGTTGCGCAGGTTGGGGTCGGCGCCGTGCTGCACGAGCGTGCGCACGGCGGCGGCGTGGCCGTGATAGCTCGCGAGCATCACGAGGCTGTCGCCTTTTTCGTTGCGCAGATTCGGCGGCAGGCCCTGTTCGATGAGCGTGGCGAGCGTGTTGGATTCGCCGCGGCGCGCGGTGTCGAATACCTGGCGCGCGAACTCGACGAAACGCGGATCGAGCTCGCCGCCGTCTTCGCCGGAGCCTGACGAAGACGATGAGGGTGGGGTAGGCGGCGCGCTGGCGGTCATGGCAGTCTCCTGGTTCGGATCGCAGATCGATTCGGGGCGGCGTGCCGCCGTCGAGGCTTGCCCATTGTCGCCGATCTTTGCGCGCCGCGAGGCCAGCGCGGCTCACGCGCGCCGCATGAAAAAAGGCGCTGCCGAACCGCTGCAAAGCGGCCGGCGCAGCGCCTTCTTTCGCGGCGGAACCGCTCGACGCTCAGGGCACGAGCCAGAGCGCCACGGCGTAGATCACGAGCGACACGGCGAACGTCACGGCGGTATAGCCCATCACGCGCTGGATGCGAATGCCCGCGATCGCGACGATCGGCACGGCCCAGAACGGCTGCAGCATGTTCGAGACGTTTTCGGCCATCGCCACGCCCATGGCAGTGCGCGGCACCGAGGCGTGCAGGCTCAGCGCGGCGGGCAGCACGAACGGCCCTTGCACGGCCCAGTGGCCGCCGGCGCTCGGCACGAGCAGCGTGATGATGAGCGAGCTCAGATAGCTCCAGAGCGGCAGCGAAAGCGGCGTGGCGATCGTGACGAAGGCCTTGGCGATCATCGAGGCGAGGCCGGTGCCCTTCATTACGCCCATGATGCCGCCGTACACGGGGTACTGCAGCAGCATGGAGCCGGTCTGGCGCGCGGCGCGGCGAATGGCGTTCGCGTAGGCGATAGGCGTGCGCTGCAGTGCGAGGCCGATCAGCAGGAAGATCAGGATTGTCGTGTTGATGTCGAGATCGAAACCTTTTTCGCTCCATTCCATCGCCAGATAACCTGCGCCGAGCACGATCAGCAGCAGCGTGCCGAGCATCGACTGCTCGAGGCGCGATGCGAACGAAGGCGTGCCGTTGCCGACGCGCGCGTGCGGGTCGTCGCTGGCGCCGGCGTCGTTCGCTTCGGCTTCGGCCGCCTCGCTGAACGGCGCCACGTGCTCGGGCTTCGGATGCATGCGGATGAAGATGAACGTCATCACGACCACCACGAGCACGGTGGGAATGAAGACGAACGGCGCGAAGACGGTCTGGCTGAGCGGAATCACGTGGCCGGTCGCCTTTTCCACGAGATTGAGCGCGTTGCCGTGCGAGGCCTGCGAGAGGGCGATCGAGCTGGAGAGCCCGCTATTGCAGATCGACCATGCCGAATAGCTGCCGGCTACGAGCCACGCGAAATCCACGTTCACGCGCTTCGCGATTTCACGCGAGAGCAGCGCGCCCACGATCAGGCCCAGGCCCCAGTTCAGCCACGCGGCGATGGCCACCACCGGAAACACCAGCAGCGCGGCGCGCGCCGGCGTTTGCGCCCTGGCCGCGAGCGCGCGCAGGACGCGCTGGATCACGGGCGCTTCGGCAATGGCGTAGCCCGTGGCGAGGATCAGGATCATCTGCAGCGCGAAGCCGAGAATGCCGAACGTACCTTCGTACCAGGCGCTGAGCAGCGTGGGGAGATTGCCGTGCGGCGCCATGACGAGCGCGAGCACGGCGACAAGGAAGGTGAGGCAGATGGACAGAACGAAGGGGTCGGGCATGACCCGCTCGAAAACATACACGAGGGCGGCGACGACACCCTGGCG
Source organism: Paraburkholderia sp. BR10872 (assembly GCF_040965835.1). Lineage (NCBI taxonomy): Bacteria > Pseudomonadati > Pseudomonadota > Betaproteobacteria > Burkholderiales > Burkholderiaceae > Paraburkholderia > Paraburkholderia sp. BR10872. The sequence continues at coordinate 112,966 of NZ_JBFRCN010000021.1, forward strand.
GGAATCGCGCGTTTCAGTCTGGAGGTCTCTTTTCATGCTCTTTGCGCTAGTTCGTAGCGTGTCGCTACTGGCTGGCCGGAGCGGACAGGAGGCGTTGCTTGCGGGTAGTCCCGGCACCGTGCGGCTGGCGGGGCCAGGCGCGTAGGGGGCAGGGAGGCAGGTGCGGCTCCTCCATCAGCGAGAGGCGATGCCGCCCCGGCGCAGCGGGTTCATATCACGCCTTGCACGCGTGTATTTGCACGGCAAGACGACCAGCCCGTTATTGTTGTTCTCGTGTTCGTAACTCGAACACGGTTTCGATTATCGAACGACGCATTATTCGCTTCATGCCAAGTGGATGTCAAGGCTGCGATAGCGCGCCGATGCAGGTTTTTAGCGCTAAATGATGGCTAAATGTATGGTGTATGTAATGCTAATGAAATAGCAAAGATTTTCATAAGCGTCACGGAGACTACCTAAAATGCAAAAGCGGGAGGCACTTTCGCGCGCACGCAGACCCCTCACGATCACCTCACGAGCTGTAAATCACTGCATTCAGGAGACAGAAGATGACGATTCGTCTTGGAGAAGATGCACCCGATTTCACCGCGGAGACCACCGAAGGCAAGATCCGTTTCCACGAATGGATCGGCGACCAATGGGCCATTCTGTTTTCGCATCCGAAAGACTTCACGCCCGTTTGTACGACGGAACTCGGCTATATGGCGAAGCTCAAGCCGGAGTTCGACAAGCGCAACACGAAGATCATCGGTCTGAGCATCGACCCGGTGGACGACCATGCGAGGTGGGCGAAGGACATCGAGGAAACGCAGGGGAGCGCCGTCAATTATCCGATGATCGGCGACCCGGATCTGCACGTCGCGAAGCTCTACGACATGATCCACCCGAACGCGAGCGGCGCCAGCCCGCGCACGGCGGCCGACAACGCCACGATACGCGCGGTGTTTCTCATCGGGCCGGACAAGAAAGTGAAGGCGATGTTTGTCTACCCGATGAGCTCGGGCCGTAATTTCGACGAGGTGCTGCGCCTGCTCGATTCGCTGCAGCTCACCGCGAAGCATTCGGTGGCGACGCCGGTGAACTGGAAGCCGGGCGACGACGTCATCATCCCGACTTCGGTTTCCGACGATGCGGCCAGGCAGAAGTATCCGCAGGGCTTCAAGACGCTCAAGCCGTATCTGCGTACCGTTGCGCAGCCCAAGTAGCGTTTGGCAGGCCCAAAAAAAACGCGGCGCACTGGCAGTGCGCCGCGGATCACGGACCAGGCAAGCTCTCGCGTCTTACGCGGTCCGGACAGGGGAAGCTGACTGAATCAGTTCGAAGGCGTGGGCCGCCACTTGAGCAAACGATGCTCGAGCGCGGTGAGCACATAGTCGGCGGCCAGCGCGACTACGGCGAGCACGATCATCGCGGCGAACACGCCGCTTGCGTTGAACGCGCCCTGCGCCGTCGAGATCAGCAAACCGATGCCTTGCTTCGAACCCAGGAATTCACCCACCACGGCGCCGACCAGCGCGAAGCCGAAGCTCACGTGCAGGCTCGCGAGAATCCACGAAAGCGCTGAGGGAATCACGACCGAGGTCGTCACCTGGCGGCGCGACGCGCCGAGAATCTGCGCATTGGCGATCATGTAGCGGTCCGCTTCGCGCACGCCCTGGAACGCATTGGCGAACACGACGAAGAACACCATCACCACGGCGAGCGCCACTTTCGACGCCATCCCGAGCCCCAGCGCGATCACGAACACCGAGCCGAGCACCACGCGCGGAATCGAGTTGGCGATCTTGATGTAGAGGCTGAATACGTCGGAGAGCAGCTTGTTGCGGCCAAGCACGATGCCGCAGAACACGCCGGCCACCGAGCCGATGATGAAGCCAAGGCCCGTCTCTTCCAGCGTGACCCAGACCTGCGTGAGCAGGGGCCCTTGCGAGGTGCCGTTCACGAACCAGTCGATGATCTGATCAAAGATGGCCGTGGGCATCGAGAAGAAGAACGGGTCGATCCATTTGAGGCGCGCGGCGAGTTCCCAGCCGCCGAGCACGACGACGAGCACGAGAATACGCAGCGAAATGACGAGCAGATTGCGCTGACGAATGCGCTTTTGCGCAGCGCGCTCGACGGCGTCGAGCGAGGCGGCATCGAGGCCTTGCGGCAGGGTTTGTTGCGGGGTGGACATAGTGAACGGCTCCGGTGTTAGGCGATCTGCACTTCTTCGCGCAGGTCGTGCCAGATCTGGCGCGACAGTTCGACGAAGTGCGGCGCGTAGCGGATTTCGGACGTCACGCGCGGGCGCGGCAGATCGATCTCGTAGACCTTCTTGAGCGTGGCCGGGCGCGCGGTGAGCACGAACACGCGGTCGGCGAGCGCAATGGCTTCTTCGAGGTCGTGCGTGACGAATACGACCGACCCCGTGCCGCCCCACAGCTGCAGCAGCTCGTCCTGCATGAGCGTGCGCGTTTGCATGTCGAGCGCCGAGAACGGCTCGTCCATCAGCAGGATTTCGGGCTTGTTGATGAACGTCTGCGCAAGCGCCACGCGCTTGCGCATGCCGCCCGAAAGCTGATGAGGATAGTGCTTGCCGAAGTTGGCGAGGCCCACGCGGCGCAGCCATTCGTTGGCTTCGTCGTAGGCGGCCGATTTCGAGCGGCCGCGATAGAGCGGACCGGCCGCCACGTTGTCGAGCACCGAGCGCCACGGGAACACCGCGTCGGCCTGGAACACGAAGCCGATGCGCGGATCGATGCCGTTCACGGGCGCGCCCATCACGCGCACTTCGCCCGTGGTGGGTTTGAGCAGGCCCGTGATCATGCTGAGCGTGGTGGACTTGCCGCAGCCCGTGGGCCCGACGATCGCGACGAACTCGCCGCGCGCGACCGACATGCTGAAGTCGCGCAGGGCGACCGTCGCCTTGCCGTCCGGTGAAATGAAGCGGCACGAAACATTGCGCAGCTCGATGGCCGGCGTGCCTTGGGAATGGGAGGAAGTCATTATTTCAGTGGGCTGAACGTGGGGCCGATTGCGTTTTACTTCGACGCCGTGGCGGTCGGAGCCGGCAGATAGTCGTTCGAGTAAGTCTTCGCGAGGTCGATGTGCTTGCCCTTCACCGAAGGATTGAACGCCGAGAGCACCTTGAGCACCGTATCCGGGCCGTCGGCGGGCATGCGGCCGTCCTTCGTGAACATCGGCAGCGAGGACTTCAGCGCGGCCACGTAGAGATCCTGGCTGTTGCCGTAGTAGTCCTTCGGCATCTTCGCGGCGATTTCATCGGCGCTATGCGTGGCGATGAAGTTGAGCGTGCGCGAGAACGCGTGCGCGAGCTTCGTCGCTTCTTCCTTGTGCGACTGCGCCCAGGCGCGCTGCACGTAGAAGCTCGAAGCGGGGTAGGTGCCGCCGAGCGCAGCGCGCGTGCCTTCGAGCGTGCGCATGTCGACGAGCACCTTGGCGTCGCCGGTTTGCAGCAGACGCGAGACGGTGGGTTCCGTCGTCATGCCCGCGTCGATGCGGTTCTGCTTGATCGCCGCGATGAAGGTGTTGTCCGCGCCCACCGGCAGCAGCGTGTACTGGTTGGAGGGCACGCCCGAGCGCTGTGCGAGGTACTGCGTGAGGAAGCTCGTGGAGGAGCCGAGGCCCGTCACGCCGAGCGTCTTGCCCTTCACGTCGGCCATGCTCTTGACCGTGCCGGCTGCCGCGTTCGACACCATTTCCACTTCGCCGGGCACCTGGCCGAACACCACGAGCGTTTGCACTTCCTTGCCCTTGCTCTGCAGGTCGATGGTGTGATCGTAGAAGCCCACCACGCCTTGCACCGCACCCGCGAGCAGTTCGTTCTCCGCGTCCACGCCGGCCGGCTGCGACTGCAGTTCGACGTCGAGGCCTTCGTCCTTGAAGTAGCCGAGCTGCTCGGTCAGTTTGGCGGGGAGATAGATGATCTTGGTTGCGCCGCCAACCATGATCGTGATCTTTTCCGCGTGGGCAGCCGTGGAACCGGCGGCGAGGGCGAACGCGACACTCGATACGGCGGCGATCTGGCGCAAGGTAGGCATCGTGGAGTCTCCTGAGGGTGGTGCGCCGTGCATGCGGCGCTTTTTGGTGGATGGAGCCGATTATAAAAACCGTAAGCCTTCTGCCAGCCTTCGGGCGCCGTGCAAAATCGTCCGTGTTAACCCGCAGGGCGGCGATGCGCCGGCAACGGCACAATCGATTCCCCTGAAACGGCCTTCGCCTTTGCCCGTACCCGCCCATGAAGTTGCTGCTGATCGAAGACAATCCGACGCTTGCACACTGGCTCGTCAAGACGCTGGAGGAGCAGGCGTTCGCCTTCGACGCCGTGCAGGACGGCGAAGCCGCCGACCATTTGCTGCGGTCCAATCACTACGATGTGGTGCTGCTCGACCTCAATTTGCCGAAGCTCTCGGGCAAGAACGTGCTGCGGCGGCTGCGCCAGCGCGGCGACGCGACACCCGTGATGGTGCTTACGGCAAGCGGCTCGATCGACGAAAAGGTGGAGCTGCTCGGCGCCGGCGCCGACGACTATCTCGTCAAGCCCTTCGAGGTGCGCGAACTGGTGGCGCGCATCAAGGTGCTGATTCGCCGGCAAACGCCCGCGCGCGCGAATGAAATCGGCTGTGGGGACCTCGTGTTCGACCTCAACACGCGCCAGTTCACGCTGAAGGGCGCGCCGCTGAACGTCACGCCGCGCGAGCGCACGGTGCTCGAAACGCTGGCACTGCGTCTCGGCCAGACCGTGTCGAAGGCCGCGCTCGTCGATGCGATCTTCACGCTCGCCGACGAACCCAGCGAGGACGCCATCGAAATCTACGTGTCGCGGCTGCGCAAGAAGCTCGAAGGCAGCTCGGCCGTGATCGTGACACTGCGCGGCCTGGGCTATTTGCTGCGCAGGAAGGATGAAACGCTATGACGACTTGCGCGTGCCGACATGACGGGTAGCCTGCGCGTTCGCCTGCTGTGGTGGATGCTCGTGCCGCTCGCGCTCTACGTGAGTTTTACGGCGACCTCCGAGTATCGTGCTGCGCGCCATACTGCCGATCTGGTGCAGGACGGCGGGCTGCTGTCGTCCGCACGCATGATCGCCGGTTCCGTGCAATGGGCCGATGGCGCGTTGCGCGCCGACGTGCCGCCCGCGGCGCTCGAACTCTTCGCCTCGCCGCAGCAGGACCAGGTGTTCTACAACGTGCACGTGGAGGGCGGCTCGCTGCTCGCGGGCATGCCCGACTTTCCGCATGCGGCCTCGGCGCCCGCCGTCGATTCGCCCGTCGCGTACGACGCCGGGCTGCGCGGCCAGGCCGTGCGCGCCGTGAGCGTGGTGCGCTCCATGTACGACAACGGCCACGTCTGGCGCGTGCGCGTCTCGGTGGGCAAAACCGAGCGCTCGCGCGACGCGATGGTGGAGGCGCTCTGGCGTCCCCAGCTCTATCGCCAGATCGGCATGGTGATGCTGGCCGTGGCGCTCGCCTGCATCGGTCTCACGTTCGAGCTGCGTCCGCTCATGAAGCTCAAGAACGACGTGGCGGACCGCGATCCTTCGCACCTCGAACCCATTCGCGCCGAAGGGCTGCATGCCGAACTGCGGCCCGTCGTGGACGCCATCAATCAATGCATTGCGCGCCTTTCGGCGCAGACGGCGGCGCAGCGCCGCTTCATCGCCGATGCCGCGCACCAGCTGCGCACGCCGCTCACGCTGCTCGGCACGCAGTTGCAGTACGCGCGCCAGCAAAAGGCCGTCGATCCCGCGCTCGACGAAGTGCTGGCGGCCATGCACGTGAGCAACCGCTCGATGGTCGCGCTCACGAACCAGTTGCTGCTGCTCGCGCAGGCCGAGGCGCTCGACCCCGCGCAATTGCCGGCCGCGCCCGTCGACATGGCGCAGCTCGCGCGCGAAGTGGTCGAGGCGCTCGCGCTGCTCGCGCAGACGCGCGGCATCGATCTCGGCGCGGAGTTGCCGCGCGAGGCGGGCGAGGCGGTGGTGCAGGGGCATCGCGAGCTATTGCGCGCGATGGTCAGCAATCTCGTTGACAACGCGCTGCGCTACACGCCGGCTGGCGGGCACGTCACGGTGTCGGTGCGGGCGAGCGGCGAGATGGTCGCGCTCGAAGTGCTCGACGACGGCCGCGGCATTCCCGCGGAAGCGCGGGCGCGCGTTTTCGAGCCTTTCTTCCGCGCCGCCGTCGGGACCGAAGGCACGGGCCTTGGTCTTGCGATCGTGCGCGAGATCGTGCAGTCGCATCGTGGCGCGGTGAGCCTGAGTCCGGGCGCGGACGGGCGGGGCGTGCGCGCCTGCGTGGTGCTCGCGCGCTGGCAGCCCGCGCTCGTGGCCGAGCTGGAAAAGGAGCCGCTTTAAGGGGCGGTACAATGTGGCCGCCTGAAGCTGCAAGCCCGCGCCGCGCCCGGCGGCCATCGCTGCGGCGACCTCCCGTTCATTCGAAGATCGAGACCATGCAAAAGAAGACGGTCAGCAGTGCCCCGTTGCCCGCCTATGAGCAGATCAAGCGCCATGTGCTCGCGCAGATCGAAAGCGGCGCCTTGCGGCCCGGCGACGTGGTGCCTTCCGAAACGGAACTGGTGAAAGAGTTCGGTGTGGCGCGCATGACGGTGTCGCGCGCGCTACGAGAACTGATGGCCGAAGGCGTGCTGAACCGGGTGCGCGGCTCGGGCACGTACGTCGCGCCGCGCCAGTACGAATCGACGGTGCTGCAGATCCGCAATATCGCCGACGAAATCGCGGCGCGCGGCCATCGGCATGCGGCGCGTGTGCTGGGGCTGGAGGCGAGCGACGATCCGAACGCGATCGCCGCGCTCGAACTCGACGCCGGGCCGGTGTTCCACTCGCGCATCGTGCACAGTGAAGAGGGCGAGCCGATCCAGTACGAGGACCGCTACGTGAACCCCGAGGTGTTCCCCGACTACCTCGCCCAGGACTTCACCGTCGAAACGCCGAATCACTACATGGTGCGCCTCGCGCCGATCCAGCGCGCGGAATTCCGCATTTACGCGCAGAAGCCCGATGCGCGCGTGCGGCAGTATCTGGAGATGGAAATCGGCGAGCCCTGCCTGCTGTTGCTGCGGCGCACGTGGGTGGGGCGTCACGTGGCGACTTCCGTGCGCCTGTGGCATCCGGCTTCGCGGTTTCATCTGGCGGGTACCGTTTGAGCCTGGGCGGCGAGGCCGCTCACTTCCTGCTTACTTGCTGAACTGCAGTCCACCGGACGCTCGAGCGCTCCGTCCCTCTTGATCCCTGCCCGCATCAAGCCCGCCACTTTCGTTTGCGTGGGCGGTCTGGCCGCGTCTACAGACCATGCACTGTGTCGGGCTGTTTGCAGACATCTTGTCTAGACAAAGCTTCACGGCTCGCCTGCCCGTTTCTTCGCTCCGATAAGCCGAACTCGGCGAGTTTCGTCAGGGTAACTACTAACCCACGTTTTTTTGAAACGAGTTGTATATACAACTTGGCGGCGGTAGACTTAACCCACGTTGCAGCGCTCATTGCATCTCCGCGGGCGCAGCCCTCCACCTCCAGCTTGCTATCCAGACTCGACGGACTCGAACAAATGAACCAACCGAACTTCACCGACCCGCGCCTCGACCCGACCCGCACGATCCGCGCGCCGCGCGGCAGCGAGAAGGTCTGCAAGACCTGGCTGGCGGAAGCCGCCTACCGGATGCTCCAGAATAATCTGGACCCCGAAGTCGCCGAGCATCCGCATGCGCTCGTGGTGTACGGCGGCATCGGCCGCGCGGCGCGCAACTGGGAGTGTTTCGACCAGATCCTCGCGTCGCTCAAGGACCTGAACGAGGACGAGACGCTGCTGATCCAGTCGGGCAAGCCCGTGGGCGTGTTCCGCACCCATGCCGACGCCCCGCGCGTGCTGCTCGCGAACTCGAACCTCGTGCCGCACTGGGCCACGTGGGAGCATTTCCATGAACTGGACCGCAAGGGCCTGATGATGTACGGCCAGATGACCGCGGGCAGCTGGATCTACATCGGCTCGCAGGGCATCGTGCAAGGCACCTACGAGACGTTCTATTCGGTCGCGAACCAGCACTTCAACGGCGACCCGAAGGGCCGCTGGATTCTCACGGGCGGTCTCGGCGGCATGGGCGGCGCGCAGCCGCTCGCGGCGACGATGGCGGGCTTCTCGATGATCGCGGTGGAATGCGACGAGACGCGCATCGACTTCCGCCTGAAGACGCGCTACGTGGACCGCAAGGCCAAGACCATCGACGAGGCGCTGGCCATCGTCGAGGAAGCGAAGCGCACGGGCAAGCCGGTTTCGGTGGGCCTGCTCGGCAATGCCGCCGATGTCTTCGCCGAGTTCGTGAAGCGCGGCATCACGCCCGACTGCGTGACCGACCAGACGAGCGCGCACGACCCGATCAACGGCTACCTGCCGCAGGGCTGGACCGTGGAGCAGTGGCGTGAAGCGCAGAAGGTCGCGCCGGAAAGCATCGTGAAGGTCGCGAAGGAATCGATGGCCCACCAGGTGCGCGCGATGCTTACGCTGCAGGAGCGCGGCGCGGCCACGCTCGACTACGGCAACAACATCCGCCAGATGGCGCTCGAAATGGGCGTGGACAACGCGTTCGATTTCCCGGGCTTCGTGCCGGCATATATCCGTCCGCTGT